>CANIID010000152.1 GCA_947467315.1 Betaproteobacteria bacterium | reverse complement strand
CCATGAAAAAAGCCGGCGCCCAGGTCTCCGCCCAAAACATGCAGCGCGCCCCACGCGAGCGCATAGCCCAACACCGCGCCCAGTAGCGCACCGGCGGCGCCCAGTAGCACCGCCTCAAACAGCATCAAGCCCACCGTGCCGCGCGCGGTCACGCCGATCACGCGCAGAAACGCCAGCTCGCTGACGCGCTCCGCCACGCTTAACATTTGCGTGGAGAACACCAGCAGCGCGCCGGAAAACAGCGCGATCATCGCCAGCATCGTGAGATTGACACGGTACGCGCGCGACATGGTGGCGGCTTGTTGTTCGCGCACCTCGGGCGCCACCGCATGCACGCCCGCAGGCAGCGTGTGCGCGAGGTCGCGGATGAATGCGGCGCGATCCACACCCGGCAGCAGACGCACATCCAACCGCGTGATCTGGCCTTGCAGATTGAACAGTTCCTGCGTTACGGCGATATCGAGCACCGCCACGCGCTGCTGGCTTTCGACGCCGGCGAGCACGCCGGCGATTTCCAGCTTGAGCGGGCCGCCGGGCGTGGCCACGGTGAGGTGTTTTTCGGGCTGATCGCCCGCCGGCAACCACGCCAGCACGGCAGGCGAGACTGCGATGCGGGCGCCGCCAAAATTAGCCAGCGGATCGCGCGTGGTGTCGTCGGGCTGTGCGATCAAATGCGGCGTGAAGCGGGCCGATGCAAACGGATCGAGTCCGATAATTTTAAGTGCTTCGCGCCGGCCTGCCACGGCGGCGTCGAGTTCGAGGATAGGCGCAATCGATTCGATCTCGCTGAGCAAGCCGAGCTTGCCGTAGAGGTTTTCGTCCATGGTGCGGCTGACGCCTTCGATGCGCACATCGGCTTCACCCGACAGCGTGCGAAACGCCTGCTGCATTTCTGCCAGCGCCGCGTCGTTCACCAGATTCACCGCGAGGCCCAACGCCACACCCACAGCAATGGCCAATATCGCCAGCACGCTGCGGCGCGCACGGGCGCGCAGCGGCGCGAAGGATAGAGCGCGCAGGAGAGCGAAAGAGGCGCTCATGGAACGCCGCACATCCGCTATCCGTAGACCGGAAAAGCGCAGCGCCTTCCGGGAACCGGTGCGCCGAAGCAAGATGGAACGCCGCTACCGCGCACCGGTCGCCATCGTGAACTTGGCGCAACAGTTGGGTAGGGCACGACCTTCTCCCGGAAGGCGCTGCGCTTTTCCGGTCTACGGTACGGTGGTGAATGGTTCATGTTGTGCTTTTATCCGCAAACAACCCATCGCGCGTCAGCCGCAGCGTGCGCTGCGTCGTCTGCGCGGCAAGCGTCGAATGGGTGACGAGGATGCCGATCGCCTGCTCGCGAGCGATGGTGTCTTTGAGCAACTGCAAAATTTCGGCGGCGCGTTCCGGATCGAGGTTGCCGGTGGGTTCATCGGCGAGCACCAGCTTGGGACGATGAATCAGCGCGCGTGCCACCGCCACGCGTTGCAGTTCGCCACCGGAGAGTTCGCGCGGAAAGCTCGCGCCGCGATCCGCCAGCCCCACGGCGGTCAGCATGGCGTGTGTGCGTTCGAGCCGTTCGTTCGCCGCCACTTTCTGCAACAGCAACGGCAGCTCCACGTTACCGGCCACCGTCAGGTACGGCAGCACATGAAACGCCTGGAACACAAAGCCCATGCGGGTGCGGCGGATGTGGGTGCGCGCATCGTCGCTTTGCGTCGCGAGGTTGGCGCCGTCGAGGGTGATATCGCCGGCGTCGGGCACGTCCAGCCCGGCCAGCAGATTCAGCAGTGTCGATTTGCCCACGCCGGATTCGCCGATGATGGCGATGTACTCGCCCGGCTGGATGCTCAGATTCAGGTTGTCAAAGACCGTGCGCGCACCGTAGCGCTTGGTGAGATGAGTGACGGAGAGCATGGGCGGAGTATAGAGTCTGTCGTGCGCCCGCGCAGTAGTACAATCCGAGTCCTGACAGATGACTGGATAAAGAAAGTGCATGAATAAACGTAACGCAGTGAAATGGGTGTCGGTATTGGCGGCCTTGAGTTGGGGCCAGCAGGCGGCGGCGCAAGCATATCCCAGCAAGGCGATCCGCCTGATCGTGCCGCTCGCTCCCGGCGGCGGCAACGACACCATCGCGCGCCTGATCGGGCAAAAGATAACGCCCGCGCTGGGCCAGCAAATTGTGGTGGATAACCGCGCCGGGGCGGGCGGCTTGATCGCGGCGGAGCTGGTGGCGAAATCGCCCGCCGACGGCTACACGCTGCTGCTCGGCAACGTAGCGGTGATGACGATCATTCCCAATGCGCAGAAAAAAGTGCCGTACGATGCGTTGAAGGATTTTGCGCCGGTGAGTTTGATCGCCTCGGCGCCCTTGCTGGTGGTGGTGCATCCGTCGCTGCCGGTGAATTCGATCAAACAACTGGTGGCGCTGTCGAAGGCCAAGCCCAACGCGGTGAACTATGCGTCCAACGGCATTGGGTCATCCACGCATCTGGCGACGGAAATGTTTTCCATGATGACAGGCGTGAAGATGGTGCATGTGCCGTACAAGGGGCTGTCGATTGCGATGACCGATTTGATGAGCGGGCAGGTGCCGTTGATGTTCTCCAGCGCAGTGGCGATGCTGCCGCATGTCAAAAACGGCAAACTGCGCGCGATTGCGATGACGGGTGCCAAACGCTCGCAGGCGCTGGCCGATGTGCCGACGGTGGCCGAAGCTGGCGTGCCCGGTTATGAATCGGGCTCGTGGTACGGCATCGTTGCGCCGGCCGGCACGCCGCGCCCGATCATTGATCGCTTGAACAAGGAAATCGTCGCGGCAGTGAAATCGGGCGACATTCAGGAGCGTCTGCTGAAAGAAGCGGTGATCCCCAGTGGCAACTCGCCGGAAGAGTTCGCCGCGCACATCAAGGCCGAGTTTGAGCGCATGGCGCGGGTGATCCGCGAGGCGAAAATTGTGCTGGATTGAGGGTGTTGTATAACTATATGTTTTTAAACGAAAAATTGTGATATCTCCATGACTGCCGAAGTGCTCTACGAAGTGCGCGATCAAATCGCCTGGATCACGCTGAATCGCCCGCAGGCGATGAACGCGATTTCCGAAACCATACGCGCTGACATTCCCAAGGCGCTGGCGCAGGCCGAAGCCGACGACGACGTGCGCGTGATTGTGTTTAGCGGCGCGGGCGAGCGCGCGTTTTGCGCGGGTGCGGACGTGAAGGGATTCAACGCGGTGGGCTCGCTGGTGAAACATCGCCAGGGTCGCGCGCACACGCACTGGATACTGGCGTTCGACCGGGTGCGCAAGCCGATGATCGCGGCGATCCACGGCTATTGTCTCGGCGGTGGTCTGGAGATTGCGATGGCGTGCGACATTCGTATGGCCGCTGAAGGTTCCAAGTTCGGCTTGCCGGAAGTCTCGCGCGGCACCTTGCCCGGCAGCGGTGGCACGCAACGGCTGGCGCGTCTGGTCGGGCTGGGGCGCGCGCTGGACATTGCGTTGTCCGCAGACCATGTAAGTGCGGCGGATGCGTTGCAGATGGGCTTGATCTCACGTCTGGTGCCGCGCGCAGAGTTGATGTCGGCCGCCGAGGCACTGGCGAAACGCATCGCCGCGCACGCGCCGCTGTCGGTGCTGCTGGTGAAAGAAGCGGTGCGCGGCAGTCTCGACACTGATTTGGCGACCGGCCTGCGCATCGAGGCCGATTTATCCACGCTGATTGCTTCGACGGAAGATCGCGTGGAAGCGGGCGCGGCGTTTCGCGAGAAGCGCAAGCCGAACTTCAAGGGGCGGTAGTGGCCGGGCGGGTGCTGTGATTTACCAGTCCACTTTATAAATAATCAATTAAAAACAAATAGTTAGGTAATTTTTTTCGTGCGAAGAGGTTTCGCGAGAGTGCGCTTTCGGCTAAAATACGCCGTCGTTTGCACGTCTATTTCCATCAGTTCCCCCAAGGAGAAACAATGAAAGTTCTGGTCACGGCCAAGCGCGTGATCGACCCGTATGTGAAGGTGCGCGTCAAATCCGACGGCACCGGGGTCGAGACGGCCAATATCAAAATGACGATCAATCCGTTTTGCGAAATCGCGGTGGAGCAGGCCGTGCGCATGAAAGAAGCGGGCATCGTTACCGAAATCGTCGTGGTGTCCATCGGCACCATTCAATGCCAGGAAACCATCCGCACCGCAATGGCCATGGGTGCTGACCGTGGCATTTTGGTCGAGATGGCTGAAGAAGCGCAGCCGCTGGCTGTGGCGAAGCTTTTGAAAGCCATCATCGATAAAGAACAGCCGCGCCTGGTCATCATGGGCAAGCAGGCAATCGACGACGATTCCAATCAGTGCGGGCAAATGGTTGCAGCGCTGCTGGGCTGGCCGCAGGCGACGCATATTTCGAATGTCACCATCAACGGTGATAGCGCGGAGATCACGCGCGAAATCGACGGCGGTCTGGAAAAACTCACCGTTAACCTGCCCGCGGTCGTCACCGCTGACCTGCGCCTGAACGAGCCGCGTTACGTCACGCTGCCGAATATCATGAAGGCAAAGAAAAAGCCGCTGGAAAACATTAAGCCGGATGCACTGGGCGTGGATGTCAAGCCGCGTCTGAAAACGCTGAAGGTTGAAGAGCCCGCCAAGCGCAGCTCCGGCGTTAAAGTCGCCGACGTGAAAGAACTCGTCAACAAACTCAAGACCGAAGCGAGGGTACTCTAATGGCCGTCCTGGTTATCGCCGAACACGACGGCAAGCAATTAAAGCCCGGCACCACCAACACCATCACCGCCGCGAGCAAGCTCGGTGGTGATGTCACCGTGCTGGTGGTCGGCCATCAATGCGCCGAAGCGGGGGCTGCTGCGGCCAAAGTCGCGGGCGTCGCCAAAGTGCTGGTCACCGATGCGCCGCAATACGAAGGCGCGCTGGCCGAAAACGTCACCGCGCAGGTGTTGAGCATCGCCAAAAACTACAGCCACATCGTAGCCCCGGCGACCGGCATGGGTAAAAACTTCATGCCGCGTGTCGCCGCGATGCTGGACGTGCAGCAAATTTCCGACATCAGCAGCGTGGTGTCGGCCGATACGTTCGTGCGCCCGACCTATGCAGGTAACGTGATGGCGACGGTGCAATCGTCTGATGCGATCAAAGTCATCACCGTGCGCGCCACGGCGTTTGATCCGGCCGCTGAAACGGGCTCTGCCGCTGTTGAAGCTTTGGCTGCGGTGCCTGCCGCGGGCCTGTCCAAATTCAACGGCCAGGAGCTTACCAAGTCGGCGCGTCCGGAATTGACAGCGGCGCGCATCATCGTCTCGGGTGGCCGCGGCATGGGCAGCGCCGAGAATTTCAAAATTCTCGAACCGCTGGCCGATAAGCTGGGTGCGGCGGTTGGCGCATCGCGCGCGGCGGTGGATTCGGGCTTTGTGCCGAACGATTATCAAGTCGGACAAACCGGCAAGATCGTCGCGCCGGAGTTGTATGTCGCGGTGGGCATTTCCGGCGCAATTCAGCATTTGGCCGGGATGAAAGACAGCAAGGTGATCGTCGCCATCAACAAGGATGCCGAAGCGCCGATTTTCTCGATTGCAAGCTACTGGATCGTGGATGATTTGTTTAAGGTGGTGCCGGAGTTGGTGACTGAGTTGGGTTGATCGAGGTTTGATTAAGAGCTGACAGAGGGCGTGATCTGAAAGGATCGCGCCCTTTTTTGTAGTGCAATGGTCTGTGCGGCAGTAAACTGAGCGGATACATTGAAGACGCACTTACGCTTCATGTGACTGCGAAAGACTTTGAGCTGACGATGAATCTTCTGTTTGAGAGGCTAAGTTGAAGCGAAAACCAAAGGCGGTACCCGGCATAATTAATACTGCGGCGGTCTTCGCATTGAGCGCCGCGGCAGTGCTGTGTCACGCGCAAACCTATCCTTCAAAGCCCATCCGCCTCATCGTGCCCAACGCCCCCGGCGGCGGCACCGATACCGTTGCGCGGTTGATCGCGGAAAAAGTCAGTCCTGCGCTGGGCCAACAAATTGTGCCTGACAACCGGGGCGGCGCGGGTGGCGCCATTGCTGCGGAAATGGTGGCGCGCGCACCGAAAGATGGCTACACCTTGCTGCTGGGCAGCGCGGCCACGCTGATCACCGGGCCGGCGCTGATCGCTAACCGCAATTACGATCCGGTCAAGGATTTTGCGCCGATATCCTTGATCGGCACTACGGCTTATATGCTGGTCACGCATCCGTCGCTGCCCGTGGTGAGCGTGCGTGATTTGATACGCCTGGCAAAGTCGGGCGGCGGTCAAATTACCTTTTCATCGACCGGCCAAGGCGGTCCGGCCCATCTCGGCATGGAGCTTTTCAAAGCGATGGCGCAGGTCAATTTGCTTCACGTGCCGTATAAGGGCGGTGCGCCCGCGATGATGTCGCTGCTGCAGGGCGAAACGTTTGTGATGATCGCCAATTTTTTGACGGCGTTGCCGCAGGTGCGCGAAAAGCGCGTGCGCGCGCTGGGCGTGACCAGTCTCAAGCGCAGCACGTTGGCGCAGGATATTCCCACGATCGACGAATCCGGGTTGCGGGGTTTCGAGCTGGAGCAGTTTTATTCCATCGTGGCGCCCGCCGCTACGCCGCCGGAGATCGTGAGTCGATTAAATCGTGAAATTCTGCAGCGACTTTCGACGCCGGATGTCCGGCAGCGGCTTGCGCACGAAGGCATCGAATTGCGCACCTCGACACCGGCGGAGTTGGGAAAATTAAATGCCGAACAATTCGCGAAGTGGCTGAAAGTGATTCAACAGGCGGGTATACAGCGCACGGGATAGTTCGATGAATGCGCGCGACAAATCGATAATGGCAATCCATTCGTATAATAAGGGATATGGACCCGCACGCAGCGCAGCGACGCATACGGAAGCCCCGGATTTCGATACAACGGCATTGAGGTTATGGACACTCAACACGTCGACAAATCGGCACGGCAGCGTGGAAGCCGTTTCTTACAAACAGGATTACTCGGCATGGTGATGGCGTTTTCTGCGCCATTGCACGCCGCCGACCTACGCGTGCTGGCCGGTGGCGCCGTGCAGCCCATCCTGCAATCGCTCACGCCGCAATTCGAGAAGGCTACCGGCATTACCGTGGAACTTCATTTCGGCGTGGTGGGCAGCCTTCAAAAGCGTGTGATGTCCGGCGAGAAAGCCGATGTGCTGCTGTTGCCGGTGGCGCTGATCGACGGATTGGACAAGGCCGCCGCGTTCCGCGCGCAATCGCGTACCGCATTGGGACGAGTCGGCGTGGGTGTGGCGGTGCGCGAAAACGCGCGTGTTCCGGATGTCTCGACCCCGGAGGCGGTGCGTGCGATGTTGCTGGAAGCGCGGACCGTCGCGTTTCCCGATCCCAAGCTCACGCCCAGCGGGGGGCACCTGTTGCGCGTGTTCGAGCAGCTCGGCATCGCGGAGGCGATGCAACCTAAAATTACCTTCAAGAACGCGATCGATGGCGGCGTCAATCTGGTGCGTGACGGGCAAGTCGACATAGGTTTGTTCATCGTCACGGAAGTGCTCCCGGTAAAAGGTGTCAAGCTGGCCGGCGTTCTGCCGGCGTCGATGCAGTCGTATGCCGTGTATGTGGCCGCCATCGCGGCTGATTCCGCGTCCGCCGAAGCGGCATCGCGCTTCGTCAAATTTTTGGCTGATCCGGCGTTGCATGCGCAGTGGACGGCCGCTGGATTTGATCCGGCTGACGCCGGGAAATAGGTTTGCGTCATCCAGGGTGCGCAAGTCGAGCGCATCGAGTTGCGTTCTTCTTTGCGGTAACATGGTGGCATGGCCCGCGCGGGTCACGTCATTTTTTCATGGAGGTCCGCCATGTCGTCATACGTTGCGCCGCTGAAGGACATGCTGTTCGTGATCAACGAGCTCGCCGGGTTGGACGACGTTTCGAAGTTGCCCGGCTGCGAGGAAGTCAACGCTGAGCTGGTAGAGGCCGTGCTGGGTGAGGCGGCGAAATTCGCGCAGGAGGTGCTGGAGCCGCTGAATCGCGTGGGTGACCAGGAAGGCTCGACGCTTGCCAATCACGTGGTGACATCGCCGCCCGGGTTTAAAGCGGCCTACCAACAATTTACCGCAGCGGGCTGGAACGGCCTTGGCGGCTTGAGCGAATACGGCGGCCAGGGCTTGCCGCATATCGTTTCGAATCCGGTGCAAGAGATGTGGAACAGCAGCAATATGGCGTTCTGCCTGTGTCCGATGCTGACCTCCGGCGTGATGGAGGCGCTGGCGCATCATGCTTCCGGAGATCTGTTGCAGCGCTACCTGCCCAAGCTCAATGCCGGTGAGTGGACCGGCACGATGAATCTCACCGAGCCGCAGGCGGGCTCCGATCTGGCGGCGATACGAGCCAAGGCGGTCCCCAGTGGTAACAATGGAGAGCACTACAAAATCAGCGGCACCAAGATTTTCATCACCTGGGGCGAGCACGACATGGTGGATAACATCGTGCATCTGGTGCTCGCTCGCCTGCCGGACGCACCCGAAGGCGTGAAAGGTATCTCGCTGTTTGTGGTGCCGAAATTTTTACCCAATGCCGACGGCACCCCTGGTACTCGCAACGACGTGAAATGCGTGTCCATCGAACATAAGCTCGGCATCCACGCCAGCCCGACGTGCGTGATGCAGTACGGCGACGCGGGTGGTGCTACGGGTTACCTCGTGGGTGAGCCGAATCGCGGACTGGAATACATGTTCACCATGATGAATCACGCGCGGCTCGCGGTGGGCCTGGAAGGCGTGGCGGTGGCGGAGCGCGCGTATCAGCATGCCCTCGACTATGCGAAAACGCGCGTGCAGGGGCGCGAGGTAGGCCAGCGCAGCGGCGACCGCGTCACCATCATTCATCACCCCGATGTGCGGCGCATGCTGATGAGCATGAAGTCGCAGATTGAAGCGATGCGCGCGCTGGCGTATCTGGCCGCCGCCACGCTCGACAAAGCCAAGCATCATCCCGATGTGGCCGAAAAGCGCCGCAGTCAGGCGTTGATCGATCTGCTGATCCCGGTGGTGAAGGCGTGGTGTACCGAGCAGTGCGTGGAGATTGCCTCCACGGGCGTGCAAATCCACGGCGGCATGGGTTTTGTCGAGGAAACCGGCGCGGCGCAGTATCTGCGCGACGCGCGCATCACCACCATTTACGAAGGCACCACCGGCATCCAGGCGAACGACTTGGTGGGGCGCAAGGTGGGCTACGAGAAGGGCGCAACCGCGCTGGCGGTGATCGCGGAGATGCGCAAGACGGCGGCAGCCTTGTCGTCAGGCGAACTGGCGAACGTCGGCAAATCGCTTTCCGGCGCGATTGATGCGCTGGAAGACGCCACGCGCTGGATCGTCGATAACTTCCAGAAAAATCCCAACGCCGTGTACGCGGTGGCTGTGCCGTATCTGAAATTGTTCGGCACGGTGGGCGGCGGCTGGATGATGGCGCGCGCGGCCGAAGTTGCGCAGCGCAAGCGCGGCGAGCCGGGCGCCGATACGGTGTTTTACGATACCAAATTAACCACCGCACGGTTTTACTGCGAACATCTTCTGCCCCAAGCGGCGGCGTTCAGGCAGACGGTGGTGAGTGGGGCCGACAGCGTCATGGCGCTGGCGGAATCGCAGTTTTGATCCAGGAGAACAACATGGGTGTTAGCTTTCCGCACTTCCTTTTAAGAATGATGGGCTTGTTCGTGATGATGGCGGGCGTGGCGTATGCACAAGCCCCCGCGGATCGCAAAGCGGAAGCCGATGCGGCGTTCAAGGCGGCGGAAGCGGTGATGACGCGCGGGCCCGCCGAGATCAAGCTCGCCGATCAGGCGGTGATCAAAATACCGCAGGGGCACACGTTCATACCGGCGGCGGAAGCAGGTCGTTTACTGACGGTAATGGGCAACCGGGCGGGCGACGGCTTGCTTGGCATGGTGATGCCGATCGGCGAAGCGGAGTGGTTTGTGGTCGCGCGTAATATCAAGGCCGGTTATATCAAGGACGATGACGCCAAAGACTGGAAAGCCGATGAACTGCTGACCAGTATTAAGGAAGGCACCGAAGAAACCAACAAGGAACGCCGCACGCGCGGCATCGGCGAGATTGATATCATCGGCTGGGTGCAGGCGCCGACGTATGACCCGGCCGCGCACCGGCTGCTGTGGTCGCTGTCGTCGAAGCAGAAAGGCGCCGCAGATACGGCGAATGCGGGCATCAATTACAACACCTACGCGCTGGGCCGCGAAGGCTATATCAGCCTGAATCTGGTGACCTCGTTGAAGAGCATCGAACGCGACAAGCAGGTGGCACAGGGTTTGCTCGCGGCGCTGGATTTTAACGAGGGCAAGCGCTACGGCGACTTCGACAAGTCCACCGACAAGGTGGCCGAGTACGGCTTGGCCGCGCTGGTGGCGGGTGTCGCCGCCAAGAAACTTGGGCTGCTGGCGATGGCCGGCGTGTTCATTCTGAAATTCTGGAAGATTGCCTTACTCGCTATTGTCGGTTTCGGCGCGGTCTTCAGCAGATTTTTCGGGCGTAAAAAACCCGCGGAAAATAATCAACCTCCCACTACCTAACGGACTGGAAAGACACTATGACGCCCACACTGAAAAATCCACTCGCCGACCGGCTCAAACGCGGCGATCTCGGCCTCGCCCTGATGATCCGCCACGCGCGCACGGTCGATATCGCGCTGGCCGCCAGCGCTTGCGGCTTCGACGCGCTGTATTTTGATTTGCAGCACAGCCCGCTGCCGGAAAATGAGGTGTCACAGATGTGCGTGGCGGCGCTGGGTGCGGGCGTGACACCGCTGGTACGCATACCGGACCGCGACTACGGGCTGGCGCTGCGCATGCTCGACGGCGGCGCGTTGGGTATCGTGGTACCGGACTGCGCCAACGCCGCCGACGCGCGCGCCGCGGTGGACGCGTGCAAGTACGCGCCGCTTGGCCGCCGTTCGGGCACGTCCAGCTTTCCGCACTTTGGTTATCGGCCGGTGCCGACGGTTGAAGCGCGAAAGATACTCAACGACAACACGCTGCTGATCATCATGATCGAAAGTGTCGCCGCGCTGGAGCAGGTGGAAGCCATCGCGGCCGTGCCCGGTGTGGATGTGCTGCACATCGGCAGCAGCGATTTATCGTCCGATTTGGGTGTGCCCGGCGAGACGACGCACCCCAAAGTGAAGGCCGCGTTCGAGCGCATCGTCGCCGCCTGCCGCAAACACGGCAAGATCCCCGGCATCGGCGGTCTGGCCGGGGCCGACACGCAGAACTACGACTACGCGATCAAGCTCGGCGCGCGCTTCATGTCGGCCGGCAACGAATGGGCGCTGATGATGGCGGCGGGTAAAGAGCGGGTGAAGGCGATACGCGGGCTGCATTCCGTGTGATTCGGGTATAATCGATGTAAGTAACTGTTTTTATTAAACTATTTATTATAGGCTAAAGGAGCAGCGCTTATGCAAACGCTGATGGTTTTCGGCGTGGCGATTGCGGCGCTTTGGGTGCTCGCTTACTTTTGCGCGCCGGCGTGGGCGTGGACCGTCACTGCCCTCGCGGGAATCCTGATCATGGGATTTCTCGGCGGCGCTTCGCCGGTGGTGGTGGCGTTGGCGTGCATCATCGCGGGGATACTCGCGCTGCTGCTCAATCCGGGGCCGATACGCCGCGCAGTGCTGGGTGCGCCGCTGCTCGACTTGTTTCGCCGAATTTTGCCGCATATGTCGTCCACCGAAAAAGAAGCGCTGGATGCCGGCACGGTATGGTGGGACGGCGATTTATTCAGCGGCAAACCCAACTGGAAAAAGCTGCACGCGTACCCCAAGCCTGTTTTGAGCGCGGAAGAACAGGCGTTTCTAGACGGCCCGGTGGAAACCCTGTGCGAGATGGTGAACGAATGGGAAATCACCAACGATCTGCACGATCTGCCGCCGAAGGCGTGGCAGTACATCAAGGATCAGGGTTTTCTCGGCATGATTATTCCCAAGGCATTCGGCGGCAAGGGTTTCTCCGCGCTGATGCATTCGGCGGTGATCGTCAAGCTCACCTCCCGCAGCGGCACGGCGGCGGTGTCGGTGATGGTGCCCAACTCGCTCGGGCCGGCGGAGTTGCTGCTGCACTACGGTACCAAGGCGCAAAAAGAGTACTACCTGCCGCGTCTGGCCAAGGGTTTGGAGATGCCGTGCTTTGCGTTGACCAGCCCCGAGGCGGGTTCGGACGCCGGCGGTATTCCCGACTTTGGCATCGTGTGTCGCGGCCCGTGGCAAGGCCAGCAAGTGCTGGGCATACGCCTGACTTGGGAAAAGCGTTACATCACGCTGGGGCCGATTGCCACGCTGCTGGGTTTGGCGTTCCGCTTGTATGATCCGGATCACATTCTCGGACCTGAAGAAGACCGCGGCATCACGCTTGGCTTGATACCCACCGACATCGCCGGGGTGAATATCGGCCGGCGGCATTTTCCGCTGAACGGCGCGTTCATGAACGGGCCGAACTGGGGCAAAGATGTGTTCGTGCCGATGGATTACGTCATCGGCGGCGTCGATTACGTCGGGCAGGGCTGGAAGATGCTGATGAATTGCCTCGCGGCGGGGCGCTCAATTTCGCTGCCGGGCAGCTCGGTGGGCATGGCGAAACTGGCAACACGTACCACCGGCGGCTATGGGCGCGTGCGCACGCAATTTAACCTGTCGATTGGCCGCTTTGAGGGTGTCGAAGAGGCGATGGCGCGCATTGGCGGCAATTTGTATGTGATGGAAGCGGCGCGCGTGATGACGGCGGGCGCGATTGATCTGGGTGAAAAGCCATCGGTGATTTCGGCTATCGTGAAATACCATCTCACCGAACGCGGGCGGCAGTTGATCAACGATGCGATGGATGTACACGGCGGCAAGGGCATCTGCATGGGGCCGAATAACTACCTCGGGCGCTCGTATCAGCAAATCCCCATCGGCATCACCGTTGAAGGCGCGAACATCCTCACGCGCTCGATGATTATTTACGGCCAGGGCGCGATCCGCGGTCATCCGTTTGTGTTGAAGGAAATGGAAGCGACGCAGGAGGAAGATGACGCCAAGGCGCTGAAAGATTTGGATGCTGCGTTTTTCGGCCATGTGGCGTTTACGATTTCCAACATGGCGCGCGCGGCTTGGATGGGCGTGACGTGCGCGCGCCTGGTGATGACGCCCGGCGACAAACACACGCGACGGTATTATCAACAACTGACACGGCTGTCGAGCGCGTTTGCCTGGACATCGGATGTGGCCATGTTCGTGCTCGGCGGCTCGCTCAAGCGTCGCGAGCGGCTGTCGGCGCGGCTGGGCGATATTCTGAGCCAGCTTTATCTGGCCTCGACCGTGCTGAAAAAATTCGCCGACGATGGTTGTCCCGAAGACGATTTGCCGTTGCTGCATTG
>CANIID010000151.1 GCA_947467315.1 Betaproteobacteria bacterium | reverse complement strand
ACGCATTTCGCCGCCGAGATGTTGAAAATCGCCGCCGGCATCGACGTGGTGCATATCCCGTACAAGGGTATACCCGAGGCGCTAACCGATACGGTATCGGGCCGCGTGCAGTTTTTCATGTCGCCGCTGGCCAGTGCGATCAACCTCGTGCGCGACGGAAAATTGCGTGCGCTGGGCGTGTCGTCGGCCAAGCGCGTGCGCGCCTACGCTGATGTGCCGACCATTGCAGAAGCCGGGCTGGCCGGCTTCGAGTGGGATTCGTGGGGCGGCTTGCTCGCGCCCGCAAAAACACCGCGTGCCGTCGTCAACAAATTGAATCGCGAAGTGTCGCGCGTGCTCAATTTGCCGGAGGTGCAGCAACGCCTCACGTCGCTCGGCGCAGAGCCGATGCCCGGCACGCCAGAGCAGTTCGACAAGCTGCTCGCGGCGCAACTGGCGATCACCGCCAACCTTGCGCGTAAGGCGGGTATTAAGGCGGAGTAGCAGTGCGCCAGGTCGACCGCCCATAAAAAAGCCGCCCGTAGGCGGCTTTTTTCGAAGCGAAACAGCTTAGAACGTCTTGAGGAAGGTCAGCGCGAAGGCGCCTTTGCTCACGTCCTTGAATCCTGCAGTCGGTCCTGATACCCCAGGAACAACACCGCTGTTACCCCAGCAGTACGCGTTGTTAATCACGCCGACCGGCGGGCAGGAGCCCGACGTATTGGTATCGGAATAGGCTGCGGTAATCGTGCCAAAGCCGATATCCTTGCTCACGCCGATCTTCCAATCGGTGTAGTTAGCGTCGGTGAAACCACCGGTCGCAACCGAGCGCTTGACCTTCTGGCGGCCAACGTGGCCGATCAGGGTCCAGCCATCGCCTGCGTCGTAGTTGGCGTTAAGCTCCAGATAACCGGAGCCGCGCGTTTTCTCGTTCAGGCCGGCGCCGCCAAACCAGCCGATGAAATGGCTGGAGGTTGCGTGAGAGTATTTTGCGGTCAGGAACTTGTACCCGAGTGCTCCGTAGAGCTCCTGCGTGTTCGGATTTGCCAGCGTCTGCGCGATCGCGGCACCCTTGCCCGGATAATTGTAGGTGATATAGCCGAAGTCGTAATTCCAGTCGCCACCACCAAACGTATTCTTATAGCCGCCATAAACATCCACTTCGACCGAGCCACTGCCCACCCAATCCTTAACCCAAGTAATCGACGATGCCCACGCGCCGATATAGAGGCCGCTGGCGTGCGCATAGTCTATGCCGCCCTGAATAGCCGGCTTGCCGTGTGTTTGGCTGATGCCGCGAAACACGTAGTTGGACGTGACGCCCACATTAAAAGAAAGGGGTGACGCCGGGGCTGCGGGCGCAGCCGGCGCAGGCGTTTGCGCGAAGGCGGTGGATACGGCAAAAGCACCTGCAACAGCAGCACTCATAACTAATTTACGCATGATGATCCTCTGGTTAAGCCAATTAAAAAGGTTTAGACGGCAATGTTTCTCTAAGCAAAACTCAAGCCCGCTTTTTGCACCGGCTCAACTTGAGTGGATTCTATGCGAGATGCAGTCAATAGCGAGAGTATCTCGTTCATTTATATTGAGATTTGACTGACGGAGTGCGAAAGAAACCACACTGAAAATTGCGCACCGCTTTGTGGCGTGATTTCTTTTCGATTTCGCGATGCAAATTCGCACTATCAAAGTGCAAAACAGAATTCACATGCACCGAACCGGTGCATGACATTCCCATGGGCCATGGCTAACAGACTGTTTTTATTCAGTTAATTGAAGCTGGTACGGTATGTGCAATAGGAATGCTGTGCTCTGGTCGTAGAACGTCAGAACGTATACGCACCAGAATTTTATTCTGCAAACTTTTGATCGAGCAACCCAGGGGGCATCATGAAACTCGTTACTGCAATTATTAAACCATTCAAGCTCGACGAAGTGCGCGAAGCGCTCTCCGCCATCGGCGTGAGCGGCATCACCGTGACCGAAGTCAAAGGGTTTGGTCGACAAAAAGGACATACCGAGCTGTATCGCGGTGCGGAATACGTGGTGGATTTCCTGCCCAAGGTGAAAATCGAAGCCGCGATCAAAAGCGACATGCTCGAACAGGTGATCGAGGCCATCGAAAAAGCCGCGAACACCGGCAAGATCGGCGACGGAAAAATATTCGTCTGCGAACTCGAACAAGCCATCCGTATTCGCACCGGCGAAACCGGTGCGGACGCTTTGTAAAAAAGGGGAATGTAAATGAAACGCTTTGGAATAATGTTGTCTACACTGGCCCTGCTGCTCTGTACGGGGCTCGCCTCACAGGCACAGGACAAACCCGCTGAAAAAGCGGCAGAACCTGCCGCCGCAGCGCCGGCTGCTGCATCGGTCGCAGCCCCCGCGGCCGCACCGGCCGCCGCCGCACCTGCGACCACCGCCGGGCCAGCGGCAGCCAAACCCACCCCCAACAAAGGCGACATCGCCTGGATGCTCACCTCCACCGCGCTGGTGCTGATGATGAGCATTCCCGCGCTGGCGCTGTTTTACGGCGGCATGGTGCGCGCGAAGAACATGCTGTCGGTGCTGATGCAGGTGTTCGTGGTGTTCTCGCTGATTACCGTGCTGTGGTGCATTTATGGCTACAGCCTGGCTTTCACTGAAGGCAACGCGTTTATCGGCGGCTTTGACCGATTATTCCTGACGGGTACCTTTGACGCGGCCAAGGCGGAGTTTTCCACCGCCGCGACCTTCAGCAAGGGTGTGGTGCTGCCGGAACTGGTGTTCGTCGCGTTCCAGGCCACCTTTGCCGCCATCACCTGCTGCCTGATCCTCGGCGCGGTGGCCGAGCGTATCAAGTTCTCGGCAGTGCTGATTTTCACCGTCATCTGGTTCACCTTCGCCTACCTGCCGATCGCGCACATGGTGTGGTTCTGGGCCGGCCCGGATGCCTACACCGACGCCAAACTGGTCGATAAGCTGAACTCGACAGCGGGCTTGTTGTGGCAATGGGGCGCGCTGGATTTCGCCGGCGGCACGGTGGTGCATATCAATGCGGGCGTCGCCGGCTTGATCGGCGCCTACATGGTCGGCAAGCGTACCGGCTTTGGCAAAGAAGCGATGAAGCCGCACAACCTGACCATGACCATGGTGGGTGCTGCGCTGCTGTGGGTGGGCTGGTTCGGCTTTAACGCCGGCTCCGCGCTGGAAGCCAATAACACCGCCGCGCTGGCGTTCATCAACACCTTCCTCGCCACGGCGTGCGCGGTGCTGACCTGGACGTTCGCCGAGTGGATGTTCAAAGGCAAGCCGTCGATGCTGGGTGCGGCCTCGGGTGCGGTAGCGGGTTTGGTAGCCATCACCCCGGCGGCAGGTAATGTCGGCATTCCAGGCGCGTTTGTTATCGGCTCCATCGCCGGCATCGTGTGCCTGTGGGGCGTGAACGGCCTGAAGAAGATGCTCAAGGCAGATGACTCCCTGGACGTCTTCGGCGTGCATGCGCTGGGCGGCATCCTTGGTGCGTTGCTCACCGGCGTGTTCTGCTCACCCTCTCTCGGCGGCCCCGGTTTTGTGTCTGACTGGGTGACCGGCAAGGTGACATCGGCTGCCGACTACAAGATCCTTGATCAGGTCATTACGCAGGCGCAGGCGGTCGGTGTGACGGTGTTGTGGACAGCGGTGGTTGCGATCGTCGCCTTCAAGATCGCGGACATCATCGTCGGACTGCGTGTCACCGAGGAAGAAGAGCGCGAAGGTCTCGATATCAACTCGCACGGCGAGACCGCGTATCACGTTTAAGTGTTGGTGCAGTAAGAAAGTGTAGCTTCCTCCCCTACGCTTTCTCCTTTGGTCGGGGCGCCCTGTCGCAAGATGGGGCGTCCTTTTTTTATGTCTTTTCAGGAACTCGAGTGGGTGACTTTTCCATATTGTAAAGCGCAGACAAAATACAAGTGAGCACCTTCGATTGAGTGACTTGACTAGCTGAATTTCAGAGAATGCCCGGAATGCCTGGCTCCCCTTCGCAGTTGTTTGAGCGCAGCATTCGGTCTGAATTTGTGAAGTTAGGCTCGTCCTGATCGCTCCAGCGCCAGTTAGCGTTGTGTGATTGCTGGCCATAGCGGGTGTTCTATGTCACCATCCCGCCCCCTGCAAATCTACCGGGCACGCTCATGCCAACCGAAACCTTCATCCCCAGCAAAGACGCCTCGCTAGAATCCACCATCGCCACCATGCAGCAAAAGCTGTCATCACGCGGCTTCGATCTGGACGAATCGTCGTGGCTGAATCCCGTCGAGTCAATCTGGTCGGTGCATGTGCGCGATCACGAATGCCCGATGTTGTTTGCCAATGGCAAGGGTGCTACCAAGCTGGCGGCGCGGGCGAGTGCGTTGGGGGAGTTTTTTGAGCGCTTGAATACGCATTATTTCTGGACGCATTTTTATTTGGGTGAGACGCGGGCGAATCGTCCGTTTGTGCACTACCCGCAGGAGCGCTGGTTTGCGCCGACCAAGAATGGCAAGTGGCCCAAAGAGTTGCTCAATCCCGAACTGCGCAAGTTTTATAACCCGGATGGGGATATAGCCGACACCGTGCTGGTGGATTTGAATTCCGGCAACGTCAAGCGCGGCATCTGTGCGCTGCCGTATACACGGCTGCGTGATGGTGCTGAGACGTGGATACCGGTCAACATCATCGGCAACTTGTATGTGAGCAACGGCATGGCGGCGGGCAACTCGATGATGGAGGCGCGCAGTCAGGCCTTGTCGGAAATTTTCGAGCGCAATATCAAGAACCGCATTATCAGCGAAGGTCTGTGTTTGCCCGAAGTGCCGGATGAGGTGATCGCGCGCTATCCGGGCATCGCCGCCGGCATCAAGGGCTTGCGCGACGCGGGCTTTGGCATTCTGGTGCGCGATGCGTCTCTGGGCGGGCGTTATCCGGTGATGAATGTGACGCTGCTGCATCCGAAAGATCAAGGCTGCTTCGCCAGCTTCGGCGCGCATCCGCGTTTTCAGGTGGCGCTGGAACGCGCGCTGACCGAGCTGCTGCAAGGGCGTGCGCTGGATGCGCTGGAGAGTTTTCCCGAGCCCGGCTTCGACATGGATGAAATCACCATGCCATCGAATCTGGAGATTCACTTTGTTGATTCGAGTGGCGTGATCAGTTGGAATTTCCTCGGCGACAAGCCGGACTTTCCGTTTGTCGATTGGAACTTCGGCACCACCACCGCCGAGGATTACGCGTGGTTGTGCAACTGCGTCAAGGAAGAAGGCAAGGACATTTACGTCGCCGATTTCACCGAGCAGGGCGCTTACAGTTGCCGCATCTTGGTGCCGGGCATGTCGGAAATTTACCCGGTGGAAGACCTCGCATGGGAGAACAACAGCGTAGGCAATCAGATTCGGCCGATGCTGGTGAGGCTGCCCGACCTAAGCGATGCCGAATCCAAGGCGCTGCTCGACGATCTACAAACATTGAACCTGAACGACGAACGGCCGTTGTGGGAAATTTTGGGCCTGGCGATTCCCGTGGATACCGTGTGGAAAGAACTGCGCATCGGCGAACTTAAGACCCTGCTCGCGCTGGCGATTGGTGACGAAGATGCCACGCGCGAAGGCTGCGACTGGATCCATCACTTTCAGGAAATGAAACCGGCGCGGCGGCTGGTGTATCGCTGTATTGAAAGCCTGATGAATCTGGACGACACGGCCAATTACCGCCGTTCGCTGGATTTGCTCTACGGCAAGGAAACCGTGCGTCAGGCGGCCGCGTTACTGGATCGCAGCGAGAAGTTTTTCGGTCTGGAAATGCTGGGCGTGGATATGCAAGGCAGCGCCATGCATACCACGCTGCTGGCGGCTTACGACAAGTTGTTTGCGCCGACGGCCTGATTACACGCCGTACACGCCGCGATGTTGATCTACATCCACGGCTTTAACAGCGCGCCGAGTTCGTTCAAGGCGCGCATCACCGGCGAGCGCATGCGCGCGCTGGGGCGTGAAGGCGAATATCTGGTGCCCGCGTTGCCGCATCTTCCCGCCGATGCGATGGTGCTGTTGCGCAACCTCATCGAGCGTCATCCCGGCGCGGCGCTGATCGGCAGCTCGCTGGGCGGCTACTATGCGACATGGCTTGCGGAGCATTACGCCTCGCCCGCGCTGCGCGTGGCGCTGGTGAATCCGGCGGTGCGGCCCTACGAATTGTTGCAAGGCTATCTTGGCCCGCAGAAAAATCTCTACACCGGCGCGGCCTACGAACTCACCACGCAGCATGTCGAAGAATTGCAGGCGCTTGAAGTCGCGAGCGTCACGCCTTCGCGCTATCTGCTGCTCACCCGCACCGGCGACGAAGTGCTCGACTACCGGCTCGGCGTGGAAAAATATCGCGGCGCGCGGCAATGGGTGATCCCCGGCGGCGATCACGGTTTTGGCGATTTTGAAAACTATCTCGATGCGGTGCTGGCGTTCTGCGGCATAACCGGCAAGGCTGTTACAAAGTGATGTGCCATTAGCGTAGGATAGCGATTCGGCGCAAAGGCGAGGTTCATCCCGGAGGAGTTGAAATGTTGTTTAAAAACATATACTTACAATTTATAACTGGCCTTGTGGCAGCGCTCCTGTCGCTTGCGCCCGGATTCGCTTCGGCACAAAAGCTGTCGCGCGCTGCGCCGTTTCCGGAGGCGTCCGAGGAGCTGTACGGTATCGGCGCCGGCGGCAAGTTGTATGTGTTCGGCGGGCTGGGCGCGGGCTGGACGCCCAAGGGTTTGGTCTATGTGTACGATCCCGCGAGCGATCAATGGACCAAAAAGAAGAACATGCCGCTGGCCTCGCACCACCTCGGCCTGACGGAATTGAACGGCAAAATTTATCTCTTCGGCGGTTTCGTCAAACCGGCGAAGGGGCCAACCGCATGGGAACCCATCGACAACGCTTGGGAGTACGATCCCGCGAATGATAGTTGGAAAGCATTGACACCGTTGTCCAAGAAGCGCGGCTCGGCGGTGGCTGCGGTACACGACGGGAAGATTTATCTCTTAGGCGGCGCGGGCCTGCATCCAGGCTCGAAAGAAACCGTGGTGCATCCGGCGCGGCCGCATCGTGCGCTGGCCACGAATGAAGTGTACGACCCGGCCACCAACACCTGGAAAACTCTTCAGGACATGCCCACCGCGCGCAATCACGGCGCCATCGGCGTGGTGAATAATAAAATTTACTACCTCGGCGGGCGCGTCGGCAACGCCTTCATCACGCGCGCCAGCAACACCGATATCGTCGAAGTGTACGACCCGGCGACCGATCAATGGGGGCCGCTGCTGGCGCCGATGATTACGCCGCGCAGCGCGGTGGCGTGGGGCACGCACAACAATCGCATTTACGTGGCCGGCGGCGAGCAGCGCACCAGCGAATTCCAGCGCACTTTCCGCGCGGTCGAAGCGTACGATCCGGCGGCGAATCGCTGGACGGCGTTGCCGCCGATGGAGTTTCCGCGTCATGGGTTGGCGGGCGCCATTATCAACGGCAAGTTTCATTTGGTCAGCGGGGATGCGGCCTCCGGCGGCGCGCCGGGCACGCACATCGACTCCGATGTACACGAGGTGATGGATCTCGACGCGAAGTAGCCGTCGTCGCGGGGTATAATCGAGCGCGGCCCGAATTTCCGGGCCGCGCTTTTTTTGTCCGTGTCGAAATGGCACAGTCAGGCGCCATGAACGTTTTTTACGAAGAAGATGGCGGGTTCAAAGTCGGCGCGATTCTTGCCGACAACGACACCTCATTGCAAATCGAAGCGCCGCACGGCAAACGCTCGAAGGTGAAATCCTCGGCGGTGCTGCTGCGCTTTGAGCGCCCCGCGCTCGGCGACTTTATGAATGAGGCGCAGCGCGCGGCGCACGACATCGACGTTGATTTTCTGTGGCAATGCTGCGGCGAGCCGGAGTTTGAATACGGCGCACTCGCCCGCGAGTACTTCGGCCATGAGCCCAGTGCGCTGGAATCCGCTGCCGCGCTGCTGCGGTTGCACGGCGCACCGATGTACTTTTACAAGAAGGGCCGCGGGCGCTACAAGGCTGCGCCCGAAGCCGCGCTCAAGGCCGCGCTGGCGGGGATGGAGCGCCGCAAGCTACAGGCCGAGCAGAAGCAGCACTATATCGATGAGTTGTCGGCGGGCCGCATGCCGGAAGCGCTGCTGCCGCAACTCAAAACGCTGCTCTACAAGCCTGACAAAAACACCATTGAATACAAAGCGCTGGAAGAAGCCGGCGCGGCGCTGCATGTGTCGCTGCCGCGCCTGGTGGAGCGCTGCGGCGCGATGCCGTCGACGCATGACTATCACCTCGACCGGTTTTTATTTGAATATTTCCCGCTTGGCGCGGTGCATGGCGGGTTGATGCCGCCGTCGTCGCTCATCGCATTCGATGAATTGCCGTTGTCAGACGCGGCGGCCTACAGCATCGACGATGCCGCCACCACCGAAATCGACGATGCGTTTTCGGTGTCGCCGCGTACCGTGGGCGGCGTGCGCATCGGCATCCATATTGCTGCGCCGGCGCTGGGCATCACGCCGGGCACCGAGGCCGAGAGCGTGGCGCGCGAGCGGCTGTCGACGGTCTATCATCCGGCGGGCAAGATCACCATGCTGCCGGAAGCGCTGATCGGCGGCTACACGCTGGCGGCGGGGCGCGATTGCCCGGCGCTGTCGTTGTATATCGATGTCAATTCCACCGGCGAAATCGCCGCCACCGAAACGCGCGTGGAGCGTGTACGCATCGCGGGCAATTTGCGCCACGAGGCGCTGGAGCCGGTGTTTAACGACACCGCGCTGGCCAGTGGCGTGATCGACCATCCGCAGGCGAAGGAGCTCCTGGCGCTGGCGGAATTTGCCAAGCAGCTCGGTAAGACGCGGCGCGGCGACAAGCCCGAACAACAGCAGCGCGCCGAATACACCTTCGATGTGGAGAATGATCGCGTGCGCATCGGCCGCCGCGTGCGCGGTTCGGCCATCGACACACTGGTGTCGGAGCTGATGATTTACGTGAACAGCACCTGGGGTCGCGAGTTGGCGGACAAGGGCGTGGCGGCGATTTACCGCGTGCAGAGCGCAGGCAAGGTACGCATGAGCACCGCGCCGGGCGCGCACGAAGGGTTGGGGGTCGCGCAATACACGTGGGCGAGTTCGCCGCTGCGGCGCTACGTGGATTTGGTTAATCAACGCCAGTTGATCGCGGCGACGCGCGGCGAACCCGCGCCGTACAAAGCGCGCGACGAAGCGCTGCTCGGCGCGATGCGTGATTTTGAACTGGCCTACGACGCCTATGCCGAGTTTCAACGGCGCATGGAGCGCTACTGGTGCCTGCGCTGGCTGACGCAGGAGGCGCGTGCTACCGTGACCGCCACCGTGATCCGCGACAATCTGGTGCGCTTTGACGAACTGCCGCTGGTGGAGCGCATCCCGTCGCTGCCCGATTTGCCGGGTGATGCGGTCGTCGAGCTCGCGATTTCCAGCATCGACATGCTTGAATTGACGCTGCACTGCGAGTTTCAGCGCCGCGTGGATAGCGCTTACTAACCCGGCGCGACTTTTGCGTTTTTACCTGAAATGAACGCCGTAACTATCAGTAAATAAACGATTTTTCTTGCCAAAATCGGGCCTTTCGCTACAATATCCACGGATATGAGCGCCAAGTCTTCAGCAAAGATTGTTTCCATTGCGCCCCCTGCGCGGCGCGCCAAGCGCGCGCATCAGGTGGCACGAAAGAGCGCCATTTCAAACCTGAATGCCCGCGTCGCACAGCTCGAAACCCTGTTTGCGGCGCTGGACCATCGCATCGCGCACGGGCATTTCAACCGGCGTTTTCAGATCACGCTGGTGGCCTCGATCCTGTTGCACCTGGTGGTGCTGGCGTTTGTCACCTTTGCGGTGCCGGATAAATCCTCATTGCAGAACAACCAGACAATGGAAGTCGTGCTGGTCAACGCCAAGAGCAAAACCAAGCCCACCAGGGCGGACGTTCAGGCACAGCACCATCTCGACGGCGGCGGCAATACCGATGCCGATCGCCGCGCCAAGAGTCCGTTACCAGTGCTGCGCGACGACCCGCACTCCAGCGATGTGGCGCTGGCGAAAAAGCGGGTCGAGCAATTGGAGCAGGAAGCACGCCGTTTGATGACGCAGGCGAAATCCAAAGCCGCCATCGCCTCCGCGCCGCCGCAAACCTCGCCGCAGGCACAGCCCACGCCCGATACGCCCTCGCTGAGTGAGGCCGACGTGCAGCGCAGCCTGAATATTCAGCGACTGGAAGCAGCTATTGCCAAGGACATGGATATCTACCAGAAGCGTCCGCGCAAAACGTTCGTCGGCGCGCGCGCACAGGAGTACCGGTTTGCGCGTTACGTCGAAGACTGGCGGGTGAAAATAGAGCGCTTGGGCGAATTGAATTTCCCACAAGCCGCGCGCGACCAGAAAATCTACGGCAGCTTGTTGCTGTCGGTGTCGATCAAGGCCGATGGCACGCTCGACAAAGTAGAACTACGGCGCTCGTCTGGTCATAAAGTGCTCGACGAGGCGGCGATCAACATCGTCAAACTCGCCGCGCCGTACGCGCCGTTTCCGCCGGACATCGCCCGCGACACCGATATCATCGACATCAGCCGCACCTGGCGCTTTACCACCTCCGACCGCGTGCAGACCGAGTAAGCCTGCGGCAAACGTGCGGCCGCGGGCCGCGCGCACTTCTACACTACAATTCGCGCATGACCGATTCCTACGCCGTCATCGGCAATCCGATTGCCCACAGCAAATCGCCGCAAATACAGGCGGCCTTCGCCCGGCAGACATCGCAAGACATTGTTTATACAACCATTTTTTGTGAGATTGGTGCGTTCGTGCAGACCGTGCAAACGTTTCGCGCGAGCGGCGGCCGCGGCCTGAACGTGACCCTGCCGTTCAAGCACGATGCGTTTGATCTGGCCACCCGCCACAGCGACAGCGCACGGCAGGCCGGCGCGGTCAACACGCTGATTTTCAGCGCCGACGGTATCACCGGTGACAACACCGACGGCGCCGGGCTGATGCGCGACATCACCGAAAATCTGCATTTTGATCCGCGCGACAAGCGCGTGCTGCTGCTGGGCGCGGGCGGCGCGTCGTTCGGCGTGGTGGGGCCGCTGCTCGCGTGCGCGCCGCGCTCGCTCACCATTGCAAATCGCACCGTATCGAAAGCGGCGGAATTGCGCGCGCGCTTTGCTGCACACGATAACGTGGAAGGGTGCGGCTACGCTGCGCTCAACGGCCGCGCGTTTGATCTGGTGATTAATGCGACTTCCGCCGGGCTGTCTGGCGCCATGCCGGCGTTGCCGGACGCGCTGTTCGCGCGCGGCGCGCTGGCGTATGACATGGTGTACGGCAAAACCACGCCGTTCATGGCGTTTGCGCAGGCGCGCGGCGCCACCGTGGCCGACGGTCTCGGCATGCTGGTGGAACAAGCGGCGGAGTCGTTTTACCTCTGGCGCGGCGTGCGCCCGCAAACCGCGCCGGTGATGGCCTTGTTACGCAGCGCGGCGCCGTAACCCCGTGAAGCCCCTCCTCCGCTGGAGCGGACGTCTTATTCTGCTCGCGCTCGCGGTGTTGATCGCCGTGCAGTTTTGGTTTTTTGTGCAAATCGCGTATTGGGTGAAATTCAATCCGTCCTCGACCGCTTTCATGCGCGGGCGGCTGGAACTGATGCGCGACGACAACGCCAAGGCGAAGCTGCGGCATCAATGGGCGCCGTATGCAAAAATCTCGGTGCATCTGAAACGTTCGATCATCGCCGCCGAGGACTCCACCTTTCTGGAACACCGCGGCTTCGACTGGGACGGCATAAAGGTCGCGTGGGAGCGCAACCGGCGCGAGGGCGCCTTGGTCGCGGGCGGCTCCACTATCACGCAGCAGCTCGCGAAGAATCTGTTTTTTTCCGGCAAGCGCACATGGTGGCGCAAAGGCCAGGAGGCGGTGGTGACAGTAATGCTCGAAGCGCTGATGTCCAAGCAACGCATCTTCGAAATTTATCTCAACGTGATCGAGTGGGGCGATGGCGTGTTCGGCGCGGAAGCCGCGGCGCGTTATCACTTCGGCGGCACCGCAGCGGGCCTGTCAGCGGAACAGGCAGCACGCCTCGCGGCGATGGTGCCGAGCCCGCGCCGCTACGGGCCGGGCGCGAACACCGGCTATCTGCGCATGCGCACGTCGATCATTGCCGCGCGGGCGCGCATGGCGGCGGTGCCGTGATTGTGTGCATCCACGGCGTACGCTCACAAAAAGGCGATCTCAATGAACCGTCATTCTGCCCTGCGCCAGAATGACGGTGGTGGTGGGGGGGGCTTGCGTTCTTGAACAAAGGGTTAAGTGGTATTTGAAGCGCCGCCAGACTTTCTTTTTTGCCGGCATGCCCGGCAACGCAAGGCGACTGCCCAAATGTGGCCCTTGGCTTCTTCGTAGTACCACTTTTGTTTTTCTGCTGTCCAAACTTCCTGGGATGCGCAATCCACGCACTGAAAAGGGTAGTCAACGTAGTGAGTTGGTAAATTGCCGTACGTATTGATGTGGGCAAGCTTTGTTATGTCGGCAAGAACCGCTCCACTGGGCGGCGTGCCGCCGGGCATGTGCGGGGGGAGTAACGTGGGTGCCTTATTCTTCATGCGGGTTAACGTCCAAGCTCAGGGGCGTTGCGCGGCTTTATCGCGCAGCGTCCCTCGGAGCGCAGTGTTAGGCGAGGGTTTTCGCCGTCTCGCCAGCGCCGACTTTTTGGGATACGAGTGCCGCTCATTCCACTAGGTTGACAAGAACTAGCATCTACCTGACAAGGTCATAGTGCGTTCCCCTGCCGCCGTCAGAATAATCGGAGTAATCGAATGCTTGAAAAGACGAGCCATTAAGAAGAAACCCAAACTCCTTTCCTCCCACGTAGCCGCCCATTCGGTTCTTTGAGTTCACATCGCAGATAACCAGATAACCAAACTGCGGTCTATCGAACATATTTCCTCTTGCCCATGCTTTATCTGTAACTTTTGTGCACTTTAGCCTTAATGAATCCGGGTCAATCAACACGTTTTCTAAATAACCGCGGATTTTGCGTATTGCTTCTTCATCAGTTGGCTTTGTTGCGAATTGTGCTTTGCTGGCGTCATCCCGAGTTACGGGTACTCCTCCACACCCCGCAAGTGCTAAAGCAATCAAGGTAAGTAGTATGGTTTTCATGTTTCCTCCAAGGCAAGTTGTGAAAGTAAGGCTAACGGGGTTGTGGTTCAGGATTTATGTCGATCAATTTCAGCTAGTGTAGTGCATCATAAATAACGGAACTTATATGGCGACCTGAACTCCAACGAAAAAGGAGATCAGTGCCATGCGAGTTGCCAAGCCAGTTAAGTTGAGTGCCGATGATGATCGAAATCTGCGGATTCTTTCCAAGCGAAAGCGT
>CANIID010000150.1 GCA_947467315.1 Betaproteobacteria bacterium | reverse complement strand
GCGCGCCACAACAAAAACACCACGATGCCGACATTCAGCAGGTTCCACGCCGTGCCGTTGAGAAACGCAGCACGGTACGAGCCGGTTAAATCAAAAATCGCGCCGCACATCCAACCGCCCAGCGCCATGCCGAGCAACGTGCACATCAACACCGTACCGACACGCGCGCCAGCTTCGGTGGGTGAAAAGTGCTCACGGACAATCAGCGCGTAGCTCGGCACGATACCGCCCTGAAACAAACCGAACATGCCCGCCACGACATATAGCGACGCCATTCCATCCGCGAACAGAAACATCAGCAGCGCAATCCCTTGCAGCACCGATCCCAGCAGCAGCGTTTTTAATCCGCCGATGTGATCGGAAATCCAGCCGGAAACCAGGCGGCTGACGATGCCCATGCCCAGCATCAGCGACAGCATCTCCGCACCGCGCGCCGCGCCGAAACCCAGATCGCCGCAATACGCGACGATATGCACCTGCGGCATTGACATGGCGAGACAGCACGACACGCCAGCCACGCACAGCAACGTCATCAGCACCGTGGGCGACAGCCCCAACGGGCGCGTGTAATCAACACGGCGCTCATGCGCGGCCGCCGCTGTTACGGGCGCGGCATCCGGTTGCACCGGCGTTGCACGGCGCAACACGAACGCCAGCGGAATCATCGCTGCCAGGCAAAACACCCCCATGCCAAAATACGTCGCGCGCCAGCCCACCGCGTCAAAGTAATAGCGCAACACCTGCGACCATACCGCGCCGGCAAGGTAATTGCCGCTCATGCAGATGGCGACAGCGATGCCGCGATGGCGGCTGAACCACTTGGAGGTATCCGCGGCCAGTGGCGCGAAGGTCGCGGCGCTGCCGAGAAACCCCATCAGCAAACCCTGCGCCAGACTGAACTGCCACAGACTGCCCGAGGCGCCAGCGAGGAGAAATCCACCGCCCAGACCCGCCGCGCCGATGAGCACCGGCACCATCACGCCAAAGCGATCCGCGAGCCGCCCCATGAATACGCCGCCCAGTCCGAAGCCGATCATCGCGGCGGTGTAGGGCAGCGACGCATCGCCGCGCGCCACGCCGAACTCGCTTTGAATGCGCGGCAGAACGACGCTGACCGTGTATACGCCGGAGCCGCCGATGGTCATCAATAACAACGAGACGAACAGGCGCGTCCATGCGTAGTGGGATTCGATGCCAGCGGCAGGTTTTTGCTGCACGCTCAACTCGACCCTTCCAGTATTCCACTGATCGCGCGCTCCAGATGGCGCAGCGTGCTGCACTCCATCAGCAAATTGCAAAACGGCGCATAGCGACGCATATCCGAATCGCCGGTGCCCCACAGGGTTGGGTATTCCGGGTTGAGCCAGATGATGCGCTTTGACCGTTGCGACAGACGCGCGAGGATTTCCGTGCGCGGTTCGTTATGGTTGCCGCGCGCGTCACCCAGAATAATCAGCGTGGTTTTATTGGTGACCAATTTCATCCAGCCGTCTTCAAAATCCGCGAAGGCATTGCCGTAGTTCGACGAGCCGAAACCAATGGCTTCCATAATTTTTTCAATCGCCTGCTCGACCGGCTCTTTTTCGAGTATCTCGCTCACCTCGATCAACGAGCCCGAGTAGGCAAACGAGCGGATGTCCGACAAGGCCTCGTTCAGCGCATACAAAAACATCAGCAAAAACTGCGACATCGCCGCCACCGAACCGGACACGTCGCACAGCACCATCACGCGCGGCTTTTCGATGCGCTTTTGCTTCCACACCGTGACAAACGGTATGCCGCCCCAGCCCATGTTCTTGCGCAGCGTGCGGCGCACATCGAGTTGGCCGCGCAGCCTGCGGCGGCGCGTTTTGGCGTAACGCGCGGCGAGTTTTTTCGCCATCTGCCGCACCAGCACGCGCATGCGCTCCATGTCGCGGCGCTCAATGTTCGACAGGCGCGCAGATTTCAGCAGCTCTTCGCGGTACTGCTCGTTCTCGCCCTTCGCGAACAGCAGCATATTGCGCTCGACCAAATCGCGCACCGCTTCACGCAACCGCGCGACGCGGCTTTCCAGTAACCCCGCCCGCTCCATGCCCTGCGGCGTCTCGTCTCTGCGCAACGCCTCGATCTCGTCTTCCACCGCGCGCAAGCCCATGGCCATCAGAATGCGGCGTGTGTAGAGATTTTTTTGCGTAAAAAACCGGATATTTTCGACGCCGGATTCGCGCGCCGCTGCCTCCATTGCCGCAGCCAGACCCGCGCGATTGTCTTCAGTCAACAACGGGCTGAGTGCATTGCCGCTGCCTTGGCCGGGGTCTGCCGCGCCGGCAGCGGCGCCATCATCGCTTTCGTCAATGGCGGCGGAAAAAGCCTCGTGCTTGAAGTAAAGCTCAAACGCCTCGTGATACAACGCTTTCTCGTCGGGGGTTTTGGCGAGCACCAGTCCCAGCGTGTCTTTGAGCGCGGCGCGGTCGCCATAGCCGATGACATCCAGCGCGCGCGCGGCGTCGATGCCCTCCGCCGCCGAGACACGCAAGCCCGCACCGCGCGCCACCTGCAGAAAGCGGCGCAGCGGCTCGCTCGCCGTGGGTGCGTCCACGCGACCCGGCATCAGGCGATCCCGGCCTCGCGCTGCGCCTTGTGCGTCATGCCCGCCAATTGTTTGCCGGCGGCTTCGATGTCGGCCTCGAATTTGAGCAGCACGTTGAGCGTGTCGCGCACCACGGCGACTTCCAGCACCGAGGTGTGCATCAACACCAGCACCTTGGCCCAGTCGATGGTTTCGCTGACGGACGGTAATTTCTTGAGATCGAGCGCGCGCAGTTGCTGCACAAAACTCACCAACTGTTTCAGCAACCGCGCGTCGATGCCCGGCACCCGCGAGGCAATGATGCGCGCCTCCAGCCGCTCGTCGGGGAAGCCGATGTGCAGATGCAGGCAGCGGCGCTTTAATGCGTCGCCCAGATCGCGGGTGGAGTTCGACGTCAGCAGCACAATCGGCGGCACCATTGCAGAAACCGTACCAATCTCCGGCACGGTGACCTGATAGTCCGACAGAATCTCCAATAAAAAAGCCTCGAATTCCTGATCCGATTTGTCGATTTCATCGATCAGCAGCACACAACCGCGCGGCTGCTCCAGTGCGCGCAGCAAGGGCCGCGGCTCAAGAAAATTGCGCGAGAAAAAGATGTCGCCAAAACTGTGCAGCTTGTCGAGCGCGACGGCGAGGTTGTCGGACTCGCCGATGACGGAACCGACTTTGTCCTTGAGTATCTGCGTGTAGAGCAACTGCTTGCCGTACTTCCACTCATACAGCGCCTTGGATTCATCAAGGCCCTCGTAGCATTGCATGCGGATCAGCGGCAGACTGAGCCACGCCGCCACCGACTTCGCCAGCTCGGTTTTGCCGACGCCGGCTGGTCCTTCAACCAAAATTGGCTTTTGCAAATGATGCGCGAGATAAATCGCCGTCGATATTGGACGGCTGGCGATGTAGCCGGCGGCGCTCAGCCCCGCATCCACTTCGTCTATGGATTGCAGCGGTTTGAGGGGCGTGTCATTGTTCTGTGCGTTGTCCATGATTCGACCGTGCCTTTCCGGGAAGGCGCTCATGATATCGCGACTCGATCCCAACAGCCTTCCGATTTATCAGCAAGCGGTGGATTTACAGCGCATTGACTACAGCCCGATGATTCGGGACACTCGCACAAACCTTTTATCCATGATTTAGACATGAGTATCGCAACCATGAATGCCCCCGCGCCATACGCACCACCCTCCGCCACCTGCCCGCTCGAAGCCGCGCGCAAACTCGCCCCGCTGATACGAGCCAGCGCCGACGACATCGAAAAAAATCGCGAATTGCCGCAACCGCTATTTGAAGCCATCGCCGATGCCGGCCTTTTCCTGATGGGCGTACCCCGCGAGATCGGCGGCGGCGAGGTCGATCTGCCGCTGCACGTGCTGGCGGTCGAAGAAATCGGCAAAGCCGATGCCAGCACCGCCTGGGCAGTGAACCAGGGGGCGACCTTTGGCATGTTTTCGGCCTACATGGATCGCGATGCGGCCCGCGAGGTTTGGATCAACACGCCGCGCAGCGTGGTGTCGAATAGCCCCGCGCCCACCGCGAAGGCGGTGGCAGTGCCAGGCGGCTTTCGCGTCAGCGGCCGGCAGGGATTCAGCACGGGTTGCCGCCATGCCTCGTGGGTGGCTGCACACTCGCAAATTATCGAAAACGGCGAAGTGCGTCAACGCAACGGCAAGCCTGAAATACGGTATTGCTTCGTACCCAAGGCCGAGGCGCAGATTATCGATACCTGGCACACGCGCGGTATGCGCGGCACCGGCACGAATCATTTCGAGGTAAAAGATGTGTTCGTGCCCGAAGCCCGTACCGTCATCACGGGCAATGAGCCGCGTGTCAGCGGCGGCACACGCTACTGCATCCGCCAGACGCTGGCCTTCGCGGCCGGCGACGGCGCCATCGCACTGGGCGTGGCACGCAGTTGCCTCGATGCGTTCTACGATCTTGCCGGCGCCAAAGCGCCGCGTCACCTGACAGGCCTGCTGCGCGATCAGGCGATCAGTCAGTTCACCGTGGGCCAGGCGGAAGCGTCACTGCGCTCCGGACGCGCGTTTTTGATGGAAGCCATCGCGGAGATTTGGGAGGAAGCCAAACAAACCGGCACGGTCAGCATGGATCAGCGCATCCATCTGCGGCTCGCGGGGACGCACGCCATTCGCCTCGCCGCACAAGTCGTCGAAAACGTCTACACCGCTTGCGGCGGCAGCGCCATCAACGAGGGCGGCCTCATCCAGCGCCAGTTTCAGGACATCCACGTCATTACCCAGCATATGCAGGGCCGCCTCGCCTATTACGAGATGGTCGGCAGACAGAAGATGGGCTTGTCGATCGACGAGGGACGGCTGTAAACCCGCCGCAAAGAACCGATGCTACGGGTTGCTGTCCGCCAACGGCGCGACCCGCGCCGCGTCGTAACCGCCCCGCCCGCCGAACTCCGCCTGCGCGATGGCACTCTGCAGCGCGGCGGCGAGATCCTTCGCCGCTTCGAGTGAAATTTCCAGTGCGATACGTGAACCCGGCCCGAGGGCCGAGTTCACGAAATCCAGTGTGATGGCATCTTCAAACCAGGCATGGTGCGGGTGGTCATAGGACACCACGGCGTGCGTGAGGTCGATCCACCCTTCACCACCCTTGCCCATGCCATCGGTCTTGACGATCTCAAGGATGGAGGTGCACATCGTTACTTCTTGAGATGCTTCTCGTAGAACGCAAACACTTTTTTCCACCCGTCGAGCGCCTGCTCTACGCGATACATCGGGCGGTCGTAGTAGAAAAAGCCGTGGGCCGCGCCATCGTAGCGATGAAACTCGTAGTTCTTGCCGTGTTTTTTGAGCTCGGCTTCATGCTGGTTCACCTGCTCCGGCGTGGGCGCCTTGTCTTCGTTACCAAAAATACCGAGCAGCGGGCATGACAATCCGCTGGTGAGATCGATCGGTGCAACGGGCATCTTGGGATTCAGGTCTTCTTTCGCCATCACCACACGGCCGCCCCACAACTCAACCGCACAGTCGATATCTTTATGCTGACACGCATACAAAAACGTCTGCCGGCCCGCCGAGCACGAACCGAACATGCCAACCTTGCCGTTAGTCCACGGCTGGGCGCGCAGCCACTTCACCGCACCCTGTGTGTCGCCCATCGCCTGCGCATCGGGTACGCCGCCCTCGGCGCGCACCTTGGCAGCGATATCGTCCGAGCGGCCTTCGCCCGCGCGGTGAAACAGATTGTGGCTGATCGCCGCATAGCCATAATGCGCAAACTTGCGCGTCGCGTCGCGATACCACTCGTCCCAGCCGGGGATGTGGTGTATCAGCACCACGCCCGGAAACGGTCCGGGGCCCATGGGGCGCGCCACATAAGCCGAAATCGGCTCGCCGTTATTGCCGTTGATGGTGATGGTTTCCGCAATCATGCTTTCGTATGCCATGGTGCTTCCTTTCTGTCGGATAGAGAATGCGATATAAAATAAAATCGAGAAAATTACCGGGACTTTGCCGGCACTGAATGCCGCCGGATGCTCGGTGAAAAATAAGGCAACGCGTCAAACTGCCTGTGGAATTGTAGCTGAAAATACAGCGCGCCAAACCGAAAATGGCTATACGTCAGTCCAAACAGAGAAGCGCGGATTGGGCAACGCGACAGCACGTGAAACGACAAGTGGAACGCTAACCTGGAAAACCATGACCCAATCAACCCCTCACATGGATGGCAAGTTGCGCATCTACGGCAACTTGTCCCTGCTGGAAATGGCGCCGGTGTTGCTCGCCGCGCGCAGGGATTTCGCCGGCAAAACCATCATCGAACACGGCGGCGTGATGAGTCTGTGGGGAAAGCCCTACGACCTGCCCAGTCTGGATGCCGCCGGTAAATCCGACATTGCCGCCAATTCAGAAACCCAGGTGCTACGCAGTTCGTTCGGCAATCCCGATCTGCGCATTATTTTCACGCTGGCAGTATGCCCGTACCGCATCATCTGCCGCCGCTCGGCGGGCATCGCCCGGCTTGAAGATTTGCGCGGAAAAAGAATCGGCACGATGCCGAAATCGTCCGGCGCGTATTTTCTGGATCGGATGTTGCGCACCGTCGGCCTCACGGAGCAGGACGTGACATCCGTGCCTTTCATGGCCAAAACGCCAGCCCCCCTGAGCTTGATGCCTCAAGCGCTGCGCAGCGGAGACATCGACGCGGTCGCGGTATGGGAGCCGGAGTCGCAAAAAGCCAAACTGGCCATCGGCACGGATGCTATCGAGTTCTGCGATGCTGCTATCTATCACGAGCTATTCAATTTGTGTACCGCGCAAGCGAATCTGGACGATCCGGCGATGCGGCAAAAGATCGTCGCGTTTGTGCGCGCGCTGATCGCGGCCACGGCGCAGTTGCAACGCGATCCTCATGAAGCCCGCTTGCTGGTGGCGCAAGCCGCCGGGCTGACGATCGAGAGCGTCGTAGATTCATGGCCCTACCTTACCTACCCCGCTACGCTGGCAACCGATTTACTCGACGTTCTGTGCCACGCGGATGTGTGGGTTGCCAAAGAAACCCGTCGCGCGCCGCGCACGCGTCACGAATTGTCGCAACTCATCGACGACAGCGTGTTGCGCGAAGCGCTGGCCGCGTAGCCGTTACTCCACCTTCAGATTCAGCGCGCGCACCACTTTGCCCCAGCGCTGAATTTCGGCTTCGATAAGCTGGCCGAATGCTTCCGGCGTGCTCAGCGCCACTTCCACGCCGACGGCCTTCATGGCCTCGGCCATTTCCGCCGAACGCATCGCCTTATGCACTTCGGCGTTCAGCAATTCAACTATCAGGCGCGGCGTGCGCGCGGGCGCCAGCACACCCAGCACGGCATCCGCGCTGTAGCCCGGCACGCCAGACTCGGCAATGGTGGGCAGTTCCGGCGCGGAAGCGGAACGCTTAGGACTGGCGATACCCAATGCGCGCAGCCGCCCGCTATGAATGTGCGGCTTCACGGTTAGCGCGTTGCCGAATACCAGCGCCACTTGCCCGGCCAGCACTGCGGTCAGCGCCGGCCCCGCGCCTTTGTACGGAATTTCGCGCAGCTTAATGCCCGCCATCTGGTTAAATAACTCCGCCGCCAAGTGTGCGGAACTTCCGGACCCGCCCGAGGCATAGTCAATTTGCCCCGGCCGCGCCTTGGCCAGCGCGATCAGTTCCTTCACCGTGCGCACCGGCAGAGAGCCATGCGCGACCAGCACATACGGCGATGTCGCCGCCATCGACACCGGCGCGAAATCCCGTACCGTGTCGTAGGGCAACTTCGCATACAAGCTGGGATTCACCGAGTGCGGGCTGGACACAAACAGCAGCGTGTAACCATCGGCAGGCGCATTCGCGACATTCTCCGTACCCACAATGCCGTTCGCCCCCGCACGATTGTCCACCACGATTTGCCGTTTAAGCGATTCAGACATGCGCGCCGCAAGGTGGCGCGCGATCACATCCGTGCCGCCGCCCTGCGCAAACGGCACCACCATGCGTATGGGTTTGATCGGGTAGTTCGCCGAGGTGGTTTGCGCAAACGCTGCGCTACTGGCGGCGACCGCAAGGATCGCAGCAGCCGCAAAAATCACCGCAAGCTGCGGGCCGTAGTGAGCGCAATGCATTGCGGGATTTTTCATTGGTAAATCACAGTGCGCTCAGCAAACCACCTACTCAATCGACTCATCGGCTATCACATTGCCCCGGAATGCGCCTTGCCCCCGCAGGCCGAATGAACATAACCATTTGTTTTTATTGATAAATTTCACACTATCTCACCGCCTGTATTGCCCGCCAAATGCGCGAAGACGTCATCGGCATGTCCAGATGTTTCACCCCCACCGTGCCCAGCGCATCCAGCGTTGCGCTGACCAGTGACGGTATCGACGCCGTGCAACCCGACTCGCCCACGCCTTTCACGCCGAGCGGGCTGACCTTGCTGGTGGTGGCGTGTTCTTCGCCGCGAAACTCCGGCACGAGGCCGGCGCGCGGCATGATGTAATCCATGAAACTTGCGTTTAAGGGTTGGCCGGTTTTCAGGTCGTAAACAATCTGCTCACCGAACACTTGACCCGCGCCCTGCACCACGCCGCCGTGCATTTGACCTTCGACGATGGCGTGGTTGATCACGACACCGCAATCATCCACCGCGCAGTAGGAGACGATTTTCGGCGCGCCGGTGTCGGGGTCGATTTCGACTTCGGTGATGTGGCAGCCGTTGGGAAAGGTGGAGCCGAATTTGCCGTCAGCCATGACGCTCAGCGTTTTGGTTTTTGCCAACTCGCCGAGTTTGATCGTGCGCTTCGATTCGCTGGATTTGAATTCGCCCTTGGCATACTGCACTTGCGACGGCTCGAGTTTGAGTTCGAGCGCAGCGAGCGCCTTGCCTTCCTCGATCAACTTCAGCGCCGCGAGATGGCTCACGCTGCCCACACCCACCGTGGTGCGCGAGCCGCCGGTGTGGTTACCTTCGAGTTTACTGCCCGGCGCGCATTGCACCACTTTCACTTTATCGAGCGTGATGCCCAGCGCGTTGGCGACTATCGTGCCCAGCGTGGTCTCGTGGCCGTGGCCCTGCGACTTGGATACGGTGTAGAGCGTCACGGTACCGCTGGCGTCGAGTCGTATTTCGACTTCATCCTTGGGCGCATTGCCCGCGCCGGAGCCTTCGATCACAGTCGAGATACCGAGGCCGCGGAGTTTGCCCGCCTTAGCCGACAGCGCGCGGCGCGCGGCAAAGCCGGCCCAGTCCGCGAGCGCCAGCGCCTTTGACAGCACGCCCGGCAAATCGCCGTTTTCATAGACAGAACCCGTGGCCGTTTTATACGGGAACGCATTCGTCGGAATAAAATTGCGCCGCCGCAAATCCGCCTTGTCCATGCCGATCTCGATCGCCGCCTGATCGACAAAACGCTCGATCACATACGCAATGTCCGGACGCCCCGCGCCGCGGTACGAGCCCATCGGTGTGGTGTTGGTGAGCGGCACGCGAAATGACACGTACGCCGCGGGGATGTGATACACGCCGGTCAAACAAGTGGTGGTGTTGCGGATATGCCCCGCCGAGCCGGGCGAGAGATACGCGCCCATGTCGGCGATCCAGTTCAGGCGAAACGCAACAAAGCGCCCATCCTTATCCAGCGCCAGCTCGCCCCCGGCGATATTGCCGCGGCCGTGGTTGTCGGTGAGAAACGATTCGACACGCGACGACACCCACTTCACGGGCGCACCCAGCGCCTTGGCGGCGATCATCAGCGCGATGTATTCGGGATACGCCGGCGTGCGCTGGCCAAAGCCGCCGCCGACATCGTGCGCCTCGAAAATCAGTTTGTCTTCCGGCACTTTTGTCCACGAAGTCATCATCTTGCGCAGCGTGGTGATGCCCTGCGTGCAGACATTGAAGCGGTACTCCCCGCTATCGGCGTTGTAGGCCACAAGACACGCGCGCGGCTCCATCGGGGACGGCGTCACACGCGTGCTATCCACGCGCAGCCGCGTCACATGTGCGGCGCTCTTGATCGCGGCATCGGTGGCGGCTTCGTTACCAGCTTCGGATTCGTACACCAGATTGCCGGGCACGGCCTCATCCAGTTGCGGTGCGTCGGGCGCGAGCGCCTGCTCCGGATCAACAATCGGTTGCAGCTCGCGGTATGCGACCTCCACCAATTCAGCGGCATCCGCCGCCGCGCCAGCACTATCCGCCACCACAAGCGCCACCGCCTCGCCGACAAAACGCACCTTGCCGTGCGCCAGCACCGGCCGATCCAGCGCGCGCGCCTTCATGCCGTTTTTCCCCGGCCCGCCGAGCACGTGTCCGGCCCGGACGTAACCCTCACGCACCGCGTCTTCGCCGGTGAACACGCCCTTCACGCCGGGATGCGCCAGCGCCTTCGCGGTGTTCACCGAAACGATTTGCGCGTGCGCATGATCCGCGCGCACAAACGCCCCATGCAGTTGCCCCGGCACATTCCAGTCGGCGGCATACTTGCCGGTGCCGGTGATGAGGCGGAAATCTTCTACGCGTTTGCCATCGTGATCGTGCGCGTCGTGGGTTGCGTGGGTGTCCATTTTGGTATTGTTCCTTGAAACGACTGGGAGCGAATTGGAATCCGGGAATCGTGAATGTTAAACCGCGCCGCGGCTGGCCGCCAGTGCGCTGTGACCGTTGGGGCAAGCGCCAAATTTTGCGTGAACGAGCAAAAGGGTTACCGGGTCGCGGGTTGCCGTCGCCCAACGGGCGAAAACCCTGCATAATAAGTTGCAGTATCGTTCGTAGTTCGACAAGCTCACCGCGAACGGCATACAAAGACGCAATCGAAGGTAAGCCTATGATTCAACGACCGCAAAACTTGCACGCCGAGTACCATGCGCATGTTTATTTTGACGAAAACTCTACCGAGCAAGCGCGCGAACTTTGCCAGTCTGCCGCAACACTATTCGGCGCGACGATGGGCCGCGTCCATCAGAAACTAGTGGGGCCCCATCCTCACTGGAGTTGCCAACTCGCGTTCGACTCGACGCAGTTCGACGCGCTGATCCCGTGGCTGGAAACGAACCGCAAGGGCTTGAACATCCTGGTCCACGCGCAAACCGGCAAAAACATCGAGGATCACACGACGCATGCGTCGTGGCTGGGTGAGCCTGCCACGCTGAATCTTTCGCACTTCAATGCTTAGCGTGTCCGGTGTTACAAAACGTCGAACGTGCGCACGCCTGCTGACCCCAGGTTTGGGACAGCCGGTGGTAGTGGATAATCACGGCGGAGCAGGTCACGGGGTCGGCATCAAACAACAGTAACCACGGCAGCAACCATTACAGGGAGAGCAGCACAATGCAAAAACAAAACAGTTCCGGCAAAAAGGCCTCGCCGGTAGTATTCACCGGCTGCGAGATGACCAATGGCATGCAGGCAGCCGCGGGCGGGCAGCGGCGGCACGTGTCGGTCAACGGCAAACGCGTAAAAACCATCGACGTGCATGCGCACTGCATCGTGCCGGAGGCGTTCGCGCTGGCCGGGAAAACCGCGGCCGACCATCAGTTTCCCGATCTCGATGAAGTGGGGTCCAAGCGCATGGCCGCGATGGACAAGCAGGGCATAGACATCGAGGCGTTGAGCATCAATCCGTTCTGGTATCGCGAAAAGCGCGACCTCGCCGCCGAAATCTGCCGCATTCAGAACGAAAAACTCGCCGAGATGTGCGCACTGTATCCCGACCGGCTGGTCGCCTTCGCGTCGGTGACGCTTCAGGATCCGGCGCTGGCGGTTGAGCAGCTCACACACGGCGTGAAAAAACTCGGCCTGCGCGGCGCGGCAGTCGGCGCAAGCTGTGCCGACCAGGAATTCTCCGACCCGAAGTTTCATCCGTTCTGGGCCAAGGCCGAGGAACTCGGCGTGCTGATTTTCATACACCCGCAAAGCACGCCTGAACTGAACCGGCGCTTCAAGGGCAACGGCTGGCTCGCCAACACCATCGGCAATCCGCTCGACACCACCATCTGCCTGTCGCACCTGATTTTCGATGGCACGCTGGATAAATTTCCCAACCTCAAGCTGTGCTCCGCACACGGCGGCGGCTACCTGCCCTCCTACGCGCCGCGCTCGGATCACCCGTGCCGCGTGGCGCCGTGGCATTGCGATTCCAACGTCAAACTGAAAAAGAAACCCACCGAATATCTGAAGACGATGTACTACGACACGCTGGTGTTTACGCCGGAAATGCTGCGCCACCTCGCAACCATGGTCGGCGTAAGCCAGCTTGTGATCGGCACCGACCACCCGATTCCGTGGCACGAGGACCCGGTCACGCACATCATGAATACACCCGGCTTCAGCGACGATGAGCGGATTGCCATGCTCGGCGGCACTGCGGCGAAACTGCTGGGCATCAAGCCGTAGCGCGGAACGTATTCCGAAAATGGCGAGCCCGATCCGTTGGCACTAGGGTTGTTGTATCCATGGTGTCACCGGTCGAAGCTCGCCTCCTCAACAAACAGGGTCAAGGCGTAAAATGCGTATAACTAATTATTTTTAAACAACTTTATTTGTTTCGCCTACTTCGCCTCACACATCGCGTGCCAAAGCCTTGACGGCGTCAACGGCATATCAAGCTTCTGCACCCCCAACGGTCTTAACGCGTCGATCGCCGCATCCACCAGTGAAGGAATCGACGCAGTACAGCCCGACTCGCCCACGCCCTTGACGCCCAACGGACTCAACTTGCTGGTCGTCGGATGCTCCACGCCACGGATATCGGGCACGAGTCCCGCGCGCGGCATGATGTAATCCATGAAGGTTGCGCTGAGCGGCTGCCCGGTTTTCTGGTCGTAGGAGGGGTCATGGGGTCTTTCACTATCGTACGGTAGCAAAAGCCCCTTATATTTTGTCTAAATTATCCGTGCAGTGCCTCAATCGCCTTCGGATTTGAAGCAACGATTTTGAGCAGCGCCTTGGCAGGCCCAGTCGGGTGCGTGCGTTGCTGCTCCCAATTTTGCAGCGTACGCAAATTGACACCGATCAATTTCGCGAACTGGCTTTGGCTGATTTTTGCCGCTTCCCGAATAGTGCGCACGTCCGGCTCGGACAGTTCGGTAGTTTTTACGCCGCGCACGCGCTTGCCTGTCATGTGGCGTTTCATTTCACGCACGCCTTTGACTGCCTCCTCAAAATGTTGTTTGTCCATGCAGTCCACAATCTCCAATTCGGCTCCTTGCAGCATCCATCATAAGTGATTCCCGCGCTTAGGCGGCAAGCAAGTATAACTTGTACATCGAGGTCGATGTCGCTATGATGAGGTCGTGGATCACGTAGCGATAATCGAAGCAAAGCATCAAGCGCTGAGCAGGCGCTTGGACGAAGCGACGCTGCGCTTGTGGGCTGCGACCGAG
>CANIID010000149.1 GCA_947467315.1 Betaproteobacteria bacterium | reverse complement strand
TCTCCGAGGTCGCCCCTTGGTCCAGCGGCAACAGTCCGATCGGCGCTGACTGGTTCGAGATCACCAACACCGGCCAGACCGCCGTGAACATTAGCGGCTGGAAGATGGACGACAACTCGAACGCCTTCGGCTCGGCGGTAACCTTGAACGGTATCACCAGCATCGCCCCCGGCGAATCGGTGATCTTTATTGAAACCAGTGATCTCGCCGGCAAGTCCAGCGCTTTCCTGTCCACCTGGTTCGGCGCGAACCCGCCGGCAGGTCTCCAAATTGGCAACTACACCGGCGGGGGCGTTGGCCTGAGCACGGGCGGCGATGCGGTCAACCTCTACAACAGCGCCGGCGTGCTGCAGGCCAATGTAGTCTTCGGCCCATCGCCCTCGGGCACGTTTCCGACCTTCGATAACTGGGCGGGCCTGAACAACGCCACCGTCTCGCAACTGAGCGCGACCGCCGTACATGGCGGTATCGTGGCGGCGAACGACGCAACAGAAATTGGCTCTCCGGGATCGGCAGGCAAATTGTTTGTGTCCGAAGTGGCGCCCTGGTCCAGCGGCAACAGCCCCGTCGGCGCCGACTGGTTCGAGGTGACGAATACCACCGCCCGCGCGGTGAATATCGCCGGCTGGAAGATGGATGACAGCTCCGGCTCTTTTGCCGCCTCGGTACCCTTGAGCGGCATCACCAGCATTGCGTCCGGGGAATCCGTCATCTTTCTCGAAGTGCCCTCTGGCGGCAACGCAGCCACGATAATTGCCAACTTCAAGACAGTCTGGTTCGGCGACAATGTCCCCGCGAACCTGCAGATCGGCACCTACAGCGGCGGCGGTGTCGGCCTGAGCACAGGCGGTGATGCGGTCAACCTCTATAGCAGCAGCGGTGTGCTGCAGACGGGCGTGACTTTCGGCGTTTCGCCGACAGGCCCGGCGTTCCCGAGCTTTGATAATGCGGCCGCGCTCAACGGCGCTGCCCTCACGAAACTGAGCGCGATCGGCGTCAACGGCGGCTTTGCGGCGATTAACGATGCGAATGAGATCGCTTCTCCGGGATCGGTGGCAACGGTAAATCACGCGCCGGTGGCGGCCGACAACATCCTGTCGAGCATCGCCGAGGATTCCGGCGTGCGCATCATCAGCTTTGCCAGCCTGACGGCAAACGACTCGAAGGGATCGGTGACTGAGAACGCGCAGAGCCTTACCATCATCAGCGTGGGCAACGCGACCGGCGGAACAGTGAGCATCTCCGGCACGGACGTGATTTTCGCGCCGACGCACAACTTCAACGGTCAAGCGGGCTTTGAATACACGGTACAAGACAACGGCACCACCCGCGGCGTGAACGACTTCCTGAGCGACGTGGGCGCGGTGCGTTTTGAGATTACCCCGGTCAACGACGCCCCGGACATTACACCGGCGAGTTTTATGGTCATGGAGAACGGCCTACCCGTTGGAACAATTCAGGCTATCGATCCGGAAAACGATACGTTTTCGTTCGAACTGGCAGGAGGTGCGGATCAGGCGTTTTTTTCGATAGACGCCAATACAGGCGCGCTCGCCTTCCGCAACACCCCGGATTTTGAAACACCGGAGGATGCCAATAACGACAATACCTACGAAATCGTGGTGTCGGCGACGGACATCCTTGGCGCTGCCAGCACCCAAATGATCAGCGTAATCGTCGGCAACGACGCGAATGAGACGGGGCAACTCATCAATGGCGGAAACGGCAACAGTGTTCTGCTGGGGGCAACAGGCAACGACACGATTAACGGCGGAAATGGAAAGGATTCCATCAATGGCGGGGATGGGAACGACTCCATAAGCAGCGGCAACGGTAACGATATTCTTGTCGGCGGGCGCGGCAATGACGTGCTCAACGGCGATAACGGCGATGACGTGCTATTGGGTGGAGCGGGAATCGACCATCTCGCTGGCGGACGCGGCAACGATACCCTCGATGGCGGCACAGGCAGCGATATGCTCTCCGGCGGCAGCGGCGCCGACACGTTTGTCTACCGCGCCCTGAGCGATCGTGGCGCGAACGGCGACGTGATCACGGATTTCACCAGGGGCAGCGGCGGGGATGTGTTGAACCTTCACGACTTACTGGACACGCTCCCGGGCATCACGAACGGCACGCACGACAATGCGTTTGCCGACGGTTTCCTGAGGTTTACACATTCGGGCAGCAGCACAATCGTTGAAGTCGATAGCAATGGCGGCGGAAACGAGTTCATCACCCTGGTAGGGCTTACGAATTCGATTCTTCAACAGAACGATACGCAGAACTACTTCCTTTGACCCCGGAACGACAAGCCGAATGTTTTCACTAACAGTTACAGCTTACTACAGCGGGAGCAAGCTCCCGCACTCCAGAGCACGCGCACGACCAAGTGCACTCCGCGTGCATCACCGCTGTGCCGATGCAATATAACCAATTGTTTTTTAACAAGATTTAATTTAATGACCAACTGGGCTATAATGCGCGCCTCGCCGAGGAGCGTTGCGACAGGGTTCAAAGGTTTTCGACTTTACCCCGCCAGGCTCGGTGGACCTAACCCCGCAACGGCGCTCACGAACTTTTTTTCCAACAGAAAAGGAGCGCGTGATGAACGCCGCATCTAAAAAAGATTACCACGTAGCAGACATCAAGCTGGCCGATTTCGGTCGCAAAGAAATCGCCATTGCCGAGACCGAAATGCCCGGTCTGATGGCAATCCGCGAGGAATACAAAGGCAAGCAGCCGCTCAAAGGCGCGCGCATCGCCGGCTCGCTGCACATGACGATTCAAACCGCCGTGCTGATCGAAACGCTGGCCGAGCTGGGTGCCGACATACGCTGGGCCTCGTGCAATATTTTCTCCACGCAGGATCACGCTGCTGCGGCCATCGCTGCGAGCGGCATTCCGGTGTTCGCCTACAAAGGTGAGACGCTGGAAGATTATTGGGATTACACCCATCGCATTCTGGATTGGTCGGACGGCGGTACCCCCAACATGATTCTCGACGACGGCGGCGACGCCACGCTGCTGGTCACGCTTGGCGCGCAGCACGAGCGCAACAAAACGCAGCCGCCTGAAGGCACCAACGAAGAAGAAGTGGTGCTGTTCGCCGCGATGCGCAAAACGCTGAAAGAAAAACCCGGCTACTACTCCAAAATCGAAGCCAACATCAAAGGCGTGACCGAAGAGACCACCACCGGCGTGCATCGTTTGTATCAGATGCAAAAAGAAGGCCGTTTGCCGTTCCCCGCGATCAACGTCAATGATTCGGTAACCAAATCGAAATTCGACAACCTTTACGGCTGCCGCGAGTCATTGGTCGACGCTATCAAGCGTGCCACCGACGTGATGATCGCAGGCAAGGTCGCGCTGGTGTGCGGCTTCGGCGACGTGGGCAAAGGCAGCGCGCAGGCACTGCGTGCGCTGTCGGCGCAAGTGTGGGTAACGGAGATTGATCCGATCTGCGCACTGCAAGCCGCGATGGAAGGCTTTCGCGTGGTGACCATGGAGTACGCCGCCGACAAGGCCGACATCTTCGTCACCTGCACCGGCAACTTGGGCGTGATCAATCACGAACACATGAAGAAGATGAAGCACAACGCGATTGTGTGCAACATCGGCCACTTCGATTCCGAAATCGAAATCGCGGCGCTGAAGCAATACAAGTGGGACAACATCAAACCGCAGGTCGATCACGTGATTTTCCCCGATGGCAAGCGGCTGATTATTCTCGCCGAAGGCCGTTTGGTTAACCTGGGTTGCGGCACCGGACACCCGTCGTTCGTGATGTCAAATTCCTTTACCAATCAAACACTTGCGCAGATAGAGCTGTTCACGCAAGGCGGCAAGTACAAGAATGAAGTCTACGTGCTGCCCAAGCACCTCGACGAAAAAGTCGCTCGCCTGCACCTGAAAAAACTCGGCGTGCAGTTGACGGCATTGAACGAGAAACAAGCCGAATACCTGCATCTGTCGGTTGACGGCCCGTTCAAAGCGGATCACTACCGCTATTGAGCGTGAGGCTTGAAGGGTGAGGCGTAAGGCGTCGTGACATGGCGGGCGTGAAACGCAGGCGGCGGCATCATGATTTATTGGCCTGGCAAAAGGCCATCGATCTTGTAGCTGCCGCGTACGCTGCGACACAACCGTTTCCGAATCACGAACTCTACGCCCTCACCGGCCAGATTCGCCGCGCGGCAATTTCCGTTGCCAGTAATATTGCGGAAGGTGCCGCACGCAATGGCAAAAAGGAGTTCTTGCACTTTCTCGGTATGGCAAGAGGCTCGTTAAGTGAACTGGAAACACAGTTCATCATCGCGGAAAGACTGAAATACATTGATGCCGACGCCGATGTATTCACAAGAATGGACGAGACATTCGGCCTGATCGGCGGCCTCATAAAATCATTGCGCCTGTCTACGGAAGAATAAGGAAGCACCATGCCCCCCTCACCCCTCACCCCTCACGCCTCCCTCACATCAAGCTTCGAGTTTTTCCCGCCCAATACGGATGAGGGCGCGGAGAAACTCGCGGTCACTGCTCGCGAACTGGCGCTGCTAAAGCCGAAGTTTTTTTCGGTGACCTACGGTGCGGGCGGCTCCACACAGGCGCGCACACTGAAAGCTGTGCTAGATCTGCGCGCGGCAGGCCATGATGCCGCGCCGCATATTTCGTGTGTCGGCTCCACGCGCGCGGGACTGCGCGACTTTCTTCAGCAATACAAAGAAAGCGGCATCAAACATCTGGTGGCGCTGCGGGGCGATTTGCCCTCGGGCACGGCTTCGGCGGGCGAGTTTCATTACGCCAACGAATTGGTAGCATTCATCCGCAAAGAATTCGGCAGCCACTTTGTGATCGAGGTTGCCGCGTATCCCGAATACCACCCGCAGGCGAAAAGCGCACAGGATGACCTGAATAATTTCAAGCGCAAGGTCGATGCGGGCGCGGATTCGGCGATCACGCAATATTTTTACAACGCCGATTGTTATTACCATTTCATCGAGCAGTGCGAAAAAATGGGCATCGCCATTCCGGTGGTGCCCGGCATCATGCCGATCGGGCGCTTCTCGCAACTGGCGCGTTTTTCCGACGCCTGCGGCGCGGAAATTCCCCGCTGGATCCGCAAGAAACTCGAAGGCTACGGCGATGACACCGATTCGATTCGCGCGTTCGGACTCGATGTGGTCACCAAACTCTGTGAAGATTTACTGAAAGCCGGCGCGCCGGGGCTGCATTTTTATACAATGAATCAGTCCGCATTGACTACGGCCATCTGGAAACGCCTAGGCCTGTAGGGCATCAGCGTTCCTCCCGCACCGCGCATGCGGTGTTCTCCCGGTGGCCAGTGCCGTGCCTCACGTGCTGTACGCGCCGGTTTTGGCGCGCTATGATGGCAGCACAGCCAGCCGCCATCTTCCGGGAGAGCACGCCATGTCTGAAACCCACGCCGCGACGCCACGCACTAACGCGCAACAGACCGGGGGTTTGCTGAGTCAGGTACGTACGCTGCCGCCGGGCGCGGCGGCCGAACTGCTCTCGGACTATTCCGCGCCGGTCGCGGGCGCCGTGCTGATGGCGCTGGATACCGCGACCGCACAGGATATCCTCGCCGCGCTACCGGGCGGATTGCGCGACAGTATCCTGCTCGAAGCGCCCGCTGTAATCTCGCGGCAATGGACGCGCAATCAGGCGTATCCCGACGACAGCATCGGGCGCATGATGGAAACGCCGCTGGCGGTGTTCCGCCCCGACACCACGGTCGGCGCAGCCACCGAGGAATTACGGGCACTGGTCAAGACCGCGTTCGTCACTTATGGCTACGTCACCGATACCGCGGGAAAGCTGCTGGGGCTGATCACCATGCGCGATCTGCTGTTCTCGGAACGCCATGTGCGCCTCGACGCGATCATGCTGCGCGATGTGTTTGTTCTCAGGCCGGGCATGATGTTGTCCGACGCGATGAAGCAGGTGCTCGACCGTCATTACCCGGTATATCCCGTGTGCGACGACAACGGCGTGTTGCTCGGCCTGGTGCGCGGGCAAACCCTGTTTCAGGCGCAGGCTTTCGAAATCACCTTGCAGGCCGGCACCATGATGGGCGTTGAGAAAGAAGAGCGCCTCGCCACGCCGTGGCTGCAAAGTCTTAAATTTCGCCACCCTTGGTTGCAACTCAATCTGCTCACCGCCTTTGTTGCCGGGGGCGTGGTCGGCGTGTTTCAAGGAACGGTGGATAAGCTGGTGATCCTCGCGTTGTTCCTGCCGGTGCTCGCGGGCCAGTCCGGCAACACCGGTTGTCAGGCGCTGGCCGTCACCTTGCGCGGTATCACGCTGGGTGAACTGAAACCTGGCAAGGAACGCATACTGGTGGCAAAGGAAGCCTTCCTCGGCCTCATGAACGGCGCCATGGTGGGGCTGGTTGCAGCACTCGGCATGTTCTTCATTGCCACCCTGCAAAAGTCACCGCACGCGTTGATGCTCGCGGTGGTGGTGTGGCTCGCCATGATCGGCAGTTGCGTCGCCAGCGGCTTATCGGGCGCGCTGGTGCCGCTGACCTTGAAACGCTTCGGTCTTGATCCGGCCACGGCGTCGAGTATTTTTCTCACCACCGCCACCGACGTGGTGAGCATGGGACTATTGCTGGGACTGGCAACGCTGCTGGTGCTGTGATCACAGCGCTCGAAATGAAACCGGCCGCGAAGAAAAAATCCTCGCGGCCGACGGCAAAGAAACGTCCGAAATAAATCAGGCGGCCTTGGCCGTCTTTCTCTTTTTCGCCGCTGCTTCGGTGGTGTGCATCGACGCATAGGCCGCATGCGCCGCCGACTCCGCGTCGCCCACGTGTACCGGGTAGCCCATGTCTTCGAGCACCGAACCGAGCGCGGACAGGCACAGCATCACGTTGTCCGGGCGGCACGAGTAGCCCATCAAACCGAAGCGCCAGATTTTGCCGGCGAGCGGCCCCAGGCCCGCGCCGATTTCGATGCCGAATTCGTTAAGCAGGCGCTTGCGTACTTCGGCTTCGTTGACACCGGCGGCGCAATGCACCGCGTTCATTTCCGGCACCTGATACTTGGGATCCACCAGAAACTTGAGGTTCATCGCTTCGAGGCCGGCTTTCAGCGCGATGTGATGACGCTTGTGGCGCGCCCAGCAGTTTTCGAGACCTTCTTCGCGGATCAGCAGCAGCGCTTCGTGCAGGCCGAACAGTGAATTGGTGGGTGCGGTATGGTGATAGGTGCGCGTAGATGCGCCCCAGTAGCCGAGCAACAGGTTCATGTCCATGAACCAGCTATGAATTTTGTCTTTGCGGCCTTTGACGAAATCCACCACACGCTCGCTGATCGAAACCGGCGACAGGCCCGGCGTGCAGGACAGGCATTTCTGGCTGGCCGAATACACCGCGTCGAATTTCCAGTCATCGACGCGCACTTCACAACCGCCGAGTGAGGTGACGGCATCCACTATCGTCAGCGCGTCATGCTTGTGCGCAATCTCAACCAGCGTTTTCGCATCCGACAACACGCCGGTGGAAGTCTCAGCATGCACGAAGGCCACCAGACGCGCGTCGGGATTCGCCTTCATCGCGTCTTCGAGTTTTTGCGGATCGACCGGCTCGCCCCATTTGTCTTCGACGACTATCGCGGTGGCGCCGCAACGCTCGACGTTTTCAATCATGCGGCCACCGAACACGCCATTGCGGCACACGATCACTTTATCGCCGGGCGCGACCATGTTGACAAAGCAGAACTCCATGCCCACCGAACCGGGGCCAGAGATCGGGAAGGTCAACGGATTTTTGGTTTGATACACATAACGCAGCAGCGATTTGAGTTCTTCCATCATGTCCACGAACACCGGATCGAGATAGCCGATGGCGGGCTGGCTCATGGTGGTCAGCACGCGCGGATGAATCTCCGTTGGGCCGGGCCCCAGCAGCGTGCGTTGCGGCGGATGGAATGAACTGATGCGTTTGGACGGTGCGTATTCGTTAATCATGGTGTCGCTCCCAACGGTTGGAATATAAAGATTTTCTCCGTCCGGGCGCGATTTCAACCGGATCGGTTTGCGTTCTGTCGCTTCATTCAACACATCGGCCGCAGTCACATCGCCGCCGGTAACTTGCTCCACTTCCATGGCCCAACGTGCGGGCACGTAACCGGACTTCACCCAATTATTGACCACCGCGCGGTCAAGACTAAAGCGGCGGGCCACTTCGGCTTGGCTGCCGAAAATGTCTACGAGGCGTTCTACGCAATTCATGGCGGCTCAACGGTTGCTGTGGGGGCAAGAATAGCATGGCAAAATTAGTTTGACAATGTGAAGTTACATTCAAGGAAACTATTGTAAATATCTGTTTTTATTGTATTTTTCTATATTGATGCTGGCTTGGCATCCAAAAATGACGCTTTTATGCACGCTTGCGCCATGGTAACGTCGCGCCACAAATGCTTTCAGGAGCCTGACATGAAGAAGTGGATTGCCCCCGTTGCTGCGCTCGCTGTGAGCGTCGCCCTGTCATCACAATTTTCCGAGGCCGCTGAAAAGGCCGCGCCCAGCGCAGGCGGCGCCTACCCCAATAAATCCATCCGCCTGATCGTGCCCTTCCCGCCCGGCGGCGGCACCGATCTGGTGTCGCGCATCTTGCAGCCCGCGGTAACCAGCGCGCTGGGCCAGCAAATGCTCATCGACAACCGCGGCGGCGCGCAAGGCACCAGCGGCACCGCCATCGGCGCCAAAGCCAACCCCGACGGCTACACGCTGATCGTCGCCGAAATCGGCGCCACTGCTGTCGCGCCGTGGATGTATGACCAGGTGCCGTTCGACGTGGCCCGCGATTTCGCGCCGATCACGATGTTGATCGAGCAGCCGTACATCGTGTCGGTGCATCCGTCTGTGCCGGCCAAAACGCTGGCGGATTTCATCAAACTCGCGCAAGCCAAGCCCAATAGTTTCAACTTCGGCTCCGGCAACGTCACATCGCACCTGGCGCAGGAAGTGTTCTACCAAACCGCCAAGGTAAAAATCACCCACATCCCGTATCGCGGCAGCGGCCCGGCGATGACCGCCGCACTCGGCGGCGAAGTGCAAACGCTGTTCTCCGGCCCCGGCGCGGCCATCCCGCAAATCCGCGCTGGAAAAATCCGCGCGCTCGCCGTCACCACCGCCAAACGCACGCGCGAGTTGCCCGAACTGCCGACGCTGGATGAGAGTGGCTACAAAGGCTTTGCCATCAGCGGCTGGTACGGCTTGATGGCACCAGCCAAAACGCCGCAACCGATCATTACTCAACTGAACAGCGTGTTCACCAAAATTCTAAGCGGCAGCGACGCCGCCAAGCAATTGAGTGACCGCGGCTACGACCCCACGCCGATGGCGCCGGAGGCATTCGGCAAATTCATGCAGGCCGAGTATCAGCGCTGGGGCAAGGCGGTGAAGGCGGCGGGGGTCAAGGCGACAGACTGAGAACGCGGGGGACGTAGGGCGGGAAAGCGCAGCGCCTTCCGCCACCCTACATTCGGCGGAAGGCGCTGCGCTTTTCCGCCCTACACACCACTACGCATCAAACGCCCTATCCCCATCGGGATCAGCCACGCCGGTAGCCGCCACCGCCTTGAAATCAAACAACTGCTGATCCAGCATATGCGACGGTTTGATGTTCTGCATGGCCGTCATCATGGTCTCCACGCGCCCCGGAAATTTTTTCTCCCACTCGCGCAGCAGCGCTTTGGCTTCGCCGCGTTTGAGGTTGTCCTGCGAGCCGCACAGGGTGCAAGGGATGATCGGGAATTGTTTCACCTCGGCCCATTCTTCAAGGTCTTTTTCTTCGCAGTAGGCCAGGGGGCGTATCACCACATGCTTGCCGTCGTCGGACACCAGCTTGGGCGGCATGGTTTTGAGTTTGCCGCCGTAAAACAGATTCAGCAGAAACGTCTCGAGGATGTCGTCGCGGTGGTGGCCCAGCGCTATTTTGGTGGCGCCCAGTTCTCCCGCCACGCGGTACAGCACACCTCTGCGTAACCGCGAACACAGCGAACACATGGTTTTGCCTTCGGGGATCACGCGCTTGACGATGCTGTAGGTGTCCTGATTCTCGATGTGAAACGGCACGCCGAGTTGGGTGAGATATTCCGGCAGGATGTGTTCGGGGAAATTCGGCTGTTTTTGATCGAGGTTCACCGCGATCAAATCAAATTCAATCGGCGCGTGCGCTTTCAGATGCAACAGAATATCCAGCAGCGCGTAGCTGTCCTTGCCGCCCGACAGGCACACCATGACTTTGTCGCCTGCATGAATCATGTCGAAATCGGCAATCGCCTGCCCGGTGAGCCGGCGCAGGCGCTTGGCGAGTTTGTTCGACTCGAAACCCTGCTTGCGTTGCTTCAGGCTTTGCGGCATCGCAATGGTTGAGATCGTTACGTTGTTGTCCATGTTCAGCCTTCTACAGTGCGATGCTGCGCCCGCCGTCCACCGCGATAATCTGCCCAGTGACATACGGTGCGGAGCCAATTAAAAATTCCACGGCGCGCGCGATATCATCCGGTTCACCGACGCGCTTAAGCGGCGTGCGATCAAGGATGTTCTTGCGCGTTTGCGCGCTTTTCCAGATGTCCGCATCGGGCCACATAATTGGACCCGGCGATACACCATTCACCCGCACCGCCGGCGCCAGTTCGCGCGCCAGCGAGCGTGTCAGCGCCGCGAGGCCACCTTTGGCGATGGTGTATATCACATAATCTTTCAGCGGCAGTTCAGCGTGGATATCGACGATATTGACGATGCTGCCGCGGCGCCTTTTCAATTCAGCCGCCGCCGCCTGCGCGATAAACAGCGGCGCTTTGAGGTTGGTGCCGATGAGATCACTCCACGCGCGCTCGTTCATCTTGCCCACCGGCGTGGCGTAAAAACTCGACGCGTTGTTCACCAGCACATCCAGCCGCCCAAACTCGGCGAGGCAGGCCGCGACCACGGCGCGCGGCGTCTCGTGATGCAACAGATCGCCCTTCACGCACGCAGCGCTGCCGGCGCGTGCCGCATTCAACGCCTTCGCCAGTGCCCGCGCTTCAGTGGCAGAGGCGCGATAGTGAATCATCACGTTTGCCCCCGCCGCATGCAGTCGGCGGCAAATTGCCGCACCCACGCGTCGCGCGCCGCCGGTCACCAACACCGTTTTATTTTGCAGAGGAAGTTTCATAACGTGTTGTTTATTTTAGCGTATTCGGGGATCATCCGAGGCGTGATTATTCCCCCGCACCTGTCTCATTTACCCGCACCCGCGCCGGAAGCCCAGGCTTTAAGCGACCAACTGTCGGCATTGATCGCGCAGGAAATTGCGGCTGCGGGCGGCTGGATCAGCTTTGCGCGTTACATGGAACTCGCGCTCTACGCGCCAGGCCTGGGCTACTACAGCGCGGGCAGCCGCAAACTGGGCGAGAGCGGCGATTTCGTCACCGCACCGGAAATGTCGCCACTGTTTGCGCGCTGCATCGCGCGGCAATTGGCGCAGTTACACGGCGAAGGATTGTGCAACGTGCTGGAAATCGGCGCGGGCAGCGGCGCGCTGGCGGTGGACTTGTTGCTGGAAATGGAAGCGCTGGGCTGCGTGCCGGACGCCTATCTGATTCTGGAATTGAGCGGGGATTTGCGGGAGCGGCAGAGCGCGATCATTGCCCAGCGCGTTCCGTCGTTGTTGAGTCGCGTAAGCTGGCTGGACGAATTGCCCGCTCAATTTGAAGGCGTGATACTGGCCAACGAAGTGCTGGATGCGACGCCAGCGCACCGATTGCATACAACCGAACATGAAATAAAGGGGCTTGGGGTAGTGTGCCGCCCGTCTTTACCCCATCCCCACCCTAACCCTCCCCTTGAAGGGGAGGGGAAAAAGCCCTCGTTGATGGGTTTCGAAATCTGCTTTACCACATTGCCGCGCGCCGCAACCGGGGAACTACTCATCGCCGCAACCGCACTCGACCTGCCCCCAAACTACGCAACCGAAATTAACCTCACCGCCCGCGCGCTGGTAACCAGCCTGTCCCGCCTGCTCACGCGCGGCGTGATGTTGTTCATCGACTACGGCTTCCCGGCGCACGAGTTTTATCACCCGCAACGGCACCAGGGCACGCTGATGTGCCACTACCGCCACCACGCGCACGACGCCCCGTTTGCGTTCGTCGGCTTGCAGGACATCACCACCCACGTCGATTTCAGCGCGATCGCTGCCGCGGCACAGGCGGGCGGCGGCACGTTGATGGGCTATGCCACGCAGGCGAATTTCCTCATCAACTGCGGCATCACCGAACTGCTATCGGCCACGCCTGCCAGCGACACGCGCGCCTATGCACCGCTCGCGGCACAAGCGCAAAAACTGTTGTCGCCCGCTGAAATGGGTGAGCTATTCAAGGTCATCGCATTGGGCAAGAACTTCGAGACAGCGCTGCTAGGCTTCACGCGCGGCGACAAGTCGCACACGCTCTAACCCATGGGCCTCGATTTCCCGCCGCTGGTTTGGGCCGCGATTGCGCTGGCGATATTCGCGGCAGGCTTATCGCAGGGCGCGATGGGTTTCGGCTTTCCGGCGATCTCCACCCCGGTACTGGCGCTGATGACCGACATCAAAACAGCGGTGCTGCTGAATCTGCTGCCGAACATGACAGTTAATATCATCAGCGTGATTCAGGGCGGCAACTGGCGCGCGAGCCTCGGCGTGCATTGGCCGGTGGCAGTGTATGCGTTGATCGGCTCGTTCATCGGCGCCAGCGTGCTGATTGTCGCGCCACAGGAGCCGTTGCGCCTGCTGCTCGCCGCGATCATCATCGTGTATTTGTATCAGAAACAAATCGCGCTGCTCAACTGGGACGCGCTGATGCGCCGCCCGCGTTTGGCGCAAGCGGGGTTCGGCCTCACCGGCGGATTTTTCTCCGGCTCGGTCAACAACTCGCTGCCGCCGCTGCTGATTTATTTCATGCTGCTCGGTGTTGAAACGACGATCATGACGCAGATACTCAACCTGTGTTTTCTCGGCGGCAAGATGGTGCAGGCCGCCACGCTGGCCGGTGCGGGCGAGTTGAGTTTGCGCGCGGCGGCGGCGAATCTGCCGCTGACATTGGTAGCGCTGGCGGGCATGGCGGTGGGCCAACGCGTGCAGCGGTATCTGAGCATCGAGACCTATCAAAAGCTGCTGCGGAAAATTTTGTTCGTCATTGCGGCCTTGCTGGTGTGGCAAGGGCTGCGCCATTCGCTTTATTAAAAAGATAAATAAAAACATATAGTTACGTTGCATCTGCACACTCCGTTAAAATCGCGCGCACTTATCAAGGATCCCTCATGTCACGCCTGCCTTTTCAAACCCTGTCGAGCCTGATGCTTGCATTGGCGTCCGGCGTAACCGTCGCGCAGGTCTACCCTGCCAAGGTCGTGCGCCTGCTGGTGCCGTTTTCCGCCGGCAGCGGCTCGGACACTATCGGCCGCATATACGCGGGCGGGCTCTCTGAAGTGTTCGGTCAACAAGTGATCCTCGA
>CANIID010000148.1 GCA_947467315.1 Betaproteobacteria bacterium | reverse complement strand
CTCAACGAAGATCAGGCGGTGATCAATCGCTTTGGTTTTAACAGCAAGGGGCTCGAACACTTTGCCGGCAAGTTGCGTGACAGAAAACGCACGGGTAGCGGTGGCATCGTCGGCGCCAACGTCGGCAAAAACCGTGATGCGCCGGATGCTGCCGCCGACTACGCGACCGGCATCTCGCGTGTGTGCGGGCTGGCGGATTACCTGGTGTGTAATGTGTCGTCGCCCAACACGCCGGGGTTGCGCAGCCTGCAAGCGCGCGCGGAGATTGAAGCGTTGATTCATCGTGTGCTCGAAGCGCGCTACGCTGCCGCACCGGATAAACATCACTTGCCGCCGCTGCTGGCGAAAGTCGGCCCCGATCTGGATGAGGTGCAGTTGCAGGATATCGCCGAGGTGGCACTGGCAACCCAAATCGACGGCCTGATCGTGGGCAATACCACCGTGACGCGGCCACCGCTGCGCAGCAACCATGCCGGTGAAACCGGCGGCTTGTCGGGTGCGCCGCTGTTCACGCTGGCGACAAAATGCCTGTCCGATATGTACCGGCTCACCGGCGGCAAACTGCCCATCATCGGCTGCGGTGGTGTCGCCTGCGGTGACGATGCCTACGCTAAAATCCGTGCCGGCGCGTCGCTGGTGCAACTGTATTCCGCGCTGGTTTTCCACGGCCCTGAACTCGTATTGAGCATCAAGCGCGATCTGGCGGCGCGGCTGCGCGCGGACGGCTACGCCTCGGTGGCCGACGCGGTGGGTGCGGATCATCGGCGCAAGTGATAAAATGCGCGCCTGCACCGTAGTAACAATCCTTTAAAGCCGTTGTAGCTCAGCTGGTAGAGCAGGCGCTTCGTAAGCGTCAGGTCGGGGGTTCGATTCCCTCCAACGGCACCAGTAAAATCAATGACTTACGCGCTTTTGTGTGTAGGTCATTTTTTTGTGCTTTCGTGTAGGCGCTGTGTAGGATTATTCTGTCGATGGGTGGTGACAGATTGCCGTTTTCAAGCGTTTATTGCGATGGAGTCGTGTGGGGATTGTGATGGTGTTGCGGTTGATCCTGTCACTTTTTCATTGAGGGTTTAAGCCGCTCGGCTGATAAAACGGGCAGCTTAATCCCTCTTCCTGGCAACAGGCGATAGGGAACGTGCCGTGCTTTATGCGGCGATCCGCATTACCTTCGGCTGGCGGAGCTGCCTTGCAAGCCAGAGGTCATATCCGGCCTGCATTTCCATCCACATCTCTGCACTGGTACCTAGCGCGGCCTCCAGCCTCAGCGCCATCGTGGCGCTAACGCCGGCACGGCCATTAAGTAGGGCAGAGAGGGCCTGACGAGTCACTCCCAGCCGTTTGGCTGATTCGCTTACGCCCAGAGTTTCAGGCAGGTATTCCCGCAGCAATTCGCCGGGGTGCGCAGGATTGTGCATGCGAGACATAAATTACCTCCTAGTGATAATCCAAATAATCGACCAGTTCTGCGTCTTCGCCATCAAAGCGAAATATCACTCGCCAATTGGCGTTAACGGTGACTGAGTAAAAGCCTTTCAAGTCACCGCCTAAAGCATGAAAGCGCCAACCAGGTGCATTCATGTCATCCGGCTTTTTCGCGTAATCCAGTGCGGTGAGCAGGAGCCGTAGCTTGGCTGCATGATGGGCTTGAATTCCGGCTTTTGTGCCGCGATGGTAAAAAGCCTCAAGCCCCTTGTGGCGAAATGACCTGATCATGCTTTATTGTAAAGTGTAAAGCGATGCTTTACAAGGAGCGACTGAGAATTAGACGTCTCATTTTGCAGCAAAGCGAATGGTGCTATTTGTGCTATAAAACAGATGCTTATGCGTGCGTTTTACAAATGCCAACCGCCCCAAACGGGATATTCAGCGCCATGAACACAATGGCCACGGCGTTCCGCCGCTACCAGCGGTGGCGACAGTTTCTCTTGCGAGTTTTAGCCTCGTATCAGGGTAAGCGCCGAGGGACATGGTCTTTCGTGTAATTTCCCTGCGTGTTTCCATGCCGCTAACAAAAAGGCACTGGAAAAAACTGCGGATTTGTGAAGAACGCCGGTCGTAGCCGTTCTCTATTGGGATGCTACCGGGCCGATTCCGGAAAAACCTGCCCCAGCACATCGCTGCATGCCTTGACCATCAACTTGGCGGCGTAGCCGACGGAGATCAGGTCGAAGCCCTTGGCTATCGCTGATTTGGCAACGTCTATCGTTCCTGCATACGTGCCCGAGCGGATGCCGTGTGCGTGCGCGATGCTGATTGAGAGGTCCATGGCGTCGATCACGCGGGGATCGGACGCCACGTAGGTCGGTACGCCGCCGTAGTCGATGGAAAGATCGTTTGGCCCGACGTAGAGCATGTCGAGTCCGGGCGTTGCCGCGATGGCTTCCATGTTGCTGATGCCCTTGACCGTCTCGATCAGCGCGATCTTGAGGATTTGTTTTTCGTATTCGGCGAAGTAGTCGGGCCCGCCATACAGTAAACCGCGCGTGGGGCCCCAACTGCGGCTGCCACGCGGACCGTAACGGCAGGCATCGACGAATCGTTTGCAGTCGTCCGCCGTCTCAATCTGCGGGCAAATGACGCCATAGGCGCCGGCATCGAGCACAAAACCGATTTCCGCCGGGTCGTTTTGCGTCACGCGCACCAGCGGCGCGCCCTGGCCCAGCGACAGCGTTTGCAGCACATGCACGGCGGTGCCGCGGTCAATGAGGCTATGCTGAAGATCCAGCGTAAACGAATCGTAGGGCAATCGCGCCAGCGCCTCGACTGACGCAGTCCAGCCGAGGTCTATCCACAGGCACGATGCGGGGCGGCCTTCGGCCCAGCGTTGTCTGACCCGATTAGGGCGCATGCTGATTTCCCCTTATTGTGTTTTTATCCATCAACCCGTCGGATCGCATATGGTCGTTCTCATGAATTTGCGGAGCTGGTTTTTCGGATAGTCGGCGCGACCGCAGTGCCACGCCGAGCGGTTTTCCCAGATCACGGTGTCGCCGACGCGCCACTCCTGCTGCCACTGGAATTCCTCGCGCGTACACCACTCGAATATCTCGGCCAGCAGCGCTTCGCTGTCGGCGTCTGGCATGCCTTCGATACACACGATGTGATGCGGATTGACGAACACGGATTTGCGGCCGGTTTCGGGATTCACCCGGATCACTGGATGAAACACGTCCTTCATTTTACTGAGGTCCTCGGCGGCGACGATGCCTTGGGTATGGTGCTTGCGACCGCGCAGCCGGCAACGCGCGGTGAGGCCTTCCACCCGCGACCTGAGTTTCTCCGGCATGCGCTCGTAAGCGAGAACCATGTTGGCGAACAGGGTATTGCCGCCGTAGTCCGGCAGCGCCAGCGCGTGCAGCATGGTGCCCTTGGGCGGCAGCGGCTCGAAGGTGCCGTCGGAATGCCAGCCCACGCCGCGCCCCGCGCCCACGGCGTCGTAGTTACCCTGGGCGTCCTGATTCGTCATGTTGACGATTTCCGGGAACGCCGCATCGCGGTACGATTTCGCGACATGCGGGCGCAGCGGGCCGAAGCGCGCGGCGAAATCACGAAAGGCCTGCGGCGCCAGCACCGGGCCGCGAAATCGCAGCACCAGGTTATCCAGAAACGCCTGGTCGATGGCGCGGAAATCCGCGTCTGCTATGGGCATGCCCGGGCACCAGCCCAGGATTTCCGCACCCAGCGGGCCATCCTGTTTTTTGATTTCAATCATCCATTCACTCCAATGAGCCGATTCGCCGCATGGGGGTATCTGAGGTTATCCGCAGCGTGTATTCATCTTACGCGGCCCGCCTGATTTGAGGCAAGGCGGTCCAATTTACGCAATTTGTTGGGGTGCGCCGTGACATTTTTCACGCTCGGACGCAGAATTAGCCGCTTGTCGGCGACCAACGGCAGTTCGAAACATCTTGTTTTGAATACAATGAGTTACGTATGCTAAAGGAGATCGCCATGATGAATACCCCGGCTATGCAGCAGGAGACGATAGCGATGATCACGCCCAACGCTGATTTGGAATCACCGGATTTTCTGGTGCGTTCGCGCCAGGAGGTTTTGCGTCTGCTCAACGGCATCAAGTCCGCCAGTACGCTGATGTCGATCAGCTTTGTGCATGCCGAGGACGTGGCGGTCACGTCGCTGGTCTACGTAGACGAGGCCAGCAACATGCTGCTGATGGAGTGTCCGCCAGCGTGGCAGAGCATGATCGATGGCGGCGAGGCCGAAAGCATCATGCTGGCTTGCGTGTATGAAGAAGCCAAGATTCAGTTTCAGGGAGGCCGGGGGCAAGTCGTTGATATGGACGGCACGACGGTGGTGGGGCTGGAGATACCGGAATTCATGTGGCGTTTTCAGCGCCGCCGTGACGAGCGGCATAACGTATCGGGCCTGACCATCAGCCTGAATTTTGGATTTACCGAGTGCGACGCGGAAATCACCGACTTGAGCATGGGCGGCATCGGCATGTTCAACTGCGATGCCGAAGTGAAACTGGAGGCCGGTGAAGTACTGCGCGGCTGCTCTATTGCGCTACCCGGCGTGGGCGCGATCATGGTCGATCTAACGGTGCAGCACCAAATGCCGATGCAAAGCGCGGACGGTAAGGCGGTGACGCGGATCGGCTGTCAGTTCAGCGGGCTCAGCGATAGCGCGCGGCAATTGATCGCGCATTACCTGGATGCGCTGGTGATGGTGTAGCGCACACGCTGCGGCATCCGCATAAAAAAGCGCGCAGCCCTGTGTGGACTGCGCGCATTTAAAAATAACAATAAAAACAATAACTTACAGTAACTATTTAGGTTTCAATGAGAGGGCGCTACAGAGAAACTCCTTCCCCCTGAAGGGGAAGGAACCGATCCGTTGGTAATTCCGCCAATACTTTCACTCGAACCTGAACAGTTACTCCTACAGCACGCCCGAGGTGCCACCGTCAAGATTGAGGCTGGAGCCGGTGACGTAGCTGCCCATTGATGACATGAAAAACACGATCGCGCTGGCGGCTTCTTCGGCCTCGCCGAAGCGCGCCATCGGGATGTCTTTCGAGCTCTCGTTGTAGTACTTCTCCGGGCTGATCTTCTCGCGCACCATGCGCCGGTCGTGCTGGCCAGACTTGATCTTGCCGATGCACACGGCGTTCACCAAAATGTTGTCCGGTGCGAATTCCTTCGACAGTGATTTGGTGATCACCAGCCCTGCCGCCCGCGAGAGCGATGTGGGCATCGAGCCCGCGCCCGGCTGCTTGGCGCTGGAGATGGAGATGTTGACGATGCGCCCACCGCCGCGTTTTTTCATTTCGGGAATCGCTCGGCGCAGGCAGCGGATGGCGCCGAACACTTTGATGTCGATGTCGATGTCCCACATTTTGTCGTCGATCTCGAGAAACTTGCCGCGCTGTGACAAGCCGGCGTTGTTGAGCAACAGATCAACGCCGCCGTATTTCTTGACGGTTTCGTCGAAGAGGCGGGCGATGTCGGCATCGCTGGTGACATCCGCCTGCACCGCCAGCACGTCACCGCCTTCCTTGCGGATATGCCCCGCCGTTTCGTCCAGCTTTTCCTGTCCGCGCGCGCAGATCACGACTTTGGCGCCTTCGCGCGCGAGCAGCACCGCCGTGGCGCGACCTATGCCGTCGCTGCCGCCGGTGATGACCGCAACCTTGCCTTTTAATCCTAAATCCATGGGTAATCTCCTGTAAATCCGTGAACGAATCTGTCAACGAAGGGGTCAACACTTATTGGCCCGCCGAGGGTGCCGAGAACGCACTGGCGGGAGCAAGTGGCATTTTAGCGTGATTTATGGTCCGCCTTACCAAACGTGAAGAATCGTCGTAGCATACGTTTACGTACTTACGTGCTTGAATAATTGCGGGGGTATTTCGAACCCCTGCCGGGAGAACGATGTGAAACCACTGAATCCATTGAAACCATTCAGGCGCTGCCTACTCAAGCAAGTGACCGTGCTGTCGATTGCCGCCATGATGGCTGCCGCCGCGCCGTTGCGCGCGCAGGACGCCGATACGCAGGCCGCTCCTGCACCACGGGGAAAACCGGAACTCAGCGTCGATGCGCTGTCGGTGGTGCGCGTGCGCGCGCAGGCCGCACCCAACGCCCGCAGCGGGCAAACGCTGGGGCGCAATCGCGAAGGCACCGGCGTCGTCATCGATTCCAGCGGCCTGGTGTTGACCATCGGTTACCTGATTACCGAAGCGGAAAAAGTCGAGATCAACACCGCCGACGGCAAAGTGTATCCGGCCATTGTGGTCGGCTTCGACAATGCTACGGGGCTGGGGCTGCTGAAGTCTCTGGTGCCGGTGCCGGTTAAGCCCATCGACATGGGCTTGTCGTCGGAGGCCAAGGAGCGCGACATGGTGTTGATCGTCGGCTTTGATGGCGTGGCACCCGCGTATGTGGTGTCCAAGCGCCAGTTCGTCGGCTACTGGGAGTACCTGCTGGACGAAGCGATTTATACCGCGCCCGCCACGGTGAATTGGCAGGGTGCGGCGCTGGTGAGCCGCGACGGCAAGCTGCTCGGTATCGGCTCGCTGGCGGTGGGCAACGCGATCGCGGGCAATACTGCCGTGCCGGGCAATGTGTTCGTGCCGATTGATGTACTCAAACCGGTGATCGGCGATTTCATCGCCAACGGCAAATCGACTTCGCAGCCGCGGCCGTGGCTGGGCATCACGTCGCAGGAGGTGGGCGGCAATTTGCTGGTGGCACGCGTCTCGCCGGAGGGGCCGGCCGATGACGCTGGGCTGAAAGCCGGGGATATCATCGTCGGCATCGCGGGTGATGCGCTCAAGGGGCAAGCCGATTTCTACACGCGCTTGTGGAAAGCCGGTAACGCCGGCGTGGAAATCACGCTGGACGTGCTGCGCGGCAATCGTGTGGAGAACATGAAGGTGAAGAGTATCGACCGCAACAGCTATTTCCGCGCCAAGGCGACTTACTAGTGTAGTGCTTCGTACTTAACGAGACATTCCCTCCCCGTCAAGGGGAGGACTAGGGTGGGGAGGCGTTGCGCTGAAATCGCATCACCGCTTAAGTTCCAAACCGAATGAAGCACTGCACTAGACTTGGAAATCCATTCTATTTCGGCCGGTGGCCCTGCGCGAATCGTTCCAGCAGTTCGCGCCGCTCGGGCGCGCTGACCGCTTGCTGCAAGAGTTTTTCTTCGATCTCGATGCCACTGGTGAGCGGCCTATTGAGCGCCTGGCGTACCGCTTCTTTCGCCATTGCGACGGCCGTGGGTGGGCGTGTCGCCAATACTGTCGCCACGGCACGTGCGGTGTCGAGCACATCGGCAGCCGCAACCACATGCGTCACGAGACCCATGTCCAGCATCTCGCGCGCACTGATGCGATGGCCGTTGAGAATAATCCAGCGTGCGCGCACTGGGCCCACCAAACGCGGCAACAACTGCGTGCCCCAGCCGCCGGGAATGCCGCCCCATTGCACTTCGGGCAGCCAGAACTGCGCCGCGTCCGACGCAATCACCGCGTCGCCCAATAGCGACAATTCAAAGCCGCCGCCCGCCGCGTGACCATTCACCGCGATCACCAAGGGTTTGGCAAACTGCGCGAGCTCATGCCAGAACCGTAACAGCGGCGCGCGAAACTCGGCGTCCTTGCCCGGATGCTCGCGGCGCTCTTTTAAATCCGCGCCGGCGCAGAACACATCGCCTTCGCCGGTGAGCAACAGCGCGCGCGCGCTGGTATCCGCGGAGATTTTGGCCAGCACCTCGCGCAACTCCGCGATCAGCGTTTTGTTGAGCGCGTTTTTGGCCGCGGCGCGCGCGAGCTTGAGAATCACGACATCGCCGTCGCGACCCACCAGCAGATGTTGATATGCCATGGGGAGAGGGGGTATCTACTTAAGTATATGTTTTTAAAGTGTTTTTAGAAGTAACCCAAACCCATTACGCCGCTCGCCAGATCCATTTGATCGACCAGTTTACGGCTCACCAGGTTGCGCAGTGTTTCGGTGGTGCCGCCGCCGAGGCTGCCGTAGCGCGTGCCGCGAAAAAAGCGCGACACCGGAAATTCATCGGTGAAGCCGTAGCCGCCATGCACCTGCACCGCTTCGGAGGTGACGCGGATGGACATTTCGTTGCAGTAAATTTTCGCCATCGCCGCCAGCGTCGGATCGGGAAACTGTTTGCCCGATACCGCCGCGCGGTACAGCAGGCCGCGGCCGGCTTCGATTTGAATCATCATGTCGGCGGCTTTCCAGCGCATGCCCTGAAACTCGCCGATGCTTTTACCGAACGCCTTGCGTTGGCGCATGTATTTGATCGATTCTTCCAGCGCGCCTTCGGAAATGCCGAGGCAAATCGCCGGATTCAAACAACGTTGCACATTAAACGCCGACAGCAGGCGCTTCATCCCGTTGTCTTTGATAATCAGGTTTTCCAGCGGCAATTCGATATTGTCGAAGCGCACGTCCGACAGATTCTCCCCGCCCATGGTGTGATAGGCGGCGTTGTATGAAAGACCTTCGATGCCGCCCGGCACCAGCACGCAGCCGATGCCTTCCGCGCCCGCCACGCCGTTGACGCGCGTGAACACCACGAACATCTCCGCGATGTCGGCGCGGCTGATCAGCGTTTTCGCGCCGTTCAGGATGACCTTGCCGCCCTTGATTTCGCAGTTGGTGCGGTAGTTCGGCACATCGGTGCCGGCGTCGGGCTCGGTCATGCAAATCGCCAACATGGCTTCACCACTGGCCACGCGCGGCAGAATTTTCTTTTTAATCGACTCTGGTGCGTAAGCGGCGATGATGCGCGATTGCGCGCCCACTTCACCCAGCGCGCCCATGGCGGTGACGTAACACACCTTGCCGATTTCCTCGAGCACCAGCACGCAATCAAGCGTGCCCATGCCGGAGCCGCCGTATTCTTCGGGAATCGACATGCCCAGCACGCCGATGTCGCCGAGGCGCTTCATGTTCTCGGCGGGCCAGGTGCCGTCGAGATACTGGATCGCGCGCGGCATGAATTCTTTTTGACATACCTTGCGTACGGTGTCGACGAAAGCGCGTTGGTCGTCGGTGATGGTGAAGTCCATGGTATTACTCTCCGTTGCGTTTTAACTGGATGCGGCGTGCAGGATTGAAGGCGCTTGATTATAGGCGTGGCGCGACGGCCAGCCAAATTACGCGGAATTTAAGTCCGCGGTTTGACGCTCGGCGGACGCTCGCCTAGACTGGCGCCCCTTCCTTCCATTCACACTGAGAGTTTCCCATGGCCGCCACCCCCATTGCCGCCCACGATCACTGGACCCAAAAAGGCGACGTTAATTTATTCCTGTTTGAAAAATACGCCGGCACGCCGGGCAATAAGCCCGCGATTCTGTTCGTGCATGGCTCATCGATGGCCGCGCAGCCAACGTTTGATTTGAAAGTGCCGGGCCGCCCGCATTCATCGGCGATGGATTATTTTGTCGAGCAGGGCTTCGACACCTGGTGCGTCGATATGGAAGGCTACGGCCGCTCCGACAAAAAACGTGACATCAATTTCGACATCGCCAACGGCGTGGACGACCTGGTGGCCGCCACCGACTACATCGCCAAAACGCGCGGCATCAAACAATTCATGGTCTACGGCATCTCCAGCGGGGCGCTGCGCGCCGCGTGCTTCGCGGAGCGTTGCCCGGAGCGCGTGACGCGCCTGGCACTCGACGCGTTTGTGTGGACCGGCGAAGGCAGTCCCACGCTCGCCGAGCGTAAAAAGAAACTGCCGGAGTTCATCAAAATCAACCGCCGCCCGATGAGCCGCGAATTCATTCATTCGATATTCAGCCGCGATCACCCCGGCTGCGCCGAGGATAAAGTGATCGACGCCTTCGCCACCCAGGTGCTCGAACTCGACGACTCCGTGCCCACCGGCACCTATGTCGATATGTGTTCCCGGCTGCCGATATGCGATCCCGCCAAAATCCATGCGGCGACGATCATCATGCGCGGCCAGTTCGACGGCATCGCCGGCTTTGATGACCTGATCGAATTCTTCAAGCGCCTGCCGAACCCGGACAAACAATTTGCCGTGATGTCCGGCATCTCGCATGCGAGCTTTCAGCAGATCAACTACATGACCGTCTATCACATTCTGCATGCGTTCTTTACGCAGCCGGAACCGATTTACAAAGCGTAGAGGCTGAGCATGCCCGAATTTGACGCATCAAAAATCACCGCCAACGAGCAATACAAGCTGATGGTCGGCGCGATCACCCCGCGTCCCATCGCGCTGGTGTCCACCACCGGCAAGAACGGCCACAACGCCGCACCGTTCAGTTTTTTCAATGCACTGGGCGCGCCGCCGCCGATGTTGATGTTTTCGGCGGGCGACGGCGAGGCGGGTGCGAAAGATACCGTGGCGAATATTCTTGAGACCGGTGACTTCGTGGTGCATATCGTCAGCCACGACATTCGCGACAAGATGAACGTGTGCGCGGTGGGGTATGCGCGCGGCGTGAGTGAAATCGAAAAAGCCGGCTTCACGGCAGTGCCCTCGGTCAAAGTGAAAGCGCCGCGTATTTTGGAAGCGCCGATAGCGATGGAGTGCCGCCTGATGCAGCGCGTGGAAGTCGGCCCGCGCCCGTACCACGTGGTGATCGGCGAAGTGGTGTATTTTCATTTCCGCGACGGCACGGTGAATGACAAATTTCACGTCGATGTCGGCGCGGTCGATCCCATCGGCCGGCTTGCGGGCAAGGCGGGTTACACGCGCATCACCGATCGTTTTGAAATGCCGCGCTTGCCGGGCGGCGAAGGGCGGCAAGGCAAGTAAGTCGTAAGTATTTGTTTTTATTGAATTGTATAGCCAATTGTATCGCCGTAGGATGGGTGAAGCCCATCACAAAAGGTGTAACGACATCATGACTGCAAAGCCACTCAACCAACTCACCGCCAGCGAAATCGTCGCTGCCATCGCGGCAAAGAAAACCACCGCCGAAGCCGTGGCCCGCGCGTGCCTGGATCACATCGCTGCACGCGAGCCGCAAGTCGAAGCATGGCAATTTCTCGATCCCGATTTCGTCATCAAGCAGGCGCGCGCGTTGGACGCCAGCGGCAAGGTGGGGCCGCTGCAAGGCGTGCCGGTGGGTATCAAAGACATCATCGACACCGCCGACATGCCCACCGAGTACGGCACGCCGATCCACAAAGGCCATCGGCCGCGCATCGACGCCGCGCTGGTGGCGCTGACGCGGCGCGCAGGCGGCATCATCATGGGCAAGACGGTGACCACCGAATTTGCCAACCGCCATCCGGGCAAAACGCACCATCCCAAAGATCACGCGCGCACGCCGGGCGGCTCGTCGAGCGGCTCTGCGGCGGCGGTGGGCGACTGCATGGTGCCCCTGGCGGTGGGCACGCAGACCACCGGCTCTACGATCAGGCCGGCGGCGTTTTGCGGTTGCGTGGGTTACCGGCCGACGTGGGGTGACATCCGCTGTCACGGCGTGATGGAAGCTTCCGGCTCGGTGGATACCGTGGGGCTGATCGCACGCTCCGCGGAAGACATCGCGCTGTATCGCGACGTGGTGCTGGGCATCACGCCACAACCGCTGGCGGATAACGTAGTGGAAGCGCCGCGCATCGGTTTTTGCCGCACCCCGTATTGGAACCAATGCGAACCCGGCACGCAAAAATCCCTCGAAGACTGCGCAGCGAAGCTGGCGAAGGCCGGCGCGAAAGTCTCCGACGTCACGTTGCCGGAAGCCTTCAGCCAGCTCGAAGACGCGCACCGCTGGGTGACCAGCTTCGAGTTCGCGCGCAACCGCGCGTGGGAAATCAATCATCACTACGAGATGATCAGCGAAACCCTGCGCAACAATCGGCTGAAAGACGGCCTGGCATGCAGCTTTGAGAAATACCGCGAGTCGCGCAGCACGCTGGCGCGCCTGCGGCGCATGATGCACGACGTGTTTAAGGATTTCGACGTGCTGCTCGTGCCCGCGGCCTCGGGCGAAGCGCCGGTGGGCCTGAACGCCACCGGCAATGCATCGCATTGTCTGATCGGCACCAGCACGCATGTGCCGTGCATGACACTGCCGCTGTTTATCGGGCCGAACGGCTTGCCGGTGGGTGCGCAGTTCATGGCCGCGCGCAATAACGACCGGCTGTTGCTTGAGGCAGCACGCTGGGTGATGGCGAACGTCGCGCGCTAAGCCGTGAGTTCGCGATGACGCTGTATCGCGGCATGGATCGCGCCGCACTCGATGCCGCCTATGACAACACCGCGGCGGTGCTGAACAGTGCGGCGCTGCTGGCGGATTTTGATGCGCGCAGCGCGCGGTTACGCGCGGCCATGCCGCACCATCTTGATCTGCGCTATGGGCCGGCCGAGCGCAATCGCATCGATTATTTTGCCGCAGCGCCAGCGGCGAGACTCGCGCCGATTCTCATCTTTATTCACGGCGGCTATTGGCAAATGCGTGCCAAAGAAACCTTCAGCTTCCTTGCGGCAGGCCCGCTGGCACATGGCATCCACGTGGCGCTGCCGGGCTACACGCTGGCGCCGGCGATCACGCTCGACGGCATGGTCAGCGAGGTGCGTGCAGCTATTCGATGGGTGGCACAAAACGCGGCGGCGCTCGGGGGTGATTCCGCGCGCATCATCGTGTCGGGCTGGTCGGCGGGCGGGCATCTTGCCGCGATGGTGCTGGACGCGCCCGGCGTAATCGGCGGGCTTGCGATCAGCGGTATTTTCGATCTGGAACCGATACGCCTGAATTACCTCAACACCGCATTGGGGCTGGATGCGGATGCGGTGCAGCGGTTAAGTCCGTTGCTGAATGTGCCTGCGCGTGCCGCGCCGTTGATGCTGGCGTGCGGAACGGGTGAGTTACCCGAGTTGCAGCGTCAATCCGCCACCTACGCGCAGGCACGCCGGCACGCTGGATTGCCAGGGCGCCTGGCGCAACTTCCGCAGCACAATCACTTCACTATTCTTGAAGCACTCGCGCAGGCCGACGGCGCGCTCACCGCGCTGGTGCGCGAGCTTGCCGCCGCGTAGCCCCGTAGCGCGCCGCGCTGGTGCGTTGTGCGGGTGGCGGCCCCACAACAGTGCGTTTCGATATAGGGAGTATTGTGTAAGTATTTGTTTTTAAACAATAATTATTAATTGGCACGGCGGTTGCTATGGTATGGGTGAAGGTAAAAGCAGTGTAGTAAAACCCGCACCCAGCGCACTTACCCGGAGATCGCCATGTACAAGTTTCGCAGACAGTTTGTGGCCGCCATTGTTGTTGCAGTGCTAGCGCCAATTGCAATGCACAGCGCGCACGCGCAGGAAAAAGTCATCAAGGTCGGCACGCTGAAGTTGATTCACGCGATCACGCCGCACTTCTATCAACAGTTCGCCCCGCCCGGTTACAAGATCGAAGTGATTCCGTTCGAGAGCCCGACCGACGGCAAGAACGCAGTGGTTACCGGCACCGTTGATTTCGGCACCTTTGGTTTCGCGGCGGCGATGCTGGGCGCGGCGGCGGGCGAGCCGGTGGTGATCTTCGCGCCGCAATGTAACGGCGGCAT
>CANIID010000147.1 GCA_947467315.1 Betaproteobacteria bacterium | reverse complement strand
CGAGCAGCCCGAGGATAAAGTCACCGGGCTGGATTTGGGCGCGGATGATTATCTGGTGAAGCCCTTTAGCCTGAGCGAATTACAGGCACGGGTGCGGGCGCTGCTGCGGCGTGGCGCAGGCGTGGCGGCGCCTACGCTACTCTACGGCGAATTGAGTTTTGACTCCGTGGGTCGCGTGGCCAGCGTAGCCGGCCAGGCGTTGCAATTATCGCTGCATGAAGCGGGTGTGCTGGAAATTCTGCTGCGGCGCTTTGGGCGCGTGGTGAGCAAAGAGCAATTGGTGGAGCAGCTCTACAACTACGACAAAGAAGTGAGTCACAACGCGATCGAGGTTTACATACATCGCGTGCGCAAAAAACTCGCGGGCTCCGGCGTGGAAGTACGCACGCATTACGGGCGTGGGTACACCGTGGATTACGTCGCGCAGTAAGGTTTAATCACGCTCATACAGGCTCAGGCAGGCTCCAGCAAGCGCGCAACAGACTCCAGAAATTCGCGCGTGCCAAACGGTTTGGTCATGTAGGCATCGGCGCCGAGCTCGAGTCCGGTGGCGATTTCGCTATCGCGTCCGCGTGCGCTGAGCATCAATATTTTGGTGGCGTTCAAATTGTCGGCGGCACGGATACGCCGGCACAATTCGAGGCCGTCAATCACCGGCAGCATGACATCCAGTACTACCAGGTCGCACACTTGTGTTTGCAACGCCGACCACGCACGCGCGCCGTTGTCGGCGGTGGTGACGCGGTATCCGGCGTTACTCAATAAAAATTCTATTGAAATCAATATGTTAGTGTCGTCTTCGGCGATCAGGATATGGCGCGCCATGATCGCCTACGCTGGGCGCACATCGGCCGCCAGCAGCGACAGGGTGAATGAAAAGGTAGCGCCCGCGCCGGGTTGACTGGTGACCCAAAGCCGTCCGCCGAGATGTTCGATAATTTGGCGCGAGATGGCGAGGCCGAGCCCGCTGCCTTTGGGTTTTTCGGTGAGCGTATCGCCGACCTGGCGGAACTTGTCAAAAATAACGGCTTGGTCTTCAACGCTGATGCCAACGCCGTTGTCGATGGCGTCCACGCGCAGTGCTTGCGCTTCGTGCGTGAGCTTCACCACGACGCGGCCTTCGCCGCTCGCGCAGAATTTCGCGGCGTTGGACAGCAGATTCATCATCACCTGCATTACGCGATCACGGTCAGCCACGATTTCCGGTGCGTCGTCGGGCAGTTCGAGGGTGAGCGTCACGCCGCTGTCGCGGAACAATTGTCCGACGGCGGCGGCCGATTCGTGGATGACATCGCGCATGTCGAATTGAATCGACTGCCATGCGGTATTGCCGGATTCTATTTTTGACAGATCCAGCACCTGGTTAATCAGGCGTGTGAGCCGTTCGGATTCGCGAATCACAATGCCGAGAAAGTTTTCGCGCTGCGCATCCGGCAGCTTGGGGTTGTCGCGCAGGATCTCGGTAAACGCGCGTATCGAGGTGAGCGGCGTGCGCAGTTCGTGCGTGACGGTGGAAATAAAATCATCTTTTAGCCGGTCGAGTTCCTGCAGACGCAGATTGGCGCTGCGCAAGTCATTGGTGGCGGCTTCGAGTTCGCGCGATTGATGTTCCAGTTGCCGGCTGTAGGCCAGCACTTGTGACGCTTCATCGATGATATGCATGACTTCATCAATATCGAGCGGCTCTTCTTCGACCACCGAGGCGATCATCACGCGTGCACTGGCATTGCCGATGGCACCGGCCAGCAGCGATTCGGCGTGATGCACGGTGTCGGCGTCGGCGGGTATGGATTCCATGCTTTGCACATGGCGCTGCTGCGCATATTCCGCCAGGGCTTCATGCGCGCGCGCCGGGCCGAGAAAGCGTCCCAGCAACGCCAGCAGGTCGTTGATGGATGCGCTGCCGCGCCAGAAGCGTGAGCCTGCCTCGGGCGATTGCCGGTAGGCATCGACGAACAGCGCAGCCTGTCCGTGTTCAGAGGCATCGGGACGGCGCAGCAGGGAGACCGTGATGTACAGCCCGATGTTGGCGAACAGGCTCCAGAACAGGCAATGGGAAATTTCATCCAACCCCTGCAGACCGAACAGTTGCTGCGGTTTGAGCAGTTCCATGCCGCCCAAACCGTGGGACAAAAAGGTGATCGGCAGCCACCCCGATTTTGCGAACGAGGGCAGCAACAAGGTGTAGAGCCAGATCAGAAATCCCGCGCTCAAACCGCAGATCGCGCCCAGCCGGTTGCCGCCTTTCCAGAACATCCCGCCGATGATGGCCGGGGCGAATTGCGCCACCGCCGAGAACGAAATTAATCCAATAGAAACAAGAGCATACGCCTCTCCCGCGAGGTAAAAGTAAATATAGCCCAAGGTCAGGATGCCGACAATCGCGCCACGGCGGATGCCCAGCAGCAAGCGCGACAAGTCTCGCCGTTCCGTCAGTCGCAGCCAGCGCAGGCGCAGCAGCACCGGCATTACCAGGTCGTTGCACACCATGGTGGACAGTGCGATGGTTTCCACGATCACCATGCCGGTGGCGGCGGAGAGGCCGCCGATGAAGGCGAGCCCCGCAATCCAGATTTGTTTTTCTGCGATCGGCAGCGTCAGCATGAAGGTATCCGCATCCACGCCGCCGGCCGGGAAGTGCAGCAACCCGCCCAACGCGATAGGCAGCACAAAAATATTGATGGCGAGCAGATACAGCGGAAACAGCCAGATGGCTTTGTTCAAATGCCGTTCATCGACATTTTCCACCACCGCGATTTGAAACTGGCGCGGCAAAAACAAAATCGCAAACATCGACAACAACGTCAGCGATGCCCATGAGGTGTAACTGCCGGATTCGCCGCCTTCGGCCATGAGCGCGTGCAGTTGCGGGTTTTCGCGCGCGCGCTGAAAAATATCAGTAAAGCCGTTATACATCCCGTACGTCACAAACAAACCGACGGCGATGAAGGCGACCAGTTTCACCACCGATTCAAACGCGATCGCGGCGACCAGGCCTTCATGGCGCTCGGTGACATCCAGGTGACGCGTGCCGAACAAGATGGTGAACGCTGCCAGCATCATGGCGATGTAAAACGTGTTGTCGCCGATGAACAATTGTGTGCCCAGCTTTTCCGGCATCGCCACGCCGGGGTAGTGCAGAATGATGGAAAAGCTGGTGGAGATGGCTTTCAGTTGCAGCGCGATATACGGGATGATGCCGATGACCGCGATGATGGTGACCAGCCCGCCGAGCAACTGGCTCTTGCCGTAGCGCGAGGCCACGAAGTCTGCAATCGACGTGATGCGATTGGCCTTGCTGATGCGGATCATTTTCAGCAGCAAAAACCACCACAGCGCCGCCATCAGCGTGGGGCCGAGGTAGATCGGCAGGAAGCCGATGCCCGATGTGGCGGCGCGGCCCACGCTGCCATAAAACGTCCATGAGGTGCAGTAGACGGCGAGCGACAGCGCGTAGATGTACGGATTGGCAATCAGGCTGCGGCCCGCGTCGGCGCGTTTGTCGCCGTAAGCCGCGATGGCGAACAGCAGCCCCACATACGCAAACGAGGCGACCACGATAATGCCGCCGGTCAGCATAGCGTCGCTTTACTCCCGCTCGTGACGTTCAACGACCAGCGCCATCAAGCCGATCAGTGCCGCCCAAGCGCCGAACACGTAGCAGTAGAGCAGGGGAATGCCGAACAGCGTGCCGTCGCGCGCGAACAATTGCAGCAGTGGATAGTTAAACAGCAGACAGCCAAGCAGGAACAGCGCGGCGAGGCGCTGCCCGCGTTGTTCTGTACGAACGGCGTGAGGCAGGCTCACCGGTTACAGCGGCTGTTTTAACTGATCCAGAATCGCCGGGTTTTCCAGTGTGGAAACGTCCTGCGTGATTTCCTCGCCCCTGGCGATGGAGCGCAGCAAGCGCCGCATGATTTTGCCGGAGCGTGTTTTCGGCAGGTTGTCGCCGAAGCGGATGTCGCGCGGCTTGGCGATGGGGCCGATTTCCTTGGCCACCCAGTCCTGCAATTCCTTGACGATTTTCTTCGCCTCGTCGCCGGTGGGGCGTGAGCGTTTCAACACCACGAAGGCGCAGATGGCTTCGCCGGTGAGTTCATCCGGGCGGCCCACCACGGCGGCTTCGGCGACCAGGTCTTTATGGGCGACCAGCGCCGATTCGATTTCCATGGTGCCGAGGCGATGGCCCGACACATTCAATACATCATCAATGCGCCCCATGATGCGGATGTAGCCTTCGGAATCGTAGGTAGCGCCGTCGCCGGCGAGGTAATACTTGCCTTGAAAATCTTCGGGGTAATAGGTTTTTTTGAAACGCTCCGGGTCGCCCCAGATCGTGCGCAGCATCGACGGCCACGGTTTTTTGATGACCAGGATGCCGCCTTTGCCCCAGCCCACAGACTCGCCGGTTTCATCGACGATATCCGCGATCACGCCGGGTAGCGGAAACGTTGCCGAGCCGGGCTTAGTCGGCGTGGCGCCGGGCAGTGGCGTGATCATGTGGCCGCCGGTTTCGGTTTGCCACCAGGTATCGACAATCGGGCAGCGGCTGCCGCCGACGGTTTCGTGATACCAGATCCACGCTTCGGGGTTGATCGGTTCGCCCACCGTGCCGAGGATGCGCAGGCTTTTCAGATCGTATTTTTTCGGCAAATCGCCGCCGGCTTTGATCAGCGAGCGTATCGCGGTCGGCGCGGTGTAAAACACCGTAACCTTATGATCTTGAATCATTTTCCAGAAGCGGCCGGCATCCGGGTAAACCGGCACGCCTTCGAAGATGACTTCGGTGGCGCCGCAGGCCAGCGGGCCGTAACACACGTAGGAGTGCCCGGTGACCCAGCCTACATCGGCCGTACACCAGAACACATCGTTGGGCTTGTAGTCGAAGGTCCACTTCATTGTCAGGATGGTCCACAGCAAATAACCGCCGGTGGAATGCTGGATGCCCTTGGGCTTGCCGGTGGAGCCGGAGGTATACAGAATAAACAGCGGATGCTCGGCGTTGACCCAGGTGGGTTCGCATACGTCCGACTGGCCTTGGGTGAGATCGTGCAGCCACACGTCACGTTTCGCGTCCCACGCCACGCTGGTGCCGGTGCGTTTGTAGACCACTACACTGTGGATAGATTCGCAGCCGCCCAGCGCGATGCCTTCGTCCACCGCGGGCTTTAGGGGAATTTCACGCCCGCCGCGAAATTGCCCGTCGGCGGTGAGCACGGCCACCGCGCCGGCGTCGATGATGCGTTCCTGCAAACTCTTGGCCGAAAAGCCGCCGAACACCACCGAGTGAATCGCGCCGATGCGCGCGCACGCCTGCATGCAGACCACGGCTTCGATCGACATCGGCATGTATACGATGACGCGGTCGCCCAGTTTGATGCCGCGCGATTTCAGGCCGTTGGCGGCGATGCACACCTGCCGGTGCAACTCGCGGTAGGTGATGGTGCTGACCTTGCCGTCGTCGGCTTCAAAAATAATCGCGATTTTGTCCGGCTGGGTTTTCAGATGGCGATCCAGACAGTTGTATGAAGCGTTCAGTTCGCCGTCGTGAAACCATTTGAAGAAGGGGGCCTTGGATTCGTCCAGTGTTTTCGTGAACGGCTTTTGCCAGAGTAACTCCTTGCGCGCCTGATTGGCCCAGAAACCTTCAAAGTCCTGCTCGGCTTCCGCGCACAGCTTGCGGTAGGCGTCCATGCCGGAAATATTCGCCTGTTTGACAAAGGCGTCGCTGGGCGGGAACACACGCTCTTCGTGTAATACCGATTCAAGGTTGTTGGACATGCAGGCCTCCGGGAATGGTTTGCGGATGATCCCATTTCCCCATGGCGCCGGACGCATTAACGCAGGGCGGCGCGCGGGATGAGAATTCTTTAAGGGTTTATAAAAACACTAAATGCCGGTATTGTAAAGATACGCCGCTGCGGTAGACTGGTAAAAAAGCCCGATGGCGCGCATACTTACGTCTTACTTACGAACTATCTTACGAACTACGGCGGGCCTCCCCGCATTGCATGGTAGTGAATCTGGTCAGGTCCGGAAGGAAGCAGCCAAAGCTATTCTCTGCAAGTGCCGGGGGTTAGGCTCGCCACCCCTTTTTCTGTATCGTTCGTGTTTCGATTGCTGGTGGACGCTCCAGGCAATCGCATGAGCGTGTTTAGGGTGAACGGTTGCCGCGATGCGGCGTAAAATGCCATTTTCCAACGATGCCTTGTTTACCCTACTGCCGTGACCCAAGTACTTGCCCGTAAGTGGCGTCCCAGATCGTTTACTGAACTCGTCGGACAAGAGCATGTCGTCCGTGCGCTGAGCAATGCGCTCAAGCAGCAGCGCTTGCACCACGCGTATTTGTTCACCGGCACCCGCGGCGTGGGCAAGACCACGCTGGCGCGGATTATCGCCAAGGCCTTGAACTGCGAAACCGGCATCACCGATGCGCCGTGCGGGAAATGTACCGCCTGCACGGAAATTGATGCCGGGCGCTTTGTCGATCTGGTGGAACTGGATGCGGCGTCCAACACCCAAGTCGATAATATGCGCGAACTGCTGGAGAATGCCCTGTATGCGCCGTCCTCCGGGCGCTTCAAGGTCTACATCATCGACGAAGTGCATATGCTGTCGCGCAATGCGTTTAACGCGATGCTGAAAACGCTGGAAGAGCCGCCCGCGCATGTGAAGTTCATTCTGGCCACCACCGATCCGCAAAAAATCCCCGTGACGGTGCTGTCGCGTTGCCTGCAATTCAACCTGAAACAGATTCCGCAGCAGCAGATTGCCGAGCGCCTTCGATTTGTGCTGGAAGCGGAAAACGTCCCCACCGATTCCACCTCGCTCGCGCTGATCGCGCGCGCCGCGCAAGGCAGTTTGCGTGATTCGCTGTCGTTGCTCGATCAGGCCATCGCCCATGGTGGCGGCAAGGTGGATGAAGCCTCCACGCGCGCCATGCTGGGCGCGGTGGATCAGCAGCATCTCTACGCCATTCTCGATGCCTTGGCCAATGGCGATGGTGCGGCGATGATCGCCAAAGCCGACGAGATGGCCGCACGCAGTTTGTCATTCGAAGCGGCGTTGCTGGATTTGGGCACGTTATTGCATCGCATGGCGTTGGCGCAGCAATTGCCGATGACCGTGGCGGATGACGACCCGGATCGCGAAACGCTGCTGGCGTTGGCGCAGCGCTTCGGCAGCGATGATTTGCAACTGTATTACCAGATTGCCTTGCAGGGGCGCGGCGACATAGGTCTCGCGCCGGACGAATATGCCGGTTTCACCATGACGCTGCTGCGCATGCTGGCATTTACGCCGGGCACGGAAAGCGGCGCACGATTGTCGGCACCGGCACCGGCACCGGCACCGGCACCGGCACCGGCACCGGCACGGGTTCCGGTGGCGGCGCGGCCAGCGGCGGCGCACAGGGATGCCGCCGTGCCCGCGGTACCGTCGGTGCCTTCTTCACCTTCTTCAATTTCTGCGCCATCGGCACCCGCGCAGACACAAACGGTTGCGGTGGATGTGCAGGCGTCATGGGAAACCATCGTGGCGCAACTGGGTCTGATTGCCATGACTGGGCAGTTGGCGCGCAATTGCGCGATGACCCAGCTCACCGCCGACGAAATCGAACTCAGTCTGCCCAAGGCGCAGGAACGGCTGCTGGAAGGCGCGCATCAGGGCAAACTCAAAGCGGCGTTGCAGCAACGTTTTGGCAGTGCGCTGCGCGTGACGTTTAAAGTCGTGTCAGGCGAGGTGTCCACGCCCGCTGCCGCGGAAAAACGCGAACAAAACGAGCGGCAGGCGCAGGCGACTGCAGCCATCGAGAACGATCCCTTCGTCAAGGAGCTCCAGGAATCGTTCGGCGGCAACCTAAAAAAATCTTCGATTCAACCATTACCGTAATGACCATAGTTACCAAATTACCAAAGAGGCGTAATCATGATGAAAGGCCAACTCGCGGGGCTGATGAAACAAGCCCAGCAGATGCAGGAGAACATGAAAAAAATGCAGGACCAGCTTGCCACCGTTGAAGTGGAAGGGCAGGCGGGTGCCGGCATGGTGAAGGTGACGATGAATTGCCAGCACGGCGTGCGCCGCGTGGCCATCGATGACAGTCTACTCAAAGACGTGGCGAACGAAAAAGATATGCTCGAAGATTTGATCGCTGCGGCGATGAACGATGCCGTGCGCCGCGTCGAAGCCACGCGGCAGGAGAAAATGTCCGGCATGACGGCGGGGCTGCCGTTGCCGCCGGGTTTCAAGATGCCGTTTTAGGTGGATATATAGTAAGTATATGTTTTTAAACAACATTGTATTGTTCGTCTAATGCAGGCCTTATCGGTACTGGACGAGCTGATGGCCGCGTTACGCTGCCTGCCGGGTGTAGGACCCAAATCGGCGCAGCGTATGGCCTACCATCTGCTGCAACGCGATCAGGCCGGCGCGGGGCGCTTGGCTCTTGCACTGCGTGGCGCGCTCGAACGCATCCGCCATTGCGAGCGGTGCAACAGCTTTTCTGAAGCCGTGTTGTGCGAACTGTGTGCGTCGCCGCGCCGTGATGGCGCGTTGTTGTGCGTGGTGGAGTCGCCGGGCGATTTGTTGATGGTGGAACAGACGCAGAGTTTTCGCGGTCTGTATTTTGTGTTGCTCGGCGTGCTGTCGCCGCTGGACGGCATCGGCCCGAAAGAAATTCATCTCGACCGCTTGCTCAGGCGCGCGACCGACGGCGTGGTGCGGGAAGTGGTGCTGGCGACAAACTTTACCGCCGAAGGCGAAGCCACCGCGCATTACATCGGCGAGCTGCTGGCGGCGCGGGGCATCAGCGTCACGCGTATCGCGCGCGGCCTGCCGGTGGGCGGCGAACTGGATCACGTGGATGCCGGTACGCTGGCGCAGGCGGTGATGGAGCGGCGCGCGGTCTAGATTAAGCAAGGTTGTCTTGGGCTTGCAGGGCGCGAGTTACAACGGTCAATGAATTTAACGCAGTGGAAAAAGGCTCACCTTGTCAGTCAAACCCAAATCGCACGACCGCAGGCCCGCAACCGGCGAAGGCGAATCGCAAAAGTTGCAAAAAGTGCTGGCCCAAGTGGGCATGGGTTCACGCCGAGCGATGGAGACGTGGATCGAAGCGGCACGCGTGACGGTCAACGGCAAAGTGGCCACCATCGGCGCGCGCGTCGGTCCCGCCGACAAAATTCAGGTCGATGGCCGCGATGTGCGCGTCGCGCAGGTTGCGCAAGCGGTCCGCGTGCTGATCTATCACAAGCCGGAAGGCGAAATCGTCACGCGCGAAGACCCGCAGGGCCGCGAAACCGTGTTTACCAAGTTGCCTCCGTTGCGCGGCGCGCGCTGGCTGTCGATCGGGCGTCTGGATGTCAGCACCAGCGGTCTGCTGATCTTCACCACCTCGGGCGAGTTGGCCAACACCATGATGCATCCGCGCTTCGAGGTGGAACGCGAGTATGCGGCGCGAATTTTCGGTGTGCTGACGGCAGAGCAGGCGGCGCAGTTGCGCAAGGGCGTGACGCTGGAGGATGGCGAGGCGCATTTCGAGTCGCTGGTGGACGAAGGCGGCGAAGGGTCAAACCACTGGTACCGCATCGTCGTCAGCGAAGGGCGCAACCGGCTGGTGCGCCGCATGTTCGAGGCGGTGGGGTTTACCGTCAGCCGGTTGATGCGCGTGCGCTTTGGTATTCTGGCGCTGCCGTCGGGCTTAAAGCGCGGTCAGGTGAGCGAGTTGGAGCCTGACGAAGTGCGCCGTCTCACCGCTTGGCTATCGCGTTCAGCCAAGGGGGGGCAGCCGTCCGAAGGTCCGCGGCCGCAAAAGATAGAGAAGTTGGATAGGGCGGGGAAGCCCGTGCGGGCAGATCGAGCGCCGCGAGACCATCAGTCCTCGCGCGGGCCAAGGGCACCGGAGACACCGGCGACACGTCAAGCGCCAGAGACACGTCAGGCGCCGCGGCCACCTCGGGGGCCCAGCGCTGCACGGGATCGCTTTTCGGCCAAGGCGCGCAACGTGCCGGAGGCGGCAGAACTGCCGGAGCGGACCAGGTCTTCCCGCGACAAAACAAACACGCAGTCATCGCCGCCGCTGGTTTCCGGCCATAAAAACGGCAGGCGTGGCCAGGTGCGTTCCACCCGCTCGCGCGCGTGACCGCACTCCACCACGAGCGTGCCGCCGGGATTTAGCTGTTCGGCGGCGCGAGCCAGAATGATGCGCACGGCGTCCAGCCCGTCGTCGCCGCCCGCCAGACCCAAGCTCGGTTCCTGCCGGTATTCTTTGGGTAGTTTGCGCATGACGGCGGCGCGCACGTAGGGCGGGTTGCTGATGATCAGGTCGTAGCGGCGTTTTTTCAGCGCACGAAAATAGTCAGACTTCACCAGGGCAATTCGCTGGGTTAGCCGGTGACCGCGCACGTTGATCCGCGCCACATCCAGCGCGTCGGCGGAAATATCCGCCGCGTCGATGCGCGCCTGGCGAAAATATTTACCCAGCAGTATCGCCAGGCAGCCGGAGCCGGTGCAAAGATCCAGCGCGCTGCGGACGCGGCTTTTCGCGGGCCAACAGTGGACCGCTTGCTGCAACAACAATTCCGCAATATAGGAGCGCGGCACCAGCGCGCGCTCATCGATGTAAAAGCGGTGCGGCCCGAGCCAGGCTTCTTGGGTTAAATACGCGGCCGGCGTGCGGCGCTTGACGCGCTGCGTGAATAGTTCGATCACCAGCGCCGCCTGCGCGACAGGGACGATTTGCTGCGTAGGGAAATGCGTCGGTGGCAAGCCCAAGGCGTGCAACGTCAGGTAGATCGCTTCGTCGCGCGCATTGGTGGTGCCGTGACCATAGGAAAGTCCGGCTTCGGAGAACCAGCGCTCGCCGCGGCGCGCCAGTGCGCCGACCGTGGTGGGTCTGCCGGAAGCGACAGCGGGGCGGCTAACCAAGCGCGTCGAGGTTAATCTTGATGTTGCCAATATCGCTTTGCGATTTGGTTTCGCTCGCGGACGATACGGGGGACCCGGGCTGGTCGTCTTTTTTCATCGCGTTGTCGACCAGCCAGCGTAGATTGGTCGGCGAATCCGCATTCGCCAGTGCCTCGTCGAGCGTGATGGTGCCGGCGGCGTAATGCTTAAACAGCGCTTGTTCAAATGTTTGCGAGCCGGGCGCCATGCTTTGCTCCATGGCTTCCTTGATGCCGTCGATTTCGCCCTTGTTGATCAGGTCCTGGATGTACTTGGTATTGAGCAACACTTCTACTGCAGGTATGCGCCGGCCATCGGCTGTGCGCACCAGCCTTTGGGAAATGACGCAGCGGATGCCGATGGACAGATCGGCGAGCACGGCATCGCGCATGTCGCGCGGGAAAAAATTGACGATACGATTGAGGGCGTTGTAGCTGTTGTTGGCATGCAGGGTGGTCATGCACAGATGGCCGGTTTGCGCGAACAGCAGGGCGCTTTGCAGGGTTTCCTTGTCGCGTATTTCGCCGATCATCAACAGGTCGGGCGCCTCACGCATGGCGCTGATCAGCGCGGCTTCATAGCTGTGGGTATCCACGCGCACTTCGCGCTGATTGACGATTGATTTTTTGTGCCGAAAGGCAAACTCAACCGGGTCTTCGATCGTGAGGATGTGGCCGGGGCGCGTCTCGTTGCGATAGTCGATCATCGACGCCATGGTGGTGGATTTTCCCGAGCCGGTGGAGCCCACGATCAGGATCAGTCCGAGCTTTTCCATGATGACTTCTTTGAGCACTGCCGGCAGCCCGAGTGAATCGAACGCGGGGATCTCCGGTTTGACGAAACGCACCACCATGCTGACCGTATTGCGCTGCATAAAAATATTGACACGGAAATTACCGATCGCGCCATCTGCCCCGGCTTCGCCGCGGCGCGCGAAATTCATCTCGTAAACTTCCTCAAACTCCTTGATCTGCTCCGGGGTCATCAGTTCATAGCATATTTGCTTGACCTGATCGGGGTTGAGTCTCTGGTTGTTCACTGGCATGACCGTGCCGTTGATCTTGATCTGGATCGGCGCGCCAGCGGTAAAAAAAAGATCAGATGCCTGTTTCTCGGCCATCAATTTGAACAGCGGGGTGACGAACATGTTTTACCTCTCAATCAACGATGGGATGGCATTTACGATGCAGGAATCTGTTGCGGCGAGTTGCGCATCTCGGATTGATGTCTCGCTGCCTAGGCGCCGTGCGTGGGCGCAAACGATACGGGCAGGGGGGCATCCGGCGGACGGCCCCATTCGCGCAGGCGGTTGGGCTGGGCGAGTACGGCTTTAGCGACTTCTTCAAAAAAATCCGGCGTGATATGACTCACGTCGAAGGCTTGTTTGACGTCGCCAAGCAATTCCACGTTGCGCAGTACCAATTGCGTAATGCCGGTATCCGCGTCGCCGGAAAGGGTGACGGAAGCCGGCACCTTGCTCGATATGGTAATGATCGATCGCGAGATCCGCCCTTTATCGTCCCGCACGTCGCGATGTTCAAACGGCAGGCTATAGGCCCACAGGTACTCCTTCATCATGTTGGCCTGCCGTGTCTCCTTGTCAAAGGTCAGCGTGTCATTGCCCAATAAAATAAAACGCAAGCTCACATCGACCAGGTATTCCGCGCTGTAACTATTAGAGTGGCGATTGTCACGTGCGTTGTAGTCACCCTGTCGCAGATTGGATAGCTTGCTGCTGCCTTCAATGTAAAACTGCCGGCGCACATCCGGCTGCACCACGTTGAGTGATTCCGCCAATTCGGCAAAAAACACGCTCGCCTGTTTCAGCGCACCCTGAACCTGCTGAAAGTAGCCATTTTTGGTGGCTTCGCGCTCCGCCCCGGATGGTGCGTGTAGTTTGGCCTCTGCCTGCTTCTTCAGGTCGTCAAGCAATCCCATATCAAAGCCCTCTCACAGTAAATGCCGTGCCAGCATGGCATCCTGAGTATTGACGCCGCATGGCGTGCATTTTGCCTATACTCTTGGAGCTTGCAAAGTGCGGTTTGTTTTCCGGTGTTCCGATGCGGCGATTGACAGGCTCAATCGCTGCGCAGCAGGTCGTTGATACTGGTTTTGGCGCGCGTTTGCGCATCGACCTGTTTGACGATGACCGCGCAATACAGATTGCACTTGCCATCGGACGAGGGCAGCGAACCCGGCACCACCACGGAACCCGCCGGGACGCGACCGTACAGCACTTGTCCGGTCTGGCGGTGATAAATCTTGGTGCTTTGTCCGATGAACACGCCCATGGAGATCACGGCGCCAGTTTCAACCACCACGCCTTCGACGATTTCGGAGCGCGCGCCGATAAAGCAGTTGTCTTCGATGATGGTCGGATTCGCTTGCAGCGGCTCCAGCACGCCGCCGATGCCCACGCCGCCCGACAGATGCACATTCTTGCCGATTTGCGCGCATGAGCCGACGGTGGCCCAGGTATCGACCATGGTGGATTCATCGACGTAGGCGCCGATGTTGACGAACGACGGCATCAGGATCACGTTCTTGGCGATGTAGCAGCCTTTACGCGCGGCGGCAGGCGGTACCACGCGATAACCGGCTTGCGCAAAATCGTGGGGGCCGAAGCCGGCAAATTTTGACGGCACTTTGTCGTAATATTGCGAGTAGCCGTCCTTAAGCACCGCGTTGTCTTGCAGCCGAAACGACAGCAGCACGGCTTTTTTGATCCATTGGTGCGTCACCCAATCGCCGTTGATTTTTTCGGCGACGCGCAACGTGCCTTTGTCCAACTGATT
>CANIID010000146.1 GCA_947467315.1 Betaproteobacteria bacterium | reverse complement strand
GATCGCCATCAACGAATATATCGCCTTGCACAACGCGAACCCCAAACCTTTCATCTGGACCGCTAAGGCAACTGACATTCTTGCCAAAGTCACCCGTGCCCGGGCGGCCTTAAATAAGCGCACTTCTATTTGACGCACTACACTAGTCGAACGGCTTCACGCCGATTCGACAAGTCCCAAAATTATTTTTTCAGCGCCGCCAACCGGCGTTCGAGATAGCGGCGTTCGGGTGCGGTATGCGTGCGTTGCAAGGCCCGCTCGTACGATGCGCGCGCATCGACGTCGCGCCCCAGGCGCCGGCACAAATCGGCGTGCGCGGCGTGCGCCAAGCGGTAATCGTAAAGCTCGCCACGCGCCATCAACGCATCCACCACGGCAAGCCCTGCCGCTGGCCCATCGCGCATGGCCAACGCCACCGCGCGATTGAGCTCCACTACCGGCGAAGGCTCGAGCGTGAGCAGCACATCATACAAACCGGTGATCTCGTTCCAATCGGTATCCGCCGCGCTGGCCGACTGCGCGTGCATGGCAGAGATCGCCGCCTGCACCGCGTAAGCGCTGATGCGCCCGCTGGACAGCGCGCGCGTAGTAAGCGCCACACCTTCGGCGATGAACTCGGGCTGCCACTTGGACCGATCCTGGTCTTCCAGCAAAATCAAATCGCCATTGGGCGAGGTACGTGCGGCGCGGCGCGATTCATTCAGCAACATCAACGCGAGCAGACCGCTGACGTCGGGATCACACTGCGGCTGCGGCAGCCATGCCAGCAGCAGCCGCGTGAGGCGTATCGCCTCTCCCGACAAATCATGCCGCGTGAGCGTGTCGCCCGATGAAGCCGAGTAACCCTCGTTAAACACCAGATAGATCACGCGCAGCACACTATCGAGCCGCTCCGGTAAATCTTCCGGCGACGGCGTTTCATAGGGGATTCTTGCGTCACGTATTTTAGCTTTCGCGCGCACGATGCGCTGCGCGATGGTGGGTGCGCCAGTGAGAAACGCGTGCGCGATCTCTTCGGTAGTCAGGCCGCACACTTCGCGCAAGGTCAGCGCCACTTGCGCATCCGGTTGCAACGCGGGATGGCAGCAGGTGAAGATCAGCCGCAGGCGGTCGTCTTCGATGCCCTCGGTGTCATCTTCATCCGGCGCGGCGATGTTTTCGGCGGCCTCGTCATCGAGCGCATCAAAGCGCGAATCACGGCGTATTTTATCGACGGCCTTGAAGCGGCCCGCCGACACCAGCCACGCGCGCGGGTTCGCAGGCATACCCGCTTGCGGCCACTGCTCCAGTGCCGCGCGAAAGGCGTCGTGCAGCGCTTCTTCCGCCCGCTCAAAATCGCCGAGCAGACGAATCAGCGTCGCCAGTACGCGCCGCGACTCGGCGCGGTAAATCGCATCAAAGTCGATAGGCGGCGGCTTATCCACGAGGCGCCACGCGTCAGCCTTCGAGCAATTCCCAACGTTTATTGCGCCACACGAACATCAACTTCGAAATGGCGCGCCCCCCGGCCTCTTTGTACGCGCGCTCGGTGTTGGCGCGCAGATTGCTCACGTTGTCGGCCGGCTTCAAGCCGGTAAACCAGCATATGTCGCGCGCGGGCACGGCGCACACAATTTCGCCGCCGAATCTGGATTTTTCTTTTTCCCAGAAATCGAAATCCAGCATTTTGCTCGGCTCCAGATCGCCGCCGTTGGCGAACATGCCGACAAACGCAGTGGGCCGCTCGACCGTGATCTTGGGATACAACCGGCGCTGATTCGCCAGCGCCAGCGCAGGCAACTGATCGCGTGTCAGCCTGAGGGATTGCAAATCGCGCCCGGTCAGGTAGCGATAGCCACTGTCGGCATCAAACACGTAGCGAATATCCAGATCGCCGACAAAGGTGTCGATCAGCGGCAGCATGTCAGGCTGGTTTTCCAACCCCTGCACCTTCATGTCGGTAAGCAGCTTGATGTCCTGAAATTTGCGCAGCGGCCCCTGAAACTGCCGCACCAGTGCAACGATGTTTTCACGCGTGCCGGGCGGCGGCGCCATGGCTGCCGCTTCTGTAGGCTTCGCCTGTTGTGCGCGGGCGTGCAGGCTTGCCGCGCCGGAGAGGCCGGCGAGCACGCCCAAGGTGAGTTTGCGTCGTAGTATTTTCATGGTTATCTATATGTTTAACCGCGCCAATTGTCCGCCGCGCCGTTTTTGTCGATATGCGCTTCGACCTTCGGCATTGAACGCACACCGGCGTGGCGCACGTGCTGGGTGACCGTCCAGCGATAGGCAACGCCGCGCGGAATTTGAATCACATCGCCTTCGACCACGTGCTTTTGCTCGCCGTTCACTTCGGCGTCCATTTCGCCGCTGATGACGTAGGTGAAGTATTCGTGCGGTGCGCTGTCCACGGTTTCAGAGTGCCCCTTGGGTGATTCGACAAATCCAAACGCGAGATGCGTGCCCTCCACCCATTGTTCATGGTGGCCCGACGACGCCCGCGCATCCAGCGCATCGATCATCGGGTAATAACAACGCCCCAATCCATCGAGTATGGCCTGCGATTTCGCTGCGTCCTTTTTCTCGCCGGGGTATTTGCCGGCCGCCACATCACGGGCAACTTCGGTTGCAGAACGCGCGCGATCAGGCAGCGCCTCGTCTTCCGACGCGCCGATCAAGGTCCACGTACGATCCTTGATGTAAAGATAAATGAGATCGCCGTCTTCACACGCCGTGAAACCATGCCGCGCATACGGCGGCATGTGTACAAAGGTGCCGGGCGTGACGACGCGCCGCTCGCGTCCGACCAGCGCATTGATTTTGCCCGATAGCGGAAAGGCCATCAGCTCGTTCGGGTGATAGTGCAACGTGGAGCCGGTGCCGGCTTTCTTGGTAACGATACGAAAGTACATATACTCGCCCTCAATCACCGGGCCTTCGCCGGTGGACAGGTGCGGATTGAGATGATGCACTTGCAGATTTTCAAAACGATGGAATGGCATGGGATTGTTCCGGGGCTTCCGCAGGTTGCAGATCGTCTGAGCAGATTTTATCCGCGCCGTTACGTGGCGTCGCGACGCCCTGCATGATAACGTTATAAGTATATGATTATAAACACGTTTTTGTTTTGCGTATCACGGTATTCTCAATGCCGTGTGTTATGCTTCCGGCCAGCAACTTTCTCTTTTTCTCACTGACAACCATGAATACCGCCACCACCGGCGCGCCGCCGTGCGCGCCACCGGATTTCAATCCGCGAAAACCCAAACTGACGCTCCCCAAATTCGCCTGCGACACGCACGCGCATATTCTTGGCCCGATTGCCAAGTACGCCTACTCACCGGCGCGCGTGTACACGCCGCCCGATTGTTTGTTGAGCGAATATCAGAAAATGCTCGCCACACTCGGCGTCGAACGTGCGGTACTGGTGCAACCCAGCGTTTATGGCTCCGACAACACGGTGATGCTGGAAGCCATGTGCGTGGGCGGCAGTGCGTTTCGCGGCGTGGCCGTGGTGGATGACGACATCGCCGATACCGAACTCGCGAAACTCAACGCCGCCGGCGTGCGCGGCGTGCGGGTGAACATCGTCGATGTCAAAGACCGCAAGCCCGGCACGCTGCCGATGGCCGAACTCACCGCACTCGCCAAGCGCATTGCACCCATGGGCTGGCACATGGAATTCCTCATGCACTGCGATGAATTCCCGGATATGGATCGCACCTTCGCGGATTTTCCCGTAGACATCGTGCTCGGCCATCTGGGCTATATGAAATGCGACAAAGGCGTGAACGACCCCGGCTTTCAGGCGCTGCTGCGTTTGATGAAAATGGGCAAGGCGTGGGTGAAATTTACGGGGCCGTATCGTATTTCCACGCAAGCGATGCCGCACGCGGATACCAATGCCTACGCACACGCGCTGGTGCAAGCCAACCCGCAGCGCATGCTGTGGGGCAGCGACTGGCCACACGTGATGGTTAAGAACGCAATGCCGAATGACGGCGATCTGTGCGATCTGCTGTCGAGCTGGATACCCGATGACGCCACGCGCGAGCAGGTGCTGGTTAAGAATCCGGCGACGCTATACGGGTTTTGATCTCAATGAATTTGAAGTAACCCCACCCCCATCCCAACCTCCCCCCTGAAGGGGAAGGAGTCCCCCGGTTCCCCTCCCCGTCAGGGGGAGGGATAGGGTGGGGGTGGGGTCGCAGCAATGCCACCAACAAGTTACAAAGGAACACCCCCATGACCACCCCCCACGACCCCACCACCCACGACGGCGCCGCCGTCATCACCGATTACCTGATCCGCGAAAAAGTGCCGTATGTATTTGGCCTGTGCGGTCACGGCAACATCGGTTTTCTCGATGCGCTGCATGCGCGGCAGGACGAAATCAAAACCATTTCCGTGCATCACGAAAGCGTCGCCGGGTTCATGGCCGACGTGTATTACCGCGTGTCGGGCCAGCCCACCGCAACCATTACCTCGTGCGGCCCCGGTTCCGCCAATCTGCCGATTGCGCTGGCGAATGCGTTTTTTGATTCAGTGCCGTTTTATGCCATCACCGGCAACGTGCCCACCAGCCAGTTTAATCGCGGCGCGTTTCAGGAAACCTATCGGCACTATCAGGCGGATTTTCCGTCTACCGTTAAAGCCTATTGCAAGCGTGTGTTTCAGCCCACCACGGCGGCGCAGTTGCCGATCGCCGTGCGGCAGGCGTGGAAAACCATGGTCACCGGACGCCCCGGCCCGGTGGTGCTGGATGTGCCGTTCGATATTTTTAGCGAGCCGATTCCCGAACCCACGCCGTTGCCCGAAGAATGGAACTCCAACATCAGTTGCCGTTGCGGCGCCGACCCGGAGGGCGTGCGTAAAGCCGCCGACATGCTGATGGCCGCCACGCGCCCGGTGATTATCGTCGGGCAAGGCGTGCGTTACGGCGGCGCAACCCAGGAGTTGTTGGCGCTCGCCGAAAAACTGCGTATCCCCGTGGCGATGTCCGCCAGCGGCATCGGCGCCATCGACAGCACGCATCCGCTGGCGCTGGGCCTGGTGGCGCGCAACGGCCCGTATCAGGCCAATCACGCCACGCGGCAGGCCGATGTGCTGCTGGCGCTGGGCGTTCGTTTTGATGACCGCACCTCTAGCTCGTGGATACCGGGTTTCTCGTTCACCATTCCGCCCACCAAGTTGATTCATGTCGATATCGATCCCGATGAAATCGCGCGCAACTATCCGGTGGCGCTGGGCTTGATGGCCGATGTGCGCACTTTCCTGCGGCAGTTGCTCGCGGAAATTGACTCGCGCATGAGCAAAGGGCAAATGCCCGCCGAGCGCAGCCCGTGGCTGGATGCCATCGCCGGGTATCGCAAGGAATGGGACGCCTTCATTGCGCCCGGCTTCAAGGCCGATACCTCGCCGATTGCGCCGCAGCGCGCCGCGCACGAGATCGACCGCGCGCTGACCGAAGACACCATTCTCGTCAGCGATATCGGCGTGCATCACAACTGGCTGATTCAATTCTGCAAACCACGCCGCCCTGATTCATTGATCGGCTCGATGGGCTTCGGCCCCATGGGCTTTGGCGTCGCCGGCGCGCTGGGCGCCAAACTCGCCGCACCCCATCGCCCGTGCGTGGCAGTCGTCGGCGACGGCGCTTTTTTAATGCACGCCAACGTGCTCGCCACCGCCTACGAATACCAAATCCCCGTGGTGTATGTGATCTGGAACAACTATGCCTACGGCTCGATTCGCGGCCTGCAACGCGGCTACTTGGGTGGGCGCGAACTCATCACCGATTTCAAACACCCCGGCACCGACAAGCCCTACAACCCCGACTTCGCCGCGATGGCGCGCTCGGCGGGCATCCACGGTGTCAGCGTCGATCGCGCAGCGGATTTGAATGAAGCTATTCGACAAGGTATCGCCAGCGGCAAACCCGTGGTGATCGACGCCAACATCAACGGCGACTTGAATCCGGCGGGCGCGGGCATCTGGGAATTGCCGGGGATGGGCCGCAGCAAACCGGGGATTGGCCAGCAGTACGTGCCGGAATGAGTTCCACAAATAGCGACATCAGGTAAAACATAACCGTCACCTAACCTGTCGTTCCCGCGCAGGCGGGAACCCATAACACAGTGCCACTTGAGACGGGCTTATGGGTTCCCGCCTGCGCGGGAACGACGTGGTTGGATTTTGCGTGCCCAAGTACAGTTTCATGCAATGGCGTTTATCACTGAAACCACAAAAAACCAAACAATAGAAAACCGAGGAGACTTATAAAATGTTCAGAGCCTTGTTTGCAGCATGTACGCTGTTATCCGCCGCCTGCGCCGCGCAAGCGCAAACCTTCCCCACCAAACCCATCCGCCTGCTCGTCGGCTTCACCCCCGGCAGCGAAGTCGATGTCATCGGTCGCATGATCGCGCACGAGATGACCGAAAAATGGGGCCAGCGCGTGGTGGTCGATAACCGCCCCGGCGCGGGCAGCACGGTGGCCGGCGCCATCGTCACCGCCGCCAACGCCGACGGCTACACGCTGTTTTTTAACTCCGTGTCGCACGCCGCCACGCCGGCGCTCTACCCCAACGCCACCTTCGACACGCTGCGCGATTTCGCCGGCATCTCGCAGGCCACCAGTCTGCCAAACGTGCTCATCATCGCGCCCTCCGCGGGCATCAAGTCGGTGAAAGAACTGATCGCGATGGTCAAACAAAAAGGCGGCATCAACTACGGCCACGCGGGCGTGGGCAGCGGTACCCACATCACCGGCGAACTCTTTCGCCAGATGGCCGGCCTTGAGCTTTCGCACATCCCCTACAAAGGCGTGCCCGAAGTCATCACCGACGCAATGACTGCGCGCCTGAACTTCGCCTATGCGCCCATCGGCAACACCCTGCCGTTCATCAAGGAAAAGCGGCTAGTAGCACTCGCCGTCAGTACCGCCGCGCGTTCACCCGCGCTGCCCGACGTGCCCACCATCGGCGAAGCCGGGTTGCCGGGCTACGCGTTCGACCACTGGTACGGCCTATTCGCGCCCGCAAAAACGCCGCGCCCGGTGGTCAATCTGATATCGCAGGAAGTCGCGCGCGTGCTCAATATCGCCGACATAAAGGCCAAAATTTCAGCGCGCGGCGCCGTGGTCAAACCTTCGACGCCGGAGGAATTCGACAAGTTTGTGCGTAGCGAGGTTGAGAAGATCACCAAGGTGATGAAGGTGGGCGGGGTGAAGATTAACTAATCCGCCGTCACAACCGCGCTCATCGTTACTCAGAACATAATTGCCACATGCTGCGCGGTCGCAGAGTTTCCGGAGAAACGCCGCGTATGGGCGCACCGTTTCTGCGCCGCGTAGTGAGCCTTCCTGAAAAATTCATTCCCGGCCAATATCCGTTCAACGTGCCCGCGTTATCCCGTGGCATCGATTTGGCGTTTAACACCAACGTCACTTTTTTCGTTGGCGAAAACGGCGCTGGCAAATCCACGCTGCTTGAAGCCATTGCAGAATGCTGTGAGTTCAGTCCTGAAGGCGGGAGCCGCGATCATTACCGCACGACCTTCAACGAGCGTTCCGCGCTGGCGCAGGCCTTGCGGCTATCGTGGTCGCCAAAGACCAGCGAAGGCTTCTTTATGCGCGCCGAGAGCTTTTACAACTTTGCGACCTACATAGACGAGGTGTCCAATCTTAGGGCCTATGGCGGTAAATCGCTGCACCAGCAATCCCACGGTGAATCCTTCCTCTCCCTCTTTTCGAATCGTTTCGAACAAGGCATCTACCTCCTTGACGAACCCGAAGCCGCACTCTCGCCGCAACGGCAGTTATCATTCCTGAGCATCATTCACGATCTCGAAAAGTCAGGTCACGCCCAGTTCATCATCGCGACCCACTCGCCGATTATCCTGAGCTATCCTGGCGCCATTCTGTTCAGTTTTGACAACGAGGCCATTGAGCCAATTGCCTATCAAGACTCGGAACATTATCGCGTGACGCGCGATTTCCTCAACGCACCTGAGCGCTATTTCAAGCATCTTTTCCAAGGCCCGGACGATGGGAACGAGGATGTCTAACCTTACGGTGTGGCGCGTAGCCCGCGCCCCGTAGGGCGTCAATAAGCGAAGCGCATTGCGCCACATGGCCTGCGTGATGCACCACCGATGTTGGGCTTGGCAGCCCACCGGGTTACTCCGCCCGTATCCCCGCCGCCTTCGTCACCCGCCCCCACTTCGCGATCTCATCCCGCAGGTAGGCGCCGAACGCCTCAGGCGCCAGCACCATCGCGCGCGAGCCATCGGCAGCCAGGTTGGACACGATCTCCGGCTGATTCGCGGCCCGGATGAGATCGCGGTGCAGCCGCTCGATGATCGGTTGCGGCGTGCCGGCGCGCACGACTATGCCGTTCCAGATCAACAGTTCGTAACCCGGCACGCCGGATTCGTTGAGCGTGGGGTAGTCGGCGAACAGCGGCCAGCGTTGCAGGCTGGTGACGCCAAGATTCCGGATGCGCCCGGCCTTGACGTGCGGCATTGACGAAATCGGATTGGTGATCGCCACCATCACCTCGCCCGACAGCAATGCGGTAGTCACCTGCGCACTGCCTTTGTAGGGCACGTGCAGCAGGTTCACGCCCGCAGTCAGCTTGAACAATTCGCCGGACAGATGCGAACCGCTGCCGACACCCGCCGAACCGAAGGTGACCTGCCCCGGATTCGCCTTGGCGAGCGCGATCAACTGCCGCGCCGAATTCACGGGCAGCGATGCGTGCAGGATCAACGCCGCCGGCACCACAGCCAGCCTTGTCACCGGCGCAAAATCCTTGATCGTGTCGAAGGTGAGCTTTTTCACCAGACTGGGCGCCGCAGTGAACGTGGTGCTGGCGAGATACAGCGTGTGGCCATCCGCCGGCGCGCGGACCACGATTTCCGACGCAATGACGCCTGCGCCGCCCGGACGGTTTTCCACCACCACCTGCTGCCCCAGACTTTCAGCGAGCTTCGCCCCCACCAGTCGCGCCGTGGTGTCATTGCCACCGCCGGGAGCAAGCGGCACCAGCAGGCGCAAGGGACGGCTTGGAAAAACCTGTGCGGACGCTGCGATGCCCGTCCCCGTCAGGATCGCGATGACTGAAATTTTAGCTGTAATAATTATTGCGTTCATTGGACTGCGCCTTACGTCACAACCATTACTGTCATTCCCGCGCAAGGCGGGTATCCCCGTCCCTCGGGGGAAGGCAGGTTGGGAGATATCCGTCGCACGTGGCACTGTGTTTTGGGTTCCCGCCTGCGCGGGAACGACAGAGTTACTTACTTGCGCCCTACTCTGACGCCTCGCAGATCAAATACTCCGTGTCCGCCCGCCATCCACATTGATTGCCGTGCCGCTGATGAGCCGTGAGCGCGCCGACGCCAGAAACACCGCGAGATCAGCCACGTCCTCCGGTTGAATCACTTTGCCGAGCGGCACTTCCTGCAACAGATACTGCTCGGCTTTTTCCAGCGACAGCCCGCGTTCGAGCGCGGTAATTTCCACCAGTTCGGTAAAGCGCCGTGTCGCCGTGGAGCCGGGCGCGATGGCGTTGACGGTGATGCCGAACGGGCCGAATTCATTCGCCATGGCCTTGGTCACGCTCAGTGTGCCAAAGTTGATCGGTCCCGACATCATCGAATGCGCTTCGGGCTCGCGCCCGCGCGTGCCGGAGATATTGATGACGCGGCCCTGATCGGATTTTTTCAGATGCGGCAATGCCGCGCGCGTCATGCGCAGCAGGCCCAGCGGCTTCACCTTGAAATAACGCTCCCACATCTCATCGGGGATTTCCTCCAACCGCCCGCGATACGCGCCGCCCGCACAGTTAACGAGAATATCCACGCCGCCGAGTTGCGTGACCGAAGCCTCCACCGCCGGGTTGATGGTCTGCGGCTGCTCCAGATCCATCACCACCGTGCATACCTTGGCCGCCGGGTGCTTCGCGCGCACCTGCGCTGCCGCAACAGTGAGCCCGGCTTCATTGCGGCCCAGCAGTGCGAGGGCGACGCCCTCCGCCGCAAAGTGTTCCGCGATGGTGAGACCGATACCGCGATTGGCGCCGGAGATGATGGCTTTTCTGCCGTGGAGTCCTAAATCCATGATTTGTCTTCCTGAAAGTGTTGCAGTTGTCTTTTGGGTCCGCTTGCAAGGGTATCTCATCGCGTCACGCGTGGCCAAAAATAGAGCGGCGCCCGTCAGTTGAACTTCGAGCGGCTTTAGCGGTAAAGTGCATTCAGCCTTTACATTATCGGAGTACACCATGGCTCATGCATCTCAATCCGGCAAAAAGAATTACGTCCACAATTTTCACACCATGGAAAAGACCGCCACGCTCGGCGCGTTGTCCACGTCGCAGGGTTCGTCGTTCACCGGCGAGCGCATCTACAGCGGGCTGGTCACCAAGAAAGTCGGCACCGGCTCCAAGCCGCATTACCATCCCGATGAAACGTTCAATTACGTGCTCAAAGGCGCGATGAAGGTCAACATGGACGGGCAGGAGTTCATAGTGCCCACCGGCTGCCTGCTGCACATACCGCCGAACATGGTGCATACGTCGGTGGCCACCGACGATGGCGATGTCACCTATCTGGTGTGGCGCGATATCGTCAGCGAGAAAGCGGGCTTGCCTTCCACCGTGGAAGCCTGATTACTGTGCCGTCGCACCCGACGCGCGTATCACTTTGGCCCACTTCGCCAGTTCGGATTTGATGTAAGCACCGAATTCTTCGGGCGTGCCGCCGGCGGGATCCAATCCTTGTTTCACCATCGAGTCTTTCACCTCGGGCGACTCCAGTGCCACTCGCACCTGCCGGTTCAGCGTCGCAATAATATCCGCCGGCACCTTCGCGGGCGCCACCAACCCGTACCAGTTGTTGACCTCGAAGCCCGGCATGCCCGCTTCGATCATGGTGGGCAATTCAGGCACCAGCGCCGAGCGCTTTGCAGTGGTGACCGCCAGCGCGCGTAGCTTGCCGCTGCGGATGTGCTGCAGCGACGTGCTGGTAGTGGCAAACATGAACTGCAATTGGCCCGACAACAAATCGATGGTGGCGGGCGCGCCACCTTTGTACGGAATGTGTACCAGCTTGATGCCGGCCATGCTCGCCAGCATCTCGCCCGCCAGGTGCCCCGACGTGCCGTTCTGCGGCGAGCCGTAGAGCAATTCGCCCGGCCGCTGCTTCGCCACCGCGATCAGATCCTTCAAACTGCGCACCGGTACCGAAGGATGCACCACCAGGATATTCGTGGCATCGACCGTACGCACCACCGGTGCGAAATCGCGCACGGTGTCGAACGTGAGATTCTTGTAGAGACCCGGATTGATCGCCAGCGTGCCGATGGTACCCATCAGCAACACATAACCATCGGGTGTGGCGCGCGCCGCCTGCTCCGTGCCGATATTGCCGCTGCCGCCGGTGCGGTTCTCGACGATGAATTGCTGCTTGAATAGCTCCGACAGTTTGATCGACACCATGCGCGCAGTGATATCGACACCGCCGCCGATGGCCGCGGCCACAACCATGCGCACCGGCTTGACCGGATAGTCCGCGCTGAAGGCAGGCATTGCTTGCGCCACGAATGCCGCAATCATGATCCGAAATTTCAGCATCGCCGAACCTCCGTCAGAACTGTTCGTCTTGGCGCAAGTACCGCCACTGCCCTTCCGGCAACTTACCCAACATCACGCTGCCAATACGCACGCGCTTTAAGCCCGTAACCTTCAAACCAACCAGCTCGCACATGCGCCGTATCTGCCGCTTTTTGCCTTCACGCAAAGCGAAGCGCAATTGATCTTCGTTCTGCCAGCTCACCTTGGCGGGCTTGAGCGGCTTGTCGTCGAGACTCAAGCCGAAATTGAGTTTCGCCATGTTCTCCGCCGACAGCGTGCCTTCGACGCGCACGAGGTATTCTTTTTCAATGGCTGAATCCTGCCCGATCAGTTTTTTGGCGACGCGGCCGTCCTGCGTGAAAACGATCAAGCCCACGGAGTCGATATCGAGCCGCCCGGCCGGCGCCAGCCCGCGCAGATGCGTGGCGCTGAAACGCAGTGGCAGTTTGTCGCCCTCGAAACGATTTTCCGGTTTGATAAGTTCCATCGCGGGGCGATAGCCGAGCTCCGGCAGGTTCGACACGTAGCCGATGGGCTTGTTAAGGAGGATGGTGACGCTGGCCTCCTGCTTCGATTGCGCCTGGCGCGCAAGGGTGATGACCTGATTGGGGAACGCGCGCGTGCCAAGCTCGGTGACTTTGACGCCATCGACCAGCACCCAGCCTTGCTCGATGTAGCTGTCGGCTTCGCGGCGTGAGCAGATGCCTTGCTCGGACATCAGTTTGGAGACGCGGACTTTTTCCATTGAGTTCAAAACCTTTTTTGCCACAGATTTACGCAGATTTACAGATTAAACCCCACACCCGTCATTCTGGCGAAAGCCAGAATTCAGTACGTTCATCACTTTGCAGTTCAAATGTGCGCTACACGCGAGTTACGAACTGGATTCTGGCTTTCGCCAGAATGACGGTGTTGGTATGGCAATAGTATCGCGTCTACGCGCTCGCACCCTGAACCATACTCAACGCCACCGCCTCCGCCACCTCAATCCCATCCACCGCCGCCGACAGTATCCCCCCCGCGTAACCCGCGCCCTCGCCCGCCGGATACAGGCCGCGCGTGTTCAGGCTCTCAAATTCGCCGTTGCGCTTGATACGTATCGGCGACGAGGTGCGCGTTTCCACGCCGGTGAGCAGGGCGTCGTCCATGGCGAAGCCTTTGATCTGTTTATCGAACGCGGGCAGTGCCTCGCGTATCGCCGCGATCGCATAATCAGGGATGCAGGTGCTCAAGTCGGTCAGATGCACGCCCGGCGTATACGACGGCGCGACCTCGCCCAAAGCGGTCGATGCCCGCCGCGCGAGAAAATCACCCACGCGCTGCGCAGGCGCGCAGTAATTTTCGCCGCCCAATTCAAACGCGCGCGATTCCCAGTGGCGTTGAAATTCGATGCCCGCCAGCACGTCGCCGGGGTAATCCGCAGGCGTGATGCCGACAACAATACCCGCATTCGCATTGCGCTCGTTGCGAGAATACTGACTCATACCGTTGGTAACCACGCGCCCCACTTCGGAGGTTGCCGCCACCACCGTGCCACCGGGACACATGCAGAAGCTATAGACCGAGCGGCCATTTTTGCAGTGATGCACCAGTTTGTAGTCAGCGGCGCCGAGCAGCTTGTGTCCCGCATAATTGCCGTAACGCACGCGGTCGATCAGCGATTGCGGATGTTCGATGCGGAAGCCTATCGAAAATGGCTTGGCTTCAAGATACACGCCGCGCGCGTGCAGCATTTCGAAGGTATCGCGCGCGCTGTGGCCGACTGCCAGCACCACGTGTTCACTGGCGATGTGTTCGCCGCTGGCCAGCACCACGCCGCGCGTTTGTCCGTTTTCAATATCAATATCCGTTACCCGGCTCTGAAAGCGAAACTCACCTCCCAGCGATTCAATGGTGGCGCGCATAGTTTCCACCATGCCCACTAAACGAAACGTGCCAATGTGCGGCTTGCTGACATACAAGATTTCTTCGGGCGCGCCGGCCTTGACGAATTCCGTCAGCACTTTGCGCCCGAGAAAACGCGGGTCTTTAATCTGGCTGTAGAGCTTGCCATCCGAAAACGTGCCCGCGCCACCTTCACCGAACTGCACGTTCGATTCCGCATTGAGCACCGACTTACGCCACAGGCCCCAGGTGTCCTGCGTGCGTTCGCGTACGACTTTGCCGCGCTCCAGAATGATCGGGTTAAACCCCATCT
>CANIID010000145.1 GCA_947467315.1 Betaproteobacteria bacterium | reverse complement strand
TGTCGAGTAATGTAAAGATTGCCAGTATCCGGCCAGCGCCAGGCGCGGCGATGCCCTATACAGCGCCCGCCGACACATTGCGTGGACGCTATTACGCCGTGCGTCAGGCAACCATGGCGCTCGTTACCGGGTTATCCGCGGAAGACTGTGCGCTGCAGTCGATGCCTGATGCGAGCCCGGTCAAGTGGCATCTTGCGCACACCAGTTGGTTTTTTGAAACCTTTGTACTCGAACAAGCCACTGCGGAATACCGTCACTTCCATCCCCAATTTCGAGTACTGTTCAATTCGTATTACGTAGGCGTCGGCGAACGCCACCAACGTCTCGAGCGCGGATTGTTGTCGCGGCCCGCGTTTGAAGACATCGTGCGTTACCGCGAGCATGTTGATGCGCACATGGAAAAACTGCTGGACAGTATCGACAGTCAACCGCAACGGTTCCGCGAATTGATTGAGCTGGGCCTACAACACGAACAGCAACATCAGGAGCTGATGCTCACCGACCTGAAACACCTGCTGTCGCGTAATCCGTTAAAGCCCGCCTATCGAACAACATCGTCTGCATGCACCGGCAGTGCGGTCGCGCTGCGTTGGGTGCACTATGGCGCAGCGCTGCATATGCTGGGCCACGACGGCATGGGTTTCGCTTTTGATAACGAACTACCGCGCCATCGTGTGTTTGTGGAAAATCACGCGTTGGCGTCTCGCCTTGTGACGAATGGCGAATATCAGGCGTTTATTGATGACAGCGGCTACGAGCGCGCGGAACTGTGGCTGTCAGAAGGCTGGGACTTGATCAAGGCGCAGGGCTGGCACGCGCCATCGTATTGGGAGGCGCGTGACGACGGTCGGTGCGCGTTTACCTTGCACGGCATGCAAGCGCTTCATCCCGATGAACCGGTGTGCCATGTGAGCTACTTTGAGGCGGATGCGTATGCTCGCTGGGCCGGTGCGCGCCTGCCGTATGAGGCTGAATGGGAAGTGGCCACCGCTCAGCTGCCCATCGCCGGCAATTTTGTGGAGAGCGGTATGCTACGCCCGCTCGCAGTGCCGCAGGGAAGTGCGGCAGGGCTGCAGCAATTCTATGGCGATGTTTGGGAATGGACGCATAGCGCCTATGCGCCTTACCCTGGCTTTCGTACCACGCCCGGCGCAGTAGGCGAATACAACGGGAAATTCATGGCGAACCAGTACGTGCTGCGCGGCGGATCATTCGCCACGCCGCGCTCGCACATCCGGGCAAGCTACCGCAATTTTTTCCCGGCGGCGACGCGTTGGCAATTCACCGGCATCCGGCTGGCGCGTGACGGACAGCCGGAATGATCCGCTTGCCGCGGCACACAGTCGTAGCAGTAACGGAGCGAGCAACAAGGGCTATTGAAATAGCCGTAGCCAGCGCAGCCCGGATGTAACACAGTGAAATCCGGGGGTCAGCGATAGCCACGATCCCCGGAATACGCTGCGCTACTTCCGGGCTATACGGCACAAGCAGACCCGCCTAAACCGGCCGATCGCCCCGCACCAATATGCGGTACAGCAAGCGATGCTGGCTGTGGTCGAAATCGAATCCCGCCTTGTGCATGGTGGAGCGGTCATCGATGATGAGCATGTCGCCGAGTTTGTATTCATGCACGTAGGCAAACTCAGGGCGGATCGCGGTATCCAGCAGTTCCTGCAAGAAAACCTGCGTATCTTCCGGCGTCATGCCAATGATTTTTTCGGTTTTGCTTTTGTGAAACCAGATCGCCTTGGCGCCGGTTTCCGGATGGGTGCGCACCAGCGGCTGGATGGTCGGCGGCTTCTTCGCCATCAGCTCCTTTTGCGCTTTCAGGATATCGGGATTGGCGATCTTGAAACGCGCGCTGCTGATCAGGGTGTTTTCCGTTTTCATCGGCGTGATGCGCTGCTTTAATGCTTCGGGCAGCGCGTTGAAAGCCGCCTGCATGTTGCACACCGAGGTGCCGCCGCCTTTGCTCGGCAGTGACATCGGATACAGCATGGTGAACTTGGGTGGCACTTCCTGATTGGTGTGGTCGGTGTGCCAGGTGGAGTTGGTCGCCACTTTGGCCGGATTTCCGTTGCTGTCGCGGTGGCGGTTCGACAGCACGCTCACCAGCGGATGGCCATCGACGAGGTAGCGGCGGTTTTGATCTTCCATGAGATCGCCGAACAGTCGCGCCGCCGCCTGATATTGCGCGGGCGTGAATTCCTGGCCGCGGATCACCAGCACGGTGTGATCGGCCACCGCCTGATTCAGCCGCTTGCGCGTAGCCTCGTCCACCGGCTGGCGTAAATCGATGCCGGTGACTTCGGCGCCGATAAACTCCTTGATCTTGGTGATCTTCATCGTCTGCGTTTTAGTTACTGCATTCATACCGTCCATCGGTTTATCTCCTGATGAAGTGAATCCAGACAATCCGGATTCGCGTGCCCCGTAATCGCTGCAAATATTCTACTCCCACCCGGCAACCGGTGTTTGGCGGCAGCCCACAATACGGGGCAGGCGCGAACAGTCATACAATAGCCATCATCCCATAGGAGCCCCGTGCATGCCCATCGCGCACCTCACACCCGATCTCGAAATGCATTATCTGATCGACGATTTCACCGACGCGTGGCGCAAAGCGGAAACGATCCTGTTGCTACACGGCAACGCCGAGAGCAGCGCCGTGTGGTTCGGCTGGGTGCCGCATCTGGCGCGCCATTACCGGGTGGTGCGCGCGGACATGCGCGGCTATGGCGCATCGAGTGTCATGCCGCGGGATTTTCCGTGGTCGCTTGATCGGATTGTCGATGATTATGTTCAGCTTTTGCAGATGCTGAACGTGGATCGCTTTCATCTGGTAGGCGCCAAGCTCGGCGGCACCGTCGCGCGCCGTTTTGCCGCGCGCTACCCTGAACGCGTGAGCACCTTAACTGTCGCCGGCACACCACCGCCACAGCGGAAAGGCATCGCGGCCACGCGCCCCGCCCTGGTAAAAGAATACGAAGCGGAAGGCGGTGTAGCCCATTGGGCAAACCGCACCATGGCGGGCCGGCTGGGCAGCCGCTTTGCGCCCGAGGGCGCGCAGTGGTGGATCAACTTGATGGGGCAAACCGCGGCATCCACCATGACGGGTGTCAGCACGCATGTTTCACCCACCGATATCTCCGCCGATCTGCCGCGCATCACCTGCCCCACGCTGGTGATCACCACCGAAGGCAGCGCGCTGGGTTCGGTCGAGGCCACGCGCGCGTGGCAACAGATGATTCCCAACTCGCGGTTGCTGGTGCTGCCGGGCAACTCGTATCATGTCGCGGCCAGCGATGCGGATCGCTGCGCGCAAGAGACGTTTGATTTTATTTCGCGCGCGGATGCCACGCCTGCGTGATACCCGAAAGCCCATACCCATGAGTGCCACACGCAATACCCTTTTGATCGTTTTCATTTTGACGACCGGCCTGATTGCAAGCGGGACTGTTGTCGCACAGCCCTACCCATCCAAACCGGTGCGCCTCATCGTACCGACAGCGCCCGGCGCTACGGCGGACATTGTGGCGCGCGTGATGGCGCAAAAACTCTCCGATGCATTCCGGCAATCGGTGGTGGTGGATAATCGTCCCGGCGCCGGCAATTCGCTGGGCACCGAAATCGCGGTGCGGGCAAATCCCGACGGCTATACCCTGATCGTGGTGTCGGGCAGCTATGCCGCCAACGCGGCGCTCTACAAACTGCCTTACGATGCCAAGAGCGACGTGACGCCCATCGCACTGATCGGCGAGGCAGGTCTCGTGGTTGCGCTGCATCCTTCACTGTCAGTCACCAGCGTCAAGGAACTGATGGCCTATGACAAAGCCAATCCCGGCAAGCTTAACTACGGCTCTGCCGGAATCGGCAGCGGCAACCACCTCGGCACCGAGTTGTTCAATCAAATGGCTGACACCCGCATGAAGCACGTAGCCTACAAGGGCACTGGCCCCGCCATGAACGACCTGCTGGGCGGACAGATTCAAGTGGTGATCGGCGGCATGCCGCCGATGATCCCGCAAGTCAAAGCAAACCGCCTGCGCGGCATCGCTGTGACCACCGCGCAACGCTCCAACGCGGTGCCGGATATTCCCACCGTGGCTGAAACTATCGCAGGCTATGAATACGTGAATTGGGCTGCCGTGCTGGGGCCGAAGGGCTTGCCCAACGAGGTGATTGCGCGCTGGAACAGCGAGATCAACCGCATCCTGCAACTGCCCGATCTCAAGGCACGCATGGCAGCCGATGGCATGGAGCCGGCCGGCGGTTCACCCGCACGCTTTCGTGAATTGCTCACGCGCGATATCGCGAAGTGGCAGAAAGTGGTCAAGCTGGCGAACATCAAACTGGAACACTGATCTACACCGGCAATTCACCCCGCACCAGCACACGGTAGAGCAAGCGGTATTCGTTCGGGTCGTAATCAAAATACGCGCGGTGCATCGCCGCGCGGTTATCCCAGATCAGCCAATCGCCTTTGCGCCATTTGTGGCGATAAATAAACTCATCCCGCACCGTGCGTTCGAGCAAATCGTTCAACAACGCCTGCGAATCCTCGGCGTTCATGCCGACGATGTTCTCGGTTTTCACCGGGTGAAAATACAACGCCTTCTTGCCGTTGTCGGGATTGGTGCGCACCAGTGGCTGCAACACGGGCTCGGGCTTTTTCTCGACCTGCGCATCGGCTGACTGGCCGGAATAGGTCGCCGAGGCGCTGCCCTGAAACACGTTGACCGTTTTCATGCCCTGAATTTTTTGCTTGATATCGCCGGGTAGCGCGTCGTAGCCCGCGCGCATGTTGACCACCGCCGTATCGCCGCCCGATGACGGCAAAGCCACCGCGTACAGGCTGGTGTTTTTCGGCGGTCGCACATGGTTGGTGTGATCGGTATGCCAGCCCGCGCCGTGCTTGACGCGCTTACCGGATTTATCCTGATGCCGGTTCGACACCTCATGCACCAAAGGGCAATGGGGCAGTGCGTATTGCGTGAAGTGCTGATCCATCGGCTCACCGAACAGCGACACCGCCGCCAGATATTGCTCGGGCGTAAAGTCCTGATCGCGAATCACCAGTGCGACGTTATCGACAACCGCCTCATTCAGACGACGGCGCGTATCTGCGTCAACCGGATTGCGCAGATCAAGGCCGGTGACCTCTGCGCCGATCAGGGGAGAAAGTTTTGTCACTTGCATGGTCATCGTTCCCCGAAAGCCGGTTTAAAGGTCAGCCCGCGAATGCGAACCGCGTGTCCTGCACCGTCACGATACGCGCGCCTTTCGTGCCGGCAATAATGCCATGCGACACCTGCGGCGGTACGTGAATCACAAAACGCTCCGCCACGCGATGCGCGTTGCCCGCCACATACGCATGCACATCGCCCTCGGCCACCAGCGTGAATTGTTCGTTGTCATGCCCGTGCGTGGGCAACACCGCGCCGGGCGCGAGATCGAGCACCGCCACTTGCAGTTTTTCGCTGATGAGCAAGCCGCCTTGCACGCCGCTGGCCAAGTGCAGCCCTGCCACCATGCGCGCGCTGGCCGTGCGGCCCCGCCTTTCAGAAAGATCATTAAAATCATATATATAGCGCGTTTTTTCACCCTCGGGGTCGGTGCCCGATTCCGCCATCATCTGCGCCGTGGTGCGCTTGGTTTCCTGCGCGCGTTTGCCGAAGCCGGGCAGGTATAAGGGGCCGTCGTGCTTGCCATCCACCGGTGGCCCGGTGATGCCGTGGCGCGTGTCTTTCATCGCAAAAAAATACATGTCCTCGTCGGGACACGCCTGCCCGGTGTGTATCGACATCGACGGCGTATGCACGATCATGCCCTTCTTGCCGAAGGTCTGTTTCTCGTCGGCGATATCCGACACCATCACGCCCTGCACGATGTAATTGAATTGCTCGTTGGGATGCGAATGCGCTTTCGCGCCGGAGCCCGCCGCCTGCATCGCCAGCGCCACCGCGACGTGTTCGCCGTAGAGCACGGCGCCGACGGTCGACGACTTGGCGGTTTCAAAGGTGTCCCCCGACAAGATGCGGCGCGGCGCGACTCTGGCGCTGGTCGGGTGGTCGGGCGCGGTATTCAGTTCGTGGTAGCCGTAGATATATTGCATGCCGTCTGCCCGTGGCTTGCGCCGGTGAATGATTCGGTGCCAATATAACCGCAAATATCGCGAGGAGGAAGCATGCACAGACATTGGCTGGTGCTGTTGGCGGGCTGCGCGCCGACCATGGCGGCGCACGCGGCGGAATCCTACCCCGTGCGGCCGATCCGCATGGTCATCTCGAACGGCCCCGGCTCGGCGGGCGACATTCTGGGCCGCATCGCATTCATACGCGCCGCCGAAAGCCTGGGCCAGCAGATCGTGGTCGATAACCGCCCCGGCGCCGGCGGCACCATCGGCGTGGAGATTGTCGCGCGCGCCGCACCCGACGGTTACACGCTGCTCGCGACCTCGTTCGCCACGCTCGCGGTCGCGCCTCACACCTACAAGAACGTGCCCTATCACCCGGTGAATGACTTCGCGCCGATATCGCTGTTCGCCATCACGCAGGCGGGCTTGTGCGTCAACGCCGCGCTGCCGGTGAAATCCACGCGTGAACTCATCGATCTGGCCCGCGCGCGCCAGGGCAAGTTGCTGATGGCTTCCGCCGGCATCGGCTCCACCAGCCACCTTGCGGGTTTGATGTTCGCCACCGCTGCCGGGATCGAAAGCACGCACGTGCCGTACAAAGGCGGCGGCCCGTCCGCCACCGCCATCGGCGCGGGTGAAGCCAATTGGTCGCTCGGCCCGCTGGCGGCTTATCTTGCGCCGTGGAAAGCCGGGCGCGCGCGCTGCATCGCCGTCAGCGGTGAAAAACGTTCGACAATTTTTCCGGAGCTGCCGACGATCGGCGAATCCGGCGTCGCAGGCTTCAAATTCCTCGGCTGGAATGGCGTGCTCGCGCCGCGCGGCATGCCACGCAACATCATCAATCGCATCAACAGCGCCTTCGTGCAAGCGTTAAAAGCGCCCGAAACGCGGCAACTCTACGCCGCGCAAGGCGAAGAACCCGCGTGGACCACGCCGGAGGAATACGCAAAGATCGTGCGCGAGGATTTCGAGCGTTACGGCGCGGTGGTGAAGCAAGCCGGCGTGAAAGTAGAGTGAGCGTGGATTGACGCGGGCATCGTGCAAAGCGCATGATCGACTGAATTCTGAATCCTGGAGAACCCTATGCGGGACAAACTGACCACCCTCGAACAAGCCGCCACCCACGTCAAATCTGGCGCGCAGGTGGTGATGAGCGCCAATTTACAGCGTGCGCCGATGGCGTTGCTGCGCCAACTGGTGCGTCAAGGCACGAACAAGCTGCGCGTGGTGGGCGTGGTGGGCGGCGATATCAATATCGATTTCCTCGTGGGCGCGGGCGCGGTCGGCATAGTCGATACGTGCAGCGTGACGCTCGGCGAATTCGCCCGCACCGGCCCTAACTTTGCGCGCTATGTACTCGGCGGCAGAGTGGTGTCGATGGACAATACCTGAGGGGTGCTCTTTGCACAGGCCCAGGCTGGGTCTATGGGAGTACCTTACGTGCCGGTCGTCGGCTTGTTCGGCACGGATATTCTGAAGCGCCGCGACGACATGGTGGTGGCGGTTGATCCGTTCGACGGCAAAACCAGAACCGTGGTGGCCAAGGCGCTGCGCCCGGATGTCGCGATCATTCACGCGCAAACCGCGGACCGGCAAGGCAATGTGTCGTGCGGCTACGAGGCCGAGGTGGTGATACTGGCGGAAGCATCGAAACACGTGATCGTCACCGCCGAGCGTATCGTCGATCAACTCACCGAAAAAGAAGCCAAGGGCGCATTTATTCCGGCGATACACGTGGACACGGTGGCGCATGCGCCGTTTGGCGCGCACCCTGCGGGCTGCGCGGGCCTGTACAACGCCGACAAGAACCACATGCGCGAATACGTCATCGCATCAAAAGACGACGCCTCGTTCGAAACCTATTTGCAAACCCATGTGTTTGGCGTGCGCGATCACGATGAGTACGTCGAGCGTTTCGTGCCGCTGGAGTGGCGGCAACCCACGCGCGCGGCAGGTTCGTGATGGCGATGCCTTACACCGATGTCGAGTTGATGGCGATATTGCTGTCGCGTGAAGTGCGCGACGGCGAGATATCTGCATGCGGCGCACTGTCGCACATACCCGCCGCCGGGCTGTTGCTGGCGCAGGCGCTGCATGCGCCGAATGCGGAATTGATTATTTTGAATTCCGTGTTTAATCCGTTCAAAACCTCGCGCCAGTTTCACTTTCTCGCGCAGCGAGGCGAGCTGGGCCTGTTCTTCGTCAGCGGCGTGCAGATCGACCGCCTGGGTAATTACAATCTGCATCAAATCGGGCCTGATATCGACCATCCGCAAATGCGCTTTCCCGGCGGCTACGGCGGCGGCATGATTTACTACGGTGCGCGCCGCACGGTGGTGTTTCGCACCGAACACACGTCACGTTCGCTGGTGGAAAAAGTGGATTTCATTTCCGCCGCCGGCAGTTGCCCGCCGGACGTGCTGCGGCACGGCAATCCCAGCAAGGTGGTCACGCCGAAGGCGAATTTCCGCTTCGATACCACCGCCGGTGTGCTGCGGCTCGATACTGTGCATCCGTCGTACACGCTTGACGATATACAGGAAAACACCGGCTTCGATTTGGGAACCGATCCGGTGGCGATCACGCCCGCGCCCACCGAAGATGAGTTGCACACGTTACGCCACGTGATCCGCGACAAAATGATATCCACCGGCACTTACGCGGACTGGGCGCGCAAGTCGTTGGGAAATATAAAAACGCAGGCTGCGTAGTTAGTCGAGAAAATTGTATGCATAGGGCGCTCATGAACTTCAAGAACTGTAGTCTATTCGCCACAGCCGTGGCCATGGCAACCGCATCGATAACAGCCGTGGCACAAGCGCCCTACCCCACCAAGCCAGTACGCCTCGTCGTGCCGTATCCACCCGGCGGCGGCAACGACACGCTGGCGCGCCTGTTTGGCCAAAAACTCACCGAGGCTTTCGGCCAGCAAGTCATCGTCGAAAACCGCGCGGGCGCGGGCACCACCATTGGCACGACGTTTGTCGCGCGCTCGGCGCCCGACGGCTACACGCTGCTGCTGTCGTCGATTGCTACGCACGCGTTCAGCCCGCATCTGTATGCCAAGCCCGGCTACGACGCGCTGCGCGATTTTGCACCGGTGTCGTTGCTGGTGATCGCGCCCACGCTGCTGGTGGTGAATCCCGCGCTGCCGGCGAAGTCACTGAAAGAACTGATCGCGCTCGCCAAGCGGCGGCCCGGCCAGATTGAATTTGCCTCGGCGGGCACCGGCTCGTCCGCGCACATGCTGGGCGAAACCTTCAAAAGCCTCGCCAAAATCGACATCATTCAAATCCCATACAAAGGCGGCGCGCCCGCCATCGTCGGCACCATCAGCGGCGAGGCGCAGATGCTCGTTGACCCTGCCGCGTCGGCGTTGCCACATGTCAAAAGCGGACGCCTGCGACCGCTCGCCATCGCGCGAACGTCGCGCCTGGCCGATCTGCCGCAAGTGCCGACCTTCGCCGAAGCCGGCATGCCGGAATACACCGCCAGCGCGTGGTACTCGGTGCATGCACCGGCAAAAACACCGGCTGACATCGTGGCGCGCTTGAACAAAGAGTTGGTGCGCGCCGTCAGTCTGCCCGACATCAAGGATCGATTAAAAGATTTGGGCAGCGACGGCGTCGGCAATTCACAGGAGGAATTCGGCCGCTTTGTCGCGGATGAACACGCCAAGTACGGCAAGCTCATCAAGACGATGGGCATCAAACCGGAATGACAAAAATGAAGACCGCGCGCTATCACGCCTTAGTCGCCGGCGCTTCCGGTGTGGTGGGCCGCCGTCTCGCGGAAGTGTTGGCGGGCGATCCCGATTGGGAAGTGATCGGCCTGTCGCGCCGCGCCCCGGCGAGCGCATGCTCGTTCAAAAGCATCGCAGTTGATCTCACCGACGCCGCCGATTGCCGCCAAAAGCTCGGCGCGCTCGCCGACACTACGCACATTTTTTATGCCGCGCGTTACGATCACAATTCGTCTGGACCGGAGCCGATAGACCTCAACACCCATATGTTGCGTCATCTGGTCGAGGCGGTGGCGCCGGTTGCCGCGAACCTGCAACATATACACATGGTGCAGGGCTCGAAGTATTACGGCTCGACGCTGCCGGCCTACAAAACCCCCGCGCTGGAATCCGATCCGCGCGTGGCGCACAACGCCAACTTTTATTACGCGCAAGAAGATTATTTGATCGCGCAACAGCAAACCGGTAGCCGTTGGACGTGGAGTGCCAGTCGGCCGCACGCCATCTGCGATCATTCCACCGGCTTCGCGCGCGCGCTCGGCATGGTGATCGCGGTCTACGCGAATATCTGCAAGGCACGCGGCGAGCCGCTGCATTTTCCCGGCACGGCGAGCAACTACCGCGCGTTGTATCAATGCACCGAAGCCAGCCTGCTTGCGCGCGCGATTCAGTGGATGAGCACCGACCCGCGCTGCGCCAATCAAAGTTTCAACATCACCAACGGCGATTACCTGCGCTGGGAAAATTTATGGCCGCTGTTCGCCGATTATTTCGGCATGAAACTCGGCGAGGTTAAAACCGTGCGCTTGGGCCAAACCATGACCACACCGGAGATGGCGGCGACGTGGGAAAACATTTCCAAAAAATATCAATTAAAAACAACTACTTACGATAAACTCGTGGTGTGGCCGTATGGCGACTTTGTGTTCGGCCCCACGTTCGACATCATGTCGTCCACCATCAAGGCGCGGCAGTTTGGCTTTCAGGAATGCATGGACACCGGGCGCATGTTTATCGATTTGTTCGACTATTATCGGCGTGAGAAGGTCATACCGTAACCGCCACAAGGGAGGAGGCCATGTTGTCGAAACGGATTCTTACGCCGATGCTGATGGTAATGGCCGCGCTTCTGCTGCCGGTTGCAACGTCCGCGCAAACAACCAAGGCCGGCCCCGGACACTATCCCAACAAACCCATACGCCTGATCGTGCCGTTTACGCCGGGCGGCACCAACGATGTGCTGGCGCGCATGATCGCCACGCACCTGACCGCGACGCTGGGCGAGAGCGTGATCGTCGACAACCGCTCCGGCGGCGAAGGCCTGATCGGCACCGAAATCGCCGTCAAGGCGCGGCCCGATGGTTACACCCTGCTGCTGGTATCGTCGGCGTACGTGATGAACCCGGCGGTGCGCAAACTGCCGTTTGATTCGCTCAAGGCACTGGATTTTATCGCCAAGCTCGGCGCGAGCTTCATAGTCCTGAGTGTCGGCCCGTCCATGCCAGTCAACTCGGTCAAGGATCTGCTGGCCGTCGCCAAAAACAAGCCGGGCGATATCGTGCTATCGACCTCCGGCGGCTTTCAGTATTTTGCGTCGGCGCTGTTCACCAGTCTGTCGAAGCATGATTTCAACATCGTGCTCTACAAAGGCGCGGTGCCCGCCATGATCGATGTCATCGGCGGACAAGTGCATACAACCTTTGCCGTCAGCGTGCCCGCGCTGCCGCATCTGCGTTCGGGCAAGTTAAAGGGACTGGCCGTGGGCACACTGAAACGCACCGAACTGCTGCCTGATATTCCAACGCTCGACGAAGCCGGCGTCAAGGGCTACGAAGCGTCGAACTCGTATGCCATTGCTACAGCAGCGGGTACGCCGACGGCTATCGTGATGAAATTGCACGACGAAATTTCCCGCTATTTCAAAATGCCCGAGGTGCAAAAGCAGGTGACCGCCATGGGCGCGGTGATCGACCTCAAGACCCCGGATGAGATGCGTAAAATTATTCCCGCCGAAATCGCCAAGTGGACCAAGGTCGCCATCGATGCGCGTATGCCGCGGGAAGCCAATTGAAACCAGGAGAAGCATCCATGCGCAGCGCCAATGAATCATCTTGGTTAAAATTTTCGATTGCGGCCTGCGCCGTATGGTTCACCGCAATGGCGACCCACGCCCACGCACAAACCGCCTGGCCGACACGCCCCATCCGCCTCATCATGCCGTTTCCGCCCGGCGGCGCGACAGACGCCAACGCGCGCGCACTGGCCAAAGAAATGGAACCGCACCTCGGCCAGCCGATCGTGGTCGACAATCGCGGTGGCGCCAACGGCATCATCGGCAGCGATATCGTCGCCAAGGCCACGCCCGACGGCTACACCCTGATGCATATCTCGGTGGCGTTCGCGATCAACCCCAGCACGCACAAGAAACTGCCATTCGATTCAGTCCGCGATTTCACGCCGATCACCAACCCGGTAGTGGGTCAGGGCGCGCTGCTGGCGGTGCATCCCTCATTACCCGTGCGATCAGTCACTGATTTGATTGCCGTGGCCAAAAAGCAGCCGCTGCGTTTCAGTTCGCCGGGTGTGGGCAACGTGCTGCACCTGATCGCCGAGGCATTCAACCTGCGCGCCGGCATTCAGTTGGCGCACATCCCCTACAAAGGCGCGGGGCCGTCGATGATTGCACTGCTTGGCGGCGAAACGCAGATGATGGTGGTGCCGCCGCTGATCGCCGCTCCGCACGTTAAATCAGAACGGCTGCGCGCATTAGGTTACAGCGGCACGAAGCGGCTGGACGCGATGCCCGATATTCCGACGCTCTCTGAAGCGGGGCTACCCGGTTTTCAAATCGACACTGGCTGGCACGCCTGGTTCGCGCCCGCAAAAACCCCCGACAGAATCGTCAATCAAATTTACGGCGCGATTCACAAATCGCTGCAACTGCCGAAGCTACGCGACTATCTTCTCTCTGGCGGCTATCAACCCACGGCCGACCTACCGGCAAAATTTCAGAAAGATGTTCAAGCCGACATCAAGCGCTGGGGCGATCTGGTGCGGTTGGCTAAGATTACGCCGGAGTGATTTCGCTCCTATCATCTGCATCCATGGACTATCAACCCCTCCTCGACCGCGTACACGCCGCAGTCAAACCGATCATCGGCACCGGCAAGGTGGCGAGCTATATTCCTGAACTCGCCAAGGTTTCGCCGGATCACTTTGGCATCGCCATCGTCGATCTCGAAGGCCGGGTCTATCAGGCAGGCGATGCTGAAACGCCATTTTCGATCCAATCGATTTCAAAATTGTTCGGGCTGACGCTGGCGTTTCATCTGGAAGGTGATTCGCTGTGGTCGCGCGTTGGACGCGAACCTTCGGGCACGCCGTTTAATTCGCTGGTGCAACTGGAGCAGGAGCGCGGCAAGCCGCGTAATCCGTTCATCAACGCCGGCGCGCTGGTGGTAACCGACCTGCTGCTGACGCAGCATGCCGCACGTGGCGGCGCAGAAAATGCGCTTATCAAATTTATCCGCACGCTGAGCCACAAAACGGATATCGGCTTTGATCGTGCGGTGGCGGAGTCCGAGCGGCGCACCGCGCACCGCAACGCGGCGATGGCGAATTTCATGAAGAGTTTCGGCAATCTCAACAACGACGTGAGTGACGTGATCGAAGCCTATTGCCGCAACTGCGCGATTGAAATGAGCTGCGTTGACCTCGCGCGCGCGGTGACGTTTCTCGCCAATGGCGGCGCGATACCGTGGTCGGGCGAAAAGATTCTCGATGCCAGCGCGGCCAAGCGCATCAACGCACTGATGCTGACCTGCGGCACTTAGGAATCAAGCAATAATAACATGAACAGATTCATTCGGCCGCAATCATTCGCGGCGGCAAGCGGTAATTCCATTCGCCGTGAAACGCATCGCGCTCGATGGCAAGAGCGGCGTGTTCCTCGTCAGAGATTTTGATCCCCTTCGCGT
>CANIID010000144.1 GCA_947467315.1 Betaproteobacteria bacterium | reverse complement strand
GTGGCGTGGGTGGAGCGTGCGGGTGATGACACGCCGTTTCGATGGTTCGCTCGCTGGCGCGGCGCGGGCGATGCGCCCGGCGGCGTGCGCGAACTGCGGCCGCGTGCGTGCGGCTCGCTGGTGGGCCTGCTCGCGGCGGTGCGCGAGGCGCTGGGGGTGGAGCGGGGGAGTGCGGTGCGGGTGGTAGCGGCGCCGGCGGAATCATGATCCGGATTACCATAGTGGTAGGTTGGGCTGACGAAGGAAGCCCAACGTCAAATGCGATAAACCACGGAACACACAGAACACGCGGAAAGAAAACATCGAGAAGATTTTTTCCGCGTGTTCTGTGTGTTCCGTGGTTAAAAAGTGTCCGTAGGATGGGTGAAACCCATCGCGACAGAAGCGTCGTTTGCGATGGGTTTCACCCATCCTACGGATTGCACCGCGTAGCATGATCCCCGTCTCCGTCCTCACCGGCTTTCTCGGCAGCGGCAAGACCACCTTGCTTGCGCGCCTGATGCGCGATCCGGTGATGGGGCGCACTGCCGTCATCATCAATGAATTCGGCGCGATAGGGCTGGATCATGATCTCATTGAAACCAGCGACGAAAGTTTCGTGCAGCTTTCCAACGGTTGCCTCTGCTGCAATGTGCGCAGCGATCTCACGCAGACACTCGGTGACCTGGCGGCGCGGCGCGCGCAGGGCACGGTGCCGCCGTTCGAGCGCGTGGTGATCGAAACCAGTGGTCTCGCCGACCCCGCGCCCATCCTGCATGCGCTGATGACGGATCGCGATTTGAGTGGCGTGTATGCGCTAGATGGCGTAATCACGACAGTGGATGCATTGCTGGGTCTGACGACGCTGGACCGGCACGAGGAGTCGCGGCGTCAGGCGGCGGTGGCGGATCGTATCGTTATCACCAAAACCGATCTCGACGGCGCGCGGACGGATGATGTGAAAAAGCGTCTCGCTATCGTCAACCCCGGCGCGCAGGTGGTCGAAGCCGCGCAGGGCGCGATTGCGCCGTCGACGTTATTCGATTGCGGTTTTTACGATGTCGCGGGCAAGCATCCCGACGTGAGCGCTTGGCTGGCGCATGAAAGCGGCCCTCACGATCACGCGCATCATCACCACACCGAAGACATCACCAGCTTTTGTATCGTGCGCGACGAACCGCTGCGCGCGGTGACGTTGCCGCTGTTGCTTTCCGCGCTGGCGGAAAACTGCGGCGCGGATTTGCTGCGCATGAAGGGCATCGTCAACGTGAGGGAAGACCCGCAACGCCCGACCGTGATCCACGGCGTACAGCATGTGTATCATGCGCCGGTGTGGCTGCCGCGCTGGCCGTCGGCGGACCGGCGCACGCGCATGGTGTTTATCGGGCGCGACCTGCGTGAGTCGTGGGTGCGCGCCCTGATTGAACTGCTCGATGCCGAGGTGGCTGCGGAAACCGCGAAGCGTTCACACTGAATTACGCCGGCAACCCCATCATCCCCGCCCACCACTGAAGTTTGCCGCCGGATTCGATATCGTACTTGCGCGCAAAGGTGAGTTTGCCGTCGCCGCCGATGCGGAACACCGTCAACGCGGTGGGGGCGAGGCGTACATCGTTACCCTCGCGCACCCACATGTCGCGAATGTTCGCGCTTACCAGCAGACGTCCGCTGGGGTCGATGCCCAGCGTGCGCACGTGATGCGTGAGCGGATCGACGCTCTGTATCCGCGTGGGTTCGCCGGTAGTTTGATCGATGGCGAACACCGCGATGCTGTTTTCACCGCCGGTGAAGACTTTTTTGCCGTTGAAATCCGCAGTGCTGTCGGCGCGGTTGGCGATGTAAAGAAAGCGTCCGCTCGGATGAAAATGGATGGCGCTGTTGGTCTGGTGAAATTGCGGATCATGCTTCGCGGCGAGCGTGGTTTTCACGAACAGGGGTTTGGCAATAACGCTGTCGCCGTCGATGCGATGCATGTGCAGCTCGTTCTGGCTTTCGACGTTGACGTACATCCACGGTTGCGTGGGATGAAAATCCACGTGGCGCGGGCGGTAATCCAGGCCGCCTTTGCCGACGGCATCGACGGATTGCAACGCCGTCAATTGACCGTCCTTGAAGCCGAACACCTTGATCGCGCCGGGGTCCTCCGGCTTGCCGGGGCGGCCGTCGTTGCCGCGCGCCGGGAAAATCACCATGCGATTTGACGGCGCGGTGACGACCTGGTGCGCGTAAACGCCGACATCGACTTTCACGTTTTGCGCCACCTCGGCGCCGATAGTGCCGTCGGCGTTGATGCGATGCACGGTGATATGGCTCGGGTTACAAAAAGCCGAAAGGGCATAGTTGCCGCTGCGATCAACACAATGATGGATGGGGCGCGAGGGCAGCGGCTGCGGCTCGCCGTGCAGCGCCAGCGCGCCATTCGCATCGACACGCACCGCGCTCAGGCAATGCACCTTGCCCTTGTCCGGCGTGTTGCCCGAAGGTGCGTCGCTGGTGGAGACTGTCAGAAATTTTCGCGATGGGTGCTGCCATACGTACTGTACCTTGGAGGGCAGCGTGACCGAACCGCGCCGCGCCAGTGTGGCCGCTTCGACATCCACATCGAAATGCGTCAGTTGTTCGCCGACGCTTTGGTAGAGCACAGTACGTTGTCCTGTCATGACGTTCCTTAAAAATATTAATAAAAACAATAAGTTACGATAGTGCTGCAAATCCCGTCCACCACTGTAATTTTCCGCCGAGTTCAACATCGTATTTGCGCACGAAAGTGAGCTTGCCATCGTCGCCGATGCGAAACACCGTCATGCCGGCGGGCACGTAGCGCACGTTATTGCCGTCGCGCACATTCATATCGACGATGCTTGCCGCCACCAGGAGTTTGCCGGTGGGGTCGATGCTGAAAGTACGAATGTGAAAACTTTGCGGGTCGATGTTCTGCACCAGCGTCGGTTCGCCCGTCGTTTGATTGATGGAAAACACCGCGATGTTATTTTCGCCGCCCTGGAACACCGGCTTGCCGTTGAAATTGACCGTGGCGTTGGCGCGATTCGAGATATACACCGTGCGGCCGTTCGGATGCACGTGGATCGCGCCGGTGGCTTGTGGAAAGTGAATGTCGTAGTTGCCGACGGTTGTGGTTTTCTTGTACGCGGGTTCCGGCGACAGGCTGTCGCCCTGCATGGTGTGCATGTGCATTTCGTTTTGCGACTCCACGCACACATATACCCATGGCTTGTTGGGGTGAAACGCCACATGCCGCGGGCCGTAACCGTGACCGCCTTTGCCGCCGACAGCGAGATTGGCCAACGGCGTGAGTTGGCTCTGATTGAAGTTGTAGATTTTTAGCGCGCCGGGGTCTTCCGCTTTTTTGGCTTCGGGCCGGTTGCCGCGCGTGACGAGAATGACTGAACGGTTGCTGGGCGTGGGGATGATCTGGTGCGCAAAAATGCCCGTGTCGAGTTTGGCGCTTTGCGGCACTTGCGCGCCGACGGTGCCGTCGCTGTTAATGCGATGCACCGTGAGATTGCTCGGGCTGTTGTAGGCGTTAAACACGTACGAGCCGGTGGCATCCACGCTGGTGTGGATAGGGCGTTGCGGCAACACCGCCGGTTCGCCGTGCAGTTGCAATGCGCCATTCGCATCCACGCGTACGGCGGTGACGCGATGCACTTTGCCGGGATTGGGCGCGTTGCCGGATGCGGCATCCGTGCTGGAGACATAGAGGAACTTCCTCGATGGGTGCGGCCACACATACTGAATATTGGAGGGGAGGGTGACCGCGCCGCGCGGCGTCAAGGTGGCGGCGCTGGTGTCCACATCAAACTGCGTGAGCCGGTCGCCGACACCCTGATAAAACACGCTGCGACCGCTGTTACCACTGCCGCCGCCCGCGCCGCTGGTGGCGCAACCAGCCAGCGAAGTCACTGCGGCACCCATCAGTGCGGTATTAAATGTGCGTCGATCCAAGATGGCTCCTTTGTAAAAATATTAATAAAAACATATGGTTACAACATCACTCCAATTTCACACCCGCATCCTTCACCACCTTCGCCCAGCGCGTAATTTCGGCTTTGACGTAATCGCCGAAGTGTTCTGGCGTACTGCCCAGCGCTTCGATGCCGTCGGCGGCGAAGCGCTTTTTCACCTCGGGCCGTTGCAGGATTTGATTGAGCTCCGCATTCAGTTTAACGATGATCTCGCGTGGCGTTTTGGCCGGCGCGAGCGGGCCGAACCACGTTGTCGACTCATAACCGGGCACGCCGGATTCGGCGATGGTCGGCATATCGGACATTTGCGCGATGCGCTTGGTGCTGCCGATGCCGATGCCGCGCAGACGCCCCGACTGCACGTGCGGTTGCAGCGGCGGAAAACCGGTAAGCGTGAGCGAGGTTTGCCCGGCGATCAGATCGGTCATCATCGGCCCGGTGCCGCGATAGGAAATGGCAACGATATCGGTCTTGGAGAGCAGCTTGAAATTTTCCATCGCCAGGTGCGACGCGCTGCCGGGGCCGGACGACGCATAGTTGATCTGGCCGGGTTTGGATTTCGCCAGCGCGATCAGATCGCGCGATGTTTTTACCGGCAGCGAGGGATGCACTACCAGCATGTTCGGCACCATCGCAAACAGGTTCACAGCCGCGAAATCGCGCACCGGGTCGTAGGGCAATTTCGCGAACAGCGACGGCCCGAAGCCAAACGTGCCGACGTGGCCGAAGATCAGCGTGTAACCATCCGGCGCGGATTTCGCCACGTAATCCAGGCCGATGTTGCCGCTGGCGCCGGGTCGGTTTTCCACGATCACGGTTTGCTTCCAGGATTTTTCGAGTTCCTGTCCGATGATGCGCGCGATCAAATCGGTGCTGCCGCCGGGGGCGAAGGGCACCACCAGGCGTATGGGTTTTGTGGGGTAGTTTTGGGCGGGGTTGGTTTGACCGTGGGCCGCGCCCATCGTCCAAAGCGCGCATACAAGGGCAAGCGCAAGCCCGGCGTGACTAATCCACACGTCGTTCCCACGCAGGCGGGAACCCATAACACAGTGCCACTTGAGATCGCTTATGGGTTCCCGCCTGCGCGGGAACGACGCAGGAAGAATCGTTTGCCTTGTCATTGGCTCGCGGGTGGCGCCGCCGACAATCCCTGCACGCCGCTTTTTGCGATCCACTGCGTCACCAGTCCTTCGGCTTTGACCGCTTCCACAAAGGCGTGCAGATACGCCGCGCCCGCTTCGCCACGTCCGCGCGGCGTGCCCGCCGTGTGCCGCACCGTCATAAAGCGCCCATCGAGGATGCGCGCGCCAGGATACTGCGGAAGGCATTTGATCAACTCGGTTTTCAGACCGGCCAGCGCTTCGAGTTTTTCCGCGACGAAGTGCTTGAAGGCCTCGGGCAGACCCGGGATCGGCACGCGCTGCGCGTGCTTTAACGTGCGGGTCAGGTAAAGGTCGTAGCCGCTTTTGGCGCCGAGGGCGATGCGCACGCCGGGTCTATCGACATCTTCTATTTTTTGCAGCGCTGAGCCGGGGGGCACCATGTATGTCGCTTCGATTTCGGTGGTGGCGCCGGCGAACGCGATATCTTTCGCGCGCGCGGGTTCTTCCGCCAGCACCGACACGTCCCACTTGCCGCTGGTGACTGACTCCGCTAATTCGCCGGCTGAGTGATAGGGAATGATCTCAATCGGTACGCCGAGCCGCTTCGCAAGCTCGATCACCAGATCGACCGCGACGCCGCTTTGTTCCCCGTTGGGGCCGAGCTTGGTGAGCAACGGATTCTGAAAATTGATGCCGGCGCGCAGTTTGCCGGTGGGGGCAAGCTCCGCGAGTGCGGCGGCTGAAGGCGATGAGTGGGATGTCATGTGAGGGATTCTGGGATTGTTGAAAATCGGATTAACCGAGGGCTTCGACCAGTCGAATATCGCGCTCGGCGCCGTCGCCCAGCGCCTTTAGCGCCGCCTGATATGCCGGGCTGTCGTGCGCGGCCCTGGCTTTTTCGAGACTGTCGAATTCAATCATGGTCACGCGTTCCGTGAGTCCCATTTCGTAGGTTTGCGCCGCCGTGGCGCGCGCTAGAAAACGTCCGCCATGCGCCTGTATCGCTGCCGGCGCGATCTTGACGTATGCCGCGAACTTTTCCTGATCCTTGATCGATTTATAGAATGCAATCCAATACGCTTTGGCCATGATGTTCTCCGGTTGTTTGGGGTGGGGTGGACGGCAAGTTTACCGCTATTCAACTCGGCACGCGCTTATACTAAACGCTGGCAACTGGGGAGATTCCATGATTCGGTCTGCATTAAAAATCGGGCTCGCGATGGCGCTTGCGTTGGCAGGCGTGCAAGCCGCTGCGCAACTGTATGAAGGCGCGCGGCTGATTCCAGGCGACGGCGGCGGGGCGATCGAATCGTCGGCGTTTCTGGTCGAGCGCGGCGCGATCACGCGCTTGGGTAAAAAAGGCGAAGTCACCGCGCCGGCTGATGTGCCGCGTGTCGATCTCACCGGCAAAACCGTGATGCCCACGCTGATCAGCACGCATGTGCATCCCGGCTTTCAAAAGGGCTTGAGTTACGGCGCGGGCAATTACACGCGCGAAGTTATATTGAATGATTTGAATCTGGCGCTGTATTACGGCGTGGGTGTGGTGATGTCGCAGGGCATCGAGCGCGGCGATCTGGCGCTGCACATGCGCGACGAGCAGGCGGCGGGCAAGCTCGGCGGCGCGCGCCTGCTGGTGGCGGGGCGCGGCATCGGCGCGCCGAACGCCGGGCCGGGCGCGATGGCGTACAAGGGCATCGCATATGAAGTCAGCACCGAGGAACAGATTCGTCAGGCGGTGCGCGAGCAGGCCGCTCGCAAGGTCAACGCCATTAAAATCTGGGTGGATGATCGCGGCGGTCGCGCGCCGAGTTTGTCGCCCGAGCTTTCGGCGGCCGCAGCCGACGAGGCAAAAAAACACAACCTTCGTGTCAGCGCGCACGTGTATTACCACCGTGATGCCGTGGGCCTCGCCGCTGCCAAGGTAGACAGCTTTGCGCACCTGGTGCGCGACGCGGTGATGGATGAACCGCTGCTGGTCGCGGTGATCCGCAATCGTGTGTTTGTCATGCCCAACATGGGGGGCGGCGAGCGCAACACGCATCACACGCCGCCGGGCTGGTGGAGCGAACCGTATCTCGTCGGCTTACTGCGCGACACCGCGTCGCCCGAAGTGATCGAGCGCATGAAGGGGCTGTTCGCGCCGCGCGATGCGAAGGTGATGGAAACAGTGAGCCGCATTTACAAGAACGTGCATCAGAACACACGACGCCTGAACGAAGCCGGCGCGCGTATTATTCTCGGCTGCGATACCGGTTTGCCCGATCACTTGTTCGGCTATGCCGAGCAACGCGAGCTTGAACTCATGGCCTCGGCGGGCATGACCACCATGGAGATCATCGTCGCCGCCACCAGCCGTGGCGCGGAGTATTTGCAGTTGGCGGATTCGGGCGTGCTCGCACCCGGCAAGCGCGCGGATTTTCTGGTGCTGGACGCGAACCCGCTCGACGACATCCGCAACACGCGGCGCATTGCGCGCACCTTTATCAAGGGCGTGGAGATTGATCGCGCGGCATTGAAGGCGTCGTTGCTAAAATAACATAACTTATTGTTTTTAAAGGGTAATATAACTATGGCTAAACGATGGAAAAACCGCCCCGAAGGCTCCAACTGGGGCGAGTTCGGCGACGACGATCAACATGGTCGCATGAACTACATCACCGCCGAACGGCGTCTGGCGGCGTTGAAGGAAGTGAAAACCGGGCAAGTGTTCACGCTGTCGCATCCGTTGGATAAACCCGGCGGCACCGTGCTGAACCCCAATCGCAAACCGCCGGTGTTTCACCCGGTGTTTCGCGGCAAGGAGACTTATTTCAATCTGCCGTCGGCGAAAATCGATCCGCGTTTTAACGACGTGGGTTCCGACGAAGCGATCATGCTCTACATGCAGTACTCCACGCACTGGGACAGCTTCGCGCACAAGGGCACGATGTTCGATGCCGACGGCGACGGTGTTGAAGAAGCGGTGTCGTATAACGGCTGGCGCATCGTTGATAACGACGGCAAAGGCCTGCACGGCGCGCTCGGCGCACGCGCGGTGTCGGTGGGCGAAATGGCTTTGACCGGCGTGCAGGGTCGCGCGGTGATGGTCGATCTGCGCCACCACTTTGGCGACGGGCGCACGGCGGTTACCTACGAAATGCTGGCGAAAGTGATGCGCGACGATAACGTGTCCGTGCAAAAGGGCGATATCCTATGCGTGCATACCGGGCTGGGACAGTTGATCCGTGACGCGAACGGTAAGTTGGATGACACCATCAAAACCCGTTGCAGCGTGCTTGATGGCTACGACAAACCGCTGCTGGAATGGATTGCCGACAGCGGCATTGCGGCCATCGCCTGTGACAACCTCGCGGTGGAACGCAGTTCAACCCTGGGTGCCGATCCGCGTTTGCCGCATCGCGGCCCCGCGTTGCCGCTGCATGAGCATTGTCTGGTGAAGCTCGGCATTCACCTCGGCGAATTGTGGTACTTGACCGAACTCGCCGCGTGGTTGCGCGCCAACCAGCGCAGCAGCTTTTTACTTACCGCGCCGCCGCTTAGAATGCCCGGTGCGGCAGGCTCGCCCGTGACGCCCGTGGCCACGGTGTAGACCGTGTAGGGCGGGAGCCATCCCGCCCCCGTGATTACCGCATCAATCGCACAAGGCGGGATGGCTCCCGCCCAACTCACATAAAAACAGACCAATTGGAACTCTTCATGTCCGACAAGCCGAACAACAACACCCCCAACCCGCGCGGCCTCGACGTGCTGCGCGACCCACTGCTGAACAAAGGCACCGCCTTCACCGAAAAAGAGCGCGATGCGCTTGGGCTTCGCGGCCTGCTGCCGCCACATGTGTTGAGTCAATCAGAGCAGGTCGAGCGCGTGCTGATGAATCTGCGCAGGCTCACCGACCCGCTCGACAAATTCGTCGCACTCAATTCGCTGCACGACCGCAATGAAGCGCTGTACTTCCGGGTGCTGTGCGATCACATCGATGAGATGCAACCCATTGTCTACACGCCGATCGTGGGTTTGGCGTGCCAGCAATTCGGGAATATTTTCCAGCGGCCGCGCGGCATGTTCATTGGCGCCAATGATCGCGGCAACATCGCCAACGTGTTGCGTAACTGGCCGCACAAGGCCGGCATCATCGTCGTTACCGACGGCGAACGCATCCTCGGTTTGGGCGATCTGGGCGCCAACGGCATGGGCATTCCGGTGGGCAAGCTCTCGCTCTATACCGCCTGCGCGGGCATCCATCCGCGGCTGTGCCTGCCGATCACGCTGGACGTGGGTACCAATAACGACGCGTTGCGCAACGACATGAATTACGTCGGGCTGCGGCAGCGGCGCATCACCGGCGCGGAATACGATGCGTTCATGGAAGAATTCATGGCGGCCACGCAAGAGGTGTTTCCCGGCGTGGTGGTGCAGTTCGAGGATTTTGCCAATCACAATGCGTTTCGTTTGCTGGAAAAATATCGTGATCGCGTGTGTACTTTCAATGACGACATTCAGGGCACGGCGGCGGTTGCACTGGCGGGTTTGTTTTCCGCATTGCGCATCACCGGTTCGCCGCTGTCGGATCAGCAGATTCTGTTTCTCGGCGCGGGCGAGGCCGCCACCGGCATCGCCGATCTCGTGGTGGCGGCGATGGTGGCGCACGGCCTGACGCGCGAGCGGGCGTTGCGCAAGTGCTGGCTGGTGGATTCGCAGGGGCTGGTGGTTCAAAGCCGCGCCAACCTGGCCGAGCACAAACTGACCTACGCGCACGATCATCCGCCGGTGGGGGATTTTTTATCCGCGATCAAAATGCTGAAACCGACCGCGATCATCGGCGTGTCGGCGGTGGGCGGCACCTTCACGCGTGAAGTGCTGGAAGAAATGGCGCGCATCAACCAACAACCCATCGTGTTTGCGTTGTCGAACCCGACCTCGCAGGCAGAATGCACGGCTGAGGCAGCGTATCGCCACACCGGTGGCCGCGCGTTGTTTGCCTGCGGTAGCCCATTCGATCCAGTGGAGCTCAACGGCAAAACCTATGTGCCGCGGCAAGGCAATAACTCGTACATTTTCCCCGGCATCGGACTGGGCGTGATTGCCAGCGGCGCGACCTCGATTACCAACGAAATGTTCATGGCTTCAGCGCATACGCTGGCGCAACTGGTGACGGAATCGGATCTTGAACAGGGCAGCTTGTATCCCGCCCTGCCGCGCATTTGTGAAGTCTCGTCGGCTATCGGCGTTGCCATCGCTGATATCGCCTACCGGCGCGGCATCGCGGGTAAGCCCAAACCGCTGGATGTGCAGCAAGACGTGCAGTCGCAGATGTTCGACCCGCATTATTGAGGCGGCGGTGAACCGCATGAATCTCAAAGCGCGCATGACCACCGCCTTGCGCGCGCCGACCCACAGCTTGGCGTGGTGCGGCACCGAGACGGGCGTGTTCAAGCAGCAAGGGCTGGAGGTGAGCTTCCCGGTGATCGAAACCACCGGGCCCGAAGCGGTGGCCGGCCTCGCGCGCGGCGAATGGGATTTTTGTCAAACCGGCACGCTGCCGGTGGTGGAGAATTTTTTGCAGGGTGGCGATGTGGTGGCGCTGTTCCGCAACGCCTTGCAGCACGACAACCTGTGCATTGCGTTGCGGCCTGAACTCAAAACGCTGGCGGAACTGGACGGCAAACGCGTTGGTGTGCTGTCGGATGCCACCTCCGGCCAAACCGGCATCAACGCGCGTCTGACCATCGAAAAGGCCGGCGCGACCGCGACCTACGTGGGTCTCGGCGGCTATGGCAATATTTACAAAGCGCTGATCGCAGGCGACATCGATGCCGGCCCGCTGCCGCTGCATTTGCGTTTCAGTGGCGAGCGGCAATACGGCTGGAACATTTTTGCCTTGGCTTTCGGCGGCGCGATACCGTCGGTGTTTGCCACCACGCGCAGACTGATTGCGTCGAACCGCGAGCTGGTGATGCGCGTGGCAAAAGGGTTCATCCAAACGGTACACGCCTTCAAGACTCAGCCCGAGGTGTATATCCCGGTGCTGCAGCGCTTTTTGAACCTCAGCGACCGCAAGTTGGTGGAAGACCAATACCGGTTTTACCTGCCGCTGTTTCCGCCAGTGCCGCGCATGGCGTTGAGCGCGGAGGGCCTGCAATCCATACGCGATACGTTTGCCAAAACCTATCCGGCGGCGCAACACGTGCGCGAAGCGGATTTCACCGATTCGTCGATAGTCGATGCGTTGGAGCACAGCGGCTTCATCGCGAAGCTTTACGCAGAAGCCCCAAAGTGAACCCGTAGGGCGGAAAAGCGCAGCGCCTTCCGCCCTACGAGTTGGGTGATTACACCGCGATCGATTTCCATTGCTGCGCCAACCGCTCCGCAGTCCGCCAAGACAGCGCCTGTATCGACAGCGTGGGATTGCGCGCGCCACTGGTGCCCATCACCGAGCCGCCCATCACGCCGAGATTCGGCACTTCATGCGCGAAGCCCCAGCGATCAACCGTGTTGGTGGCTTTGTTGTCGCCCATGCGCGTGCCGCCGATGGCGTGGGTGGAAGGCCCCATGGTGCCTACCGGCGCAGGCGCGGTTTCTATCGCGCCGGCTTCCATGAACCACTGCTTCATTTTCTCCTGTAAATACACGCTCACCTTGCGGTCGTTTTCGGTCCAGTCGGCGGTGATGCGGATCACCGGGTTGCCGAGGCGGTCTTTCACGGTCGGATCGAGATCGAGCACGTTGTCCTCGAACGGCAGCGTGGTTTTTTGCATCGTCGCCAAATTCCAGCGGTCGGCGTTTTCCTTGACGAACGCCTTCCATGCCGAACCCCAGGTGGGGCGGCCGAAGGTGGGCATCATCGCGGCATCGATCGGCCGCCGGTCGGAATACACAAACAGATTGCCGCCGCCGATGAAATCCAGCGCGCCGTGATCGAAGTTGTCATCGGCCCAGTTGTCGAGCGCCACACCTTGCCCTTGCGTGCCGTACCAGTTGTTGATGTTCTTTGGGAACAGGCCGAACACGCGCGACGACGTGTTGTGCGTCATGTAATGCCGCCCGACTTGCCCGTTGTTGTTGGCGAGGCCGTTGGGGAATGCCTTCGACTTCGACATCAGCAGCAGGCGCACGTTTTCGTAGGTGTAGCTCGCGAGCATCACTACATCGGTGGGCTGAAAATATTCGACGCCATCCTTAAGATACGTGACGCCGCTGACGCGCCCGGTCTTGTCATCGACTTCGATTTTGGTGGCATGCGCGCGCGTGACCAAGGTAAGGCGTTTGGTTTCCTGCGCCTTGGGGATAGTGGTGAGGTGCGGCCCGTTTTTCGCGGCGACATGACAGCCGCCGCGCGTGCAATAGCCGTGATACAGGCACGCCGAGCGACCGCCGTACGGCACCGAGTTAATCAGCGCCGCGCCGGGGAACGGCGCCCAGCCCAGCTTCTTGGCCGCGCCGAACATCTGTTCGGTGAATTCGGTCAGCCGCAGCGGTGGCATGGGGTACTCGCGGCTGCGCGGGCCTTCGAAAATATTGCCGCGCGGATCCACCTTGCCTTTAATGTTGCCCGCTTTGCCGGATACGCCGACTTCGTAATCCACCTTGTCGTAATACGGTTCGAGTTCTTCATAGCCGAACGGCCAGTCTTCAACCGTGCAGCCCTTGGGGATGCGCGCGGCGCCATAGCGGCGCGTGGTCTCAGACGCCACCTTGAAGTCCCATGGGTTGAGCCGCCACGCCTGCGCAAAGAAATGCAACGTGGTGCCGCCGACGGCATTCATCATCGGATGCACCGACGGGCGCGGTGAATACGGCGTGGTGGCGCTGCGCCGGTGCGTGGGCACCTCGGTGTTGGCTTTCTGCACCGACTGCGGCCAGCCGCGAAAATTATTGCGCAGCTCATCCGGCGCGAAGTCGCGCGCATGCAGCCAATCGCCGGCTTCAAGGCCGACGACATCCAGCCCCGCGCGCGTCAACGGGAGGACGGCAGTGCCGCCTGCCGCGCCGAGGCCGATCACCACCACGTTGGTTTTTTTGAGATTAGTGGCCATGGCTGCCCCCGCGTTTGCTGAACATGGCTTCATCGTAGGCGGATTTGCGCAGCGGCTTGGGCGGTTTGCTCATGCTTTGATCGTCGGGCGACACCACCATGCGTACGCCCGGATAACCGATTAAATCCCAACCGATAAAATTGGCATTGCCGCCGTAATACGGATCGCTGAACGTGCCCTGCATGGTGTGATTGCGCACCATGTTGAAGAATGCCGCCGAATTCGGGCGGAATTCCTTGGCGACGTTTTTTTCCACATCAGTGAGCACGGCATCCTGATCGCGCGCATTGAGTTTTGTGAATGGCGCGCCTTTTGATGACTGCGCATAGGCATCCAGTGCAGCGAGTCCGGACACGTAAGCCGGCTTCGACGATGCCAGCGGCCCGGTCAGCGCGCGGTCGATGTAGTGCGCGGCGCGGGCCTCGGATGCGCCGGGGCCGTTGTCATCGGTGGGGATGATGCGTGCGACGATGGCTTCGAGGATGTCCGCTTCCGCGGCGGTGAGGGTTTCGAGCGCCTCTCGCAAGGTCGGCTGCGGTGCGGCAGAAGGTTTGGATTGCGCGTGCGCGGAGGTGGCCAGTTCGCTGGCGGGCAGGGCGGCGACCGCGCCCACCGCACCCGCCGCGCCGACGCGCTTCATCATCTCGCGCCGGCTGATATTGCTCGGCGCATCATTGTTTTTGTCAGACATGAATCCCCCCCCCTTGATGGATCTATGTAGGGCGGAAAAGCGCAGCGCCTTCCGCCTTTGGTG
>CANIID010000143.1 GCA_947467315.1 Betaproteobacteria bacterium | reverse complement strand
GGCGAGCCGCCGAAAACGCGCACGCCGGAAAAAGATGAAAAGCCCGACGAGATCAAACGCCGCGCCGAGGAATACGAAAAGTCGCTGAAAATGCTGGAAGCGCGCAGCCAGTTTGAAAAAATCCTCGGCCAGTGGGTGTATGTGATGCCCGCGAAATCGCTGGAGCCGATGTTGAAAGATCGCGCGCAAATGCTGGTGCAGCCGCGCAAGCCGGGCGATGATAAGGGTGGTCCGGGCGGCCCGCCGCCGGGAATGATGCCGGGCATGGGTCGTTAGAATATCAATAAAAACATATAGTTAGTATGTCGGTGGCGATCCCGCCTTTGGTAGCGAGGCACGGAAGGCGGGATGCGCTGCGCTACTCCCGCCCTACCGGGGTCGTTCATCCGTAAGAGTAGACGCCGTGTCTACTCCTGCTTGATCCCCGCGCGCCGCGCGACATCGCTCCACTTGGGTATCTCCGCACGTATGAACGCATCGAATTGCTCCGGCGTGCCCGGTGCGGTTTCGTTGCCCATCGCCTTGATGCGCTGTAGCGTATCCGCTTCGCGCAGCATGCTATTCAATGCGCCATTGAGCTTCACGATCACGCCGCGCGGTGTTGCTGCGGGCGCGAGAATGCCGTACCAGCCGTTCGATGAAAACCCTGGCAGCGCCGCTTCGCTGAGCGTGGGCAAATCCGGCATCAGCTCCGAGCGCTTTTCACTGGCAATCGCCAGTGCGCGCAGGCGTCCAGCCTTCGTCAGCGGCGCCACCAGCGCCAGCGTGTTGAACATCATGTCCACCTGGCCTGCGATCAAATCATTGGTGGCGGGTGCGTTGCCTTTGTATGGCACATACAGAATGTCCACGCCGGCCTGCGTCTTGAACAACTCGCCTGCGAGGTGCTGCGAGCCGCCCACGAGCGCGCCCATCGAGAGCCTGCCCGGCCGCGATTTCGCGAGGGCAACCAACTCCTTTACCGATTGCACGGGCACCGCCGGGTTCACCACCAATGCTGAATGATTCACCGCGATCATGCCCACCGGCGCAAAATCACGCAGCGAATCGAACGGCAACCTTTTAAACAACGCCGGGTTGATGACATGCCCGGTGTAGGCGAACAGCAGCGTGTAACCGTCGGGCGCGGCGCGCGCCACCAGTTCAGCGCCGATGTTGCCCGCAGCGCCGGGGCGGTTGTCCACCACCATTTGCTGCTTCAGCAGCGCGGTGAGTTTCGCCGCCGTCACGCGCGCTACGCCGTCGCCACCGCCGCCGGCCGATGAGCCGACGATCAGGCGGATGGGGCGTGCGGGGTAGTCCTGTGCATGGCTGGTTGCGCCAAGGCTTACCGCCAATAAGAGTGCGGTAGCCTGTAATATATTTAATAAAAACATATAGTTATGTCAATCCACCTTGATCTTTGCCGCACTGACGACGCGACTCCATTTTTCCACGTCGCTGCGAATGAATGCGCGGAAGTGATCGGGTGTGGTGGCCACGATCTCAGAGCCTTCGCTGGCGAGCCGCGCGCGTATGTCGCCTTGCGCCAGCGCGCGTTTGATTTCGCCGTGCAGACGCTCGACCAGCACGCGCGGTGTCGCGGGCGGCGCCACCACGCCAAACCAGTTGATGACTTCCAGCCCCGGCACGCCGGATTCATCGACCGTCGGAATATCCGGTAACGCGTTCGCGCGCTTCAAGCTGGTGACGGCGAGCAAGCGCAGCCGCCCCGCGCGTCCCAGCGCCAGCACGGTGATCGGCCCGGCGAACTGATACGCCACCTGCCCCGACACTACTTCATTGGTGGCGGCCGCCGCGCCTTTGTACGGTACGTGCGTGACGCGCAGGCCCGCCATGCTGTTGAACAATTCGGCGGCCATGTGTCCGCCGCTGCCGTTGCCCGCCGAGCCGTAGAGCATGGGCTTGGCCTTGGCGAGTGCAACCAGTTCACTGACGGATTTCGCCGGCACGCCGTTATGCGCCGCGAGCAACAACGGCGACCAGGTGGCCTGCGTGATGGGTGTGTTGTCCGTGGTAGGCGAGTAAGTGGGTTTTGCACGCAGCACCGCATTGGTGGTGTACGAGGTGTAGATCATGCCGAGGGTGTGGCCGTCGGGCGCGGCGTTAGCGATCATCTCTGCGGCGATCACGCCGCCCGCGCCGCCGCGGTTGTCGAGCACAAATGGCTTGCCCAGTTGTTCGGTGAGCGGCGTGGCGATGAGGCGTGCGATGTGATCCACCGTGCCGCCGGGCGGGGCGGGGACGATGAAGCGCACCGGGCGCGTGGGATAGGCGTCAGTAGCGACGGCAGCGTTGCCCTGCAGCACGCAGGTCAGCAGTAGTATCACGCGCCTCACGCCTCACCCCTCACGTTTTTCTTGAAGGTCATTGCATCGCTCATTGCATTTTGACCCCCGACGCCTTCACCGCGCGCGCCCACTTCGCCAACTCACCGCGGATCAATTGCTGAAATTCCTCCGGCGTGCTGGTGGCGACATCCGCGCCCAGGCCCGCGAGCCGATCCTTGATCTCCTGCGTTTTCAGCACTGCCGTCAGCGATTCATTGAGCCGTTTCACCACGCTGGGCGACGTGCCTGCGGGCGCGAGGTAGCCGAAGAACCCGGTCACTTCGTAGTCGGGCACGGCGGCTTCGCGCGCGGTGGGTATCTCCGGCATGCTCGGGTGCCGCTGGCCGCCGGTGATCGCCAGCATTTTTATTTTGTTTGCGCGTGTGAGCGGTATCGCCGACGACAGGCTGGCGAACATCACCTGCACGCGTCCCGCCATCAAATCGGTGAGCGCTTCGGTGGCGCCTTTGTAGGACACATGCACGGTCTTGATGCCGGTCATGCTGTGAAACAACTCGCCCGATAAATGCACCGCAGTGCCGGTGCCGGAGGTCGCCACGTTCAACTCGTCGGGCCGCGCGCGCGCATACGCGACGTACTCCTTCAAAGTTTTGACCGGCAACGATGGCGCCACCACGATCGCGTACTGGCTGTGTGCGGTCAGCGCGACCGGCGCGAAATCCTTCACCGGATCGTAGCCGAGCTTGGCATAGAGATAGGGGTTGATCGCCAACACGCCGGTGGTGCCGAACAACAGCGTGTGTCCGTCGGGCGCGGCGCGCGCCACCAGCTCTGCGGCGATGCCGCCCGCCGCGCCGGGACGGTTATCGATAATCATGTTTTGCTTGAGCGCGTCGCTGGCGTTGGGCGCAATGGCGCGCGGGATGATGTCACCGGCGCTGCCGGGCGGAAACGGCGCGATCACACGGATGGGGCGCGCAGCGGTGACCGGCGCGGAGGGGCTTTGCGCCAGCGCGGCGCTGACAAAAATACACAGCAAGAACGGCAGTTTCCAGATCACGGACATGACGGCTTCCCGAAGCAGGTTTTCACGACGCGGCATGCATTGCAAAGCGATAGTAGGCGAGGATGCACGCACGGACAATATCGTTGTAAACTAATTTCGTAGACACATGAGGCAAGCGACTTTGAGAATCCTGATTGTCTTGACCTTGGTTAGCGCGACAGCAGCGGCGCAGGGCAACTATCCCGCGCGTCCCGTGCGTTTGATCGTGCCGGTGGCGCCAGGTGGCGCGGCGGATTTCGCGGCGCGCTTTGTCGGCCAGCGCCTGGGTGACACGTGGGGCCAGCCGGTCATCATCGACAATCGGCCGGGCGGCGCGGGCAATGTGGGTGTGGATCTCACCGCCAAGGCCTCGCCGGACGGCCACACCCTGGTGCTGCCGATCACCTCGTTTCCGGTGAACCCGAGTCTCTACAAAGCGCTGCCGTTCGATACCGAAAAAGACCTTGCCGCCGTAGTGCTGGTGGGGTCGGGCGCGCTGGTGCTGGTGGTGACTCCGGCGGTGGCGGCAAACTCCGTCGAGCAACTGATTGCGCTCGCAAAAGCCAAACCCGGTTCGCTCAACTATGCCAATTCCGGCAACGGCACCACGGCGCATCTGGCGGGCGAATTGTTCAAGCGCATGGCGGGTGTCAACGTGGTGGGCGTGCCGTATCGCGGCGGCGGCCCGGCGATCGTCGATCTGATCGCGGGACATGTGCAACTCTATTTTTCAACCTTGCCCGCCGCGATGACGCAGGTAAAGGCGGGCAGGCTGCGCGCGTTGGGCGTCACCAGTCTGAAGCGCGTGGCGGAGTTTCCCGACATCGCCGCAGTGCATGAATCCGGACTGGCGGGTTTTGACGTGACGTACTGGGTCGGATTTTTCATGCCCGCCGGATCGCCGGCCGCCGCGATACGCCGCGTCAATGCCGATACCCATCAAGTCCTGAAGCTCGCGGAGACACGCGAGAAATTTTCCGCGCAGGGTCTTGCGGTCGGTGGCGGCACGCCCGCCGAACTGGCCAGCCTGCTGAAAGCCGATATCGCGAAGTGGGCGAAGGTGGTGAAAGAAGCCGGTATCCGCAGCGAGTGAAGTCGCGGATAATCCGCCAGACGCACCGTGGGCGCTGGCATCCAATGTGCAATCTCTATTTGTGTGTAAGTGTATGTTTTTAAAAGGATTTTATTATGTCATCCCACGATGAAACCAAGGTCGCGAAATCCCCGGTACTGCCCGCCGATCACAAGTGGAGCTTCACCAAGCGCAAGGGCATCTACGAATCCGATGTCACAGCCATGGTGCGGCGCATGCTGCAGGACGATGCCATCCGCGAAGACCAGCGCACCGCGTGGGAACGCTGGCGCAATGATCCGGCGAGCCTGAAGTAAATCGATACACTCGCGGGTGACGATAATGAAATTCATTTCTGTGTCTGCGGTTGCGCTGCTGGTCTCGTATGCGCCGGCGTTTACGCAAGCGGCAGATACCTACCCCGCCAAACCGCTGCGCCTGATCGCGCCGTATCCGCCGGGCGGCGCATCCGACATCATCGCGCGATTTCTTGGTGGCAAACTGGCCGACGTGTGGGGTCAGCAAACGGTGGTGGACAATCGTGCCGGCGCCAATGGTGGCATCGGTTGCGAGCTGGCGGCGAAATCGCCTGCCGACGGCTACACGCTGTTGATCGGCAACATGACGCCGATCGCGGCGAACCCTTCGCTGTATCGTAAATTGGGCTATGACTCGCTGCGTGATTTCGCCGGTATTTCACTGGTCGCGGTCGGCCCCAATATTCTGGTGGTGAATACCAATGTGCCGGTGAAGTCGGTGCAGGAGTTGCTCGCGCTCGCCAAGGCCAAACCCGGCAGTCTGAATTTCGGCTCCGGCGGCGCAGGTTCGCCCGCGCATCTGGCGGGCGAGTTATTCAAAACCCTCACCGGCGTGCAGATGACGCACGTGCCGTACAAAGGCACCGTGCTGTCGGTGAACGACTTGATCGCGGGGCAAGTGCAACTGGTGTTCAGCGACGCGCCGCCCGCGCTGCCGCATGTGAAAAGCGGTCGCCTGCGCGCGCTGGCGGTTACCGGCGCCAAGCGCACGCCGCTGATGCCGGAGTTTCCGACAGTCGCCGAAGCCGGCGTGCCGGGCTTCGCGCTGGATAACTGGTGGGGCATTCTCGTGCCCACCGGCACGCCGAAAGAGCGCGTCGGGCGCATCAACGCCGAGCTGGTGAAAATCATGCAGTCGGCGGATGCCAAAACCCGCTTCGCGAATCTGGGTGTGGAAGCGGTGCATAGTACGCCCGGCGAATTCGATGCCTATATCCGCTCCGAGTACACCAAGCTGGCGAAGGTGATCAAGGATGCGGGGGCGAAGGCCGATTAACATTGCGCTGCCCACGTGAGGTGATGACGAACATGCATTACAGAAATTTTGGCGTTGCCGCAATTGCGTGCGCCGCTGTACTCGCAACCCCCTGTGCCGCGCAGCCCGCGCAAATGTATCCCACCAAGCCCGTGCGCTGGGTCATCCCCTTTGCGCCGGGCGGCAACGCCGACACGCTGTCGCGCACGGTCGCGCAAAAAATGACCGACACGCTCGGCCAGCAGGTGGTTGTCGATAACCGCTCCGGCGCCAACGGCGTCATCGGCATGGAAATCGTCGCGCGCGCCGCGCCGGATGGGCATACCGTGCTGCTCGGTTACATCGCCAATGTGGCAATCATGCCGAGCCTGGTATCGAAGCTGCCGTACGACATCCTCAAAGACTACGCACACATCACGCAACTGGCGAGTTCGCCGAATATTTTTGTCGCACATCCGTCGGTCAATGCGCGCAACTTCAAGGAACTGATCGCGCTGGCCAAGGCCAAGCCCAAGTCGTTCAGCTTCGCCAGCGCTGGTGTCGCCAGCGTCGGCCATCTTACCGGCGAACTTATCAACAACCTTGCCGGCATCGACTTGCAGCACGTGCCGTACAAAGGCAGCGGGCAAAGCGTGATCGATCTGTTGGCGGGGCAAATTCAACTGATGGTGAGCGGCATGTCATCGGTGATGCCGCATATCAAAGCGGGCCGCATGCGTTCGCTCGCGGTGACCGGCGGGCAACGTTCGTCCGCCATGCCCGAGGTGCCCACGCTGGCGGAATCCGGCTTTCCCGGTCTGGAGGCCACGGCCTGGTACGGCCTGCACGCACCCGCGAATACGCCCAAGGCGATCGTCACGCGCCTGCACGGCGACATCGCCAAAGCGCTGAAGCTGCCCGATGTCAAACAGCGTCTCGAAGGACTGGGCTTCGATCTCGTCGGCAGCGCACCCGAGGCGTACGATGCGTACATTAAATCCGAAATCGTCAAATGGGCAAAGGTCGTGAAGGCGTCCGGCGCGAAAGCAGAGTGAGGGCTGTCGTGAGAGGTAAGGTGATATTGGCGGCGGGCGGATTGCTTGGGTGTTTTGCATTGACGGCTGTCGCCCAACCATACCCGGCCAAACTTGTGCGCCTGATCGCGCCATCCTCGCCCGGCAGTGGCGTCGATATCGTCGCGCGTTTTTACGCGCAAAAACTCGCCACGCAAATCAAGCAGCAGGTGGTGGTGGAAAACCGCGCCGGCGCAGGCGCGAACCTCGGCGCGGAACTTGCCGCCAAGGCGCCTCCCGATGGCTACACCCTGTTCATGGGCACGCCCGCGCACACCATCAATCCGAGTTTGTATCGGCGCTTGAATTACGACATCGTGCGCGACTTCGCGCCGATCAGCCAGGTGTCGAGCGGGCAATACGTCGCGGTGACGCATCCGTCGCTGCCGGTAAAAACGCTGCCGCAATTGATCGCGCTGGCCAAGGCGCGGCCGGGGCAACTCAATTACGGATCAGCGGGCAGCGGTAACGCCACGCATCTGGCGGGCGAACTGTTTCGCGCGATGGCGAATATCGACATCGTGCATGTGCCGTACAAAGGCAGCGGCCCGGCGCTGGTCGATCTGATGGGCGGGCAAATGCAGTTCATGTTTTCCAATCTCACGGCGGCGCTGCCGCACATCAAATCGGCCAAGCTGCGTGCGCTGGCCGTCACCGGCGCCAAGCGCACACCCATCGTGCCGGAACTGCCTACTGTGGCGGAAGCGGCGCTTCCCGGCTATGCGGTTGAATCGTGGTTCGGCTTGCTCGCACCCGCCGGCACGCCGCAGGACATCATCACGCGCCTGAACGCCGAAACCAACAGCGCCATGCGCGCACCCGAGATGAAAGAGCGGTTGGCTGCAGAGGGTGCCGATCCGATGGCGGGCAGTGCCGCGGAGTTTGCCGCGTTGCTGAAAACTGAAATCGCCAAGTGGGCTAAAGTGGTGAAGCAGTCGGGGATTGCGCAGGAATAGGCTTTGTAGCGCGGTTTTGATGTTGTGGCTTGCATGCAGTGCCATGTGCTTCGCCTATCGACCTACGTGCATTCAGGCAAACATTTTCACGCCCGCTTTTTTTGCCGCCTTTTGCAAATCTTCGTCGAGTGTCGCCAGCGGTAAACCTGAGCGCAAGGCCAACTCAAGGTAAGATGCATCGTAGGAAGATAGCTTGTATCGCCGCGCCAATTGGAGCGTGCCGGACAGCGCGTGTACGAATGTGGCGGCATCCACCTCGATATCCACGCCTTCCAGCATTTCAAGAAATGCACCGCTGCGCGCCTCCATGACCAAACCTTTTGCTTCCGCGCGAGCGATAACGTTTGCCACCTCAAGACCCCACGTCGCAGGCACGAGGGCGCTGACTTGCTTTAACGCGTCGAGCACCTTGTCGGCATAAGCAAGCTCCTGCGGTTTGCCATCGCCAAAAAACCAGCGCATGGTCACCGAATTGTCGAGCACGAAACTCACGCGCGGCCTTCCTCAATAAGTGCCTTGATGTCCACGCCACGCACCGGGTCCGCGCGCATAAACGCCTTGAGTTTTGCCACCGCCGCGACTTTGTCTTTTGTTTGGGCGTGGGTGCTGGGCACCAAGTCGGCAATCGCTTTGCCGTGGTTGGTAATGGTAAAGCTCTTGCCGGCTTTTACTTGCCGCAACAGTTCAGGCAATTTGGTTTTTGCTTCATAAGAGCCGATTTCGACTTTCATAATTTCCTCGCGATGGAGTCTTAATTAGACCAGTATATAGACCAGTATATTTTTGAGCAATAAACATGTAACTATTTGTTTTTATTTACTATTTTATCCCAAGTCGTTCGTAGGCATTACCCAGCTCCCCCCGTATCACCGCATGCCGCGAAGCCAGTATCAACGCCCCCGCGGCGCAACACACACCTGAAATGGTCAGCGTAGCCGCCACCCCAATCCCATCCGCCAACGCCCCCGCCGCGAGCGCGCCGAACGGTGCCACGCCCATGAAGCTTACGGTGTAGAGGCTCATGACGCGGCCGCGTTTGTCGTCGTCGACGATGGCTTGCACGATCATGTTGACCGATACCGACGTGACCAATATGCCGAAGCCGGTGACGGCGAGCAGCGGCATGGCGAGCCACACCATCTTCACGTGCGCCACCAGCGCGAGCGCGACACCTGCGGCGAGCGCGGCGTAGGTGAGCAGGCGCACCAGGCCGCGCACGCTGGAGCGGCTGGCGAGAAACAGCGTGCCGGTGACTGCGCCCAGGCCCGCCGAGCCGACAAGAAATCCCATCTGATCCGCGCCGCCCTGAAATACCTCGCGCACAAGCACCGGCATCAGGCTGATATACGGCGTGCCGAGCAGGCCCAAGGCGGTGAGCAGCATCAGCAGCGAGCGTATTGGCCGCGAGTGCCATACATACGACAGACCCTCGCGCATGCCCTGCCACATCGCTTTATGTTCTGCGGCGCGCACGGTGGGGGTGACGCGGATGAACATAAAGCTGATGATGACCGCGCTGTAGCTCACGGCGTTGATCGCAAAGCACGCGGATTCGCCGAGCCAGCCGATCACCAGCCCGGCCAGCGCGGGGCCGACCAGCCTGCCGCAGTTGGCCATCAGGGAAGTCACGGCGATGGCGTTGGGCAAATCGGCTTTGTCGCCGACGAGTTCCAGCAGATAAGCGTGGCGCACCGGTATCTCGATCGAAATCAGCACGCCCATCACCATCGACAGGGCGATGATGTGCCACGGTTGCAGGTTGCCGGTGAGCGCCAGCGTGGCCAGCGTGATGGCCTGCGCCATCTCGAGCGCTTGCGTGGCGAACATCACGCGGTGCAGATTGCAGCGGTCGGACCAGATGCCGGCGAACGGCGACAGCAGCAAAATCGGCAAACTGCTGGCGAAGCCGAGCACGCCCAGCAGCGTGGCGGAGTCGGTCATTTTGTAGAGCAGCCACGATTGCGCGATGCTTTGCATCCAATAGCCGACCAGCGCAAACATCTGTCCGGAGATGAACAGTCGGAAGTTACGATGATGTAAGGCCCGTAAGGTGGGCAGGGGGTTTTTCATGTGGCGTGGTGTTGTGGACGCAGGGGCGAGCAGCGTTCCCCGTCAATGCGCCTCATTGTACGCCGCATCGTGCGGTAAAATCGGAGCCTCTCATGGCTCTCGATCCCGACAAATCCACATCACGCAACGTAGCAGTCGGGCCCGCGAGCGCAGCATCGATCACGATTTACCAGATCATCGGCTTCGTGTTGCCGTGGAACACGGCCTACAAAGCCTCGCGCGTGCTCAACACGCTGTTCGCGCTGGAGCTGGGCGCCACACCGCTGCAAACCGGCTTGTTGCTCGCCACCTATGGTTTGTTCCCTTTGTTCTTCGCGGTCTACGCCGGCAAGGTGGCTGACCGTCACGGCGTGCGCATGCCGCTGTACCTGGGCTTGATCCTGCTTGGCGTCGGTATCCTGTTGCCGTTTGTGTGGCCGACATTTGTTGCGTTGTTCGCCTCCGCGCTGATAGGTGGCGCGGGTTTTATTTTGTCGCAGGTGGCGATGCAAACGCTTACCGGCTCGCTGGGCGGCGGCGCCACACGCACCAAAAACTTCAGCCTTTATGTGCTGACCGTGGCCACCGCGGATTTCCTGGGACCGGTGCTGGCCGGGTTTGCCATCGATGCGTTCGGTCATGTGCCCACGTTCGCGATCAGTGCTTCGATCACGCTGGTGTCTCTGGCGGGGTTTATCGCCATCGACCGGTTGATTCCCCGCGCCATCGCGCGCGCCGCTGATGCGCCCGCCACGCGAGCCATCGATCTGCTGCGTATACCGGTGCTGCGGCGCGTGTTCATCGCGAGCGGCGTGACCATGAGCGCGGGCGATATGTTTCAGCTTTACGTGCCGCTGTACGGGCATGCGATCGGGTTATCGGCGTCGGCCATCGGGCTGGTGATGGGCGCAGCGGCGGTGTCGGTATTCGTCACGCGCATGCTGATTCCGCCGATGGCGCGGCGCTTCGGCGAAGAACGCTTGCTGCTGTATTCACTGCTGCTGACGGCGGCGGCGCTGGCGATGATTCCGTTTTTCAAAACGGCGGTGGCCCTTGGCGCGGTTTGTTTCGTCCTCGGATTGGGCTTGGGGCTGGGGCAACCGTTGACGGTCATCATCGCTTACAACCATTCGCCGGCCGGGCGCGCCGGCGAGGTGGTGGGCCTGCGCATCGCCACCAACAATTTCATGCACGTGCTGGTGCCGCCGTTGTTCGGCGCGATGGGTTCTCTGGTGGGGCTGGCAGCGGTGTTTTGGGCCAGCGGCGTGGTGTTGTCGCTGGGGGCGTATGCAAGTCGCCTCACACCAACCATCAAGCCCGCCGCGAAGGACAAATGATGCGTGCGCCGGTACTCATGTGGGTCGTGATGGGCATGGTGTTGTGCAACATGACGGCGTTTCGCGGCAGCAAGGTATTGATCACGCTGTTTTCCATTGAACTTGGCGCGTCCAAAATCCTGATCGGCGTGCTGGTGGCGCTGTATTCACTGTTCCCGATGTTACTGGGGCTTTACGCCGGCAAATTGACTGACCGTCTGGGCGTGCGCATCCCGGTGGTGGCGGGGTCGAGCGCCATGGCGGTGGCGCTCGCCGTGCCTTTTTTATTTCCGGCATTGCCTGCGCTCTACGTGCAAGCCGTGGGCGTGGGCGCGGGGCATGTGTTCTATAACGTCGCGATCCAGAACCTCATCGGCGGGCTCGGTGGCGGCGCTGACCGCACGCGCAACTTTGCCAACTTCGCGCTGGCAATGTCGGTCGGCAGTTTTCTCGGTCCGCTGGTTTCGGGCTTCGCGATTGATCATTTCGGCTATGCGTGGAGCTATCTGGTGATCGCGGTGTTTCCGCTGTTGACGATCGTGATCATACTGAGCGCGCGGGCGCTGCCCGGCTTGCGGGGCAAAGGTAAGTCCGGCAAGTCCGGCAAGGCGCCCGCCACCACGCCTACTAAACCGTTTGAGCTGCTCGCCAATCGCCCGTTGCGGCACACGTTGATCACGGGCGCGGTCATACTCACCGCCATCGATTTGTTTTATTTTTACATGCCGATTTACGGTCATTCCATCGGGCTGTCGGCGTCGATGATCGGCATCGTGCTGAGCGTGTTTTCCGCGGCGGCGTTTATCGTGCGCGTCGGCATACCGGCCATCGTCAAACGATTTGGCGAAGAAGACGTGCTGCGCGTGGTGATTTATTCCTCGGCGGTGACGTATTGCGTCATGCCGTTTGTCAGTCATACGGTTTTGTTGATGGCGGTGGCGTTTGCGCTGGGGCTCGGCACGGGCTGCGGCCAGCCGTTGTCGCTGACGCTGATTTACAGCCGCGCGCCGGAAGGACGTTCCGGCGAAGCGCTGGGCCTTCGCTTGACGATCAATAATTTCACGCACATGGTGACGCCGTTATTATTCGGCGCGGTAGGCACCGCCTTTGGCGTGACGCCGGTGTTTCTGCTGAATGCGGGTATGCTGGCGTTTGGCGGCTTCCTCACGGGTAGAAGATAAGTAATTGTTTTTATTGAATAATTTATAAAGGAGCACTTATGAAAATCGCAGTCATCGACGATTACCAGGATGCTTTCCGCAAAACCCAATGTTTCGCCAAATTGAAAGGCCATGAGTTCGTGGTTTACAACGATTCGGAAAAAGATCCGGTCAAATTCGGCAAGCGCCTCGAAGGTTGTGACGCGTTGGTGCTCACGCAGCAGCGTTCGTTCCTGCCGCGCGCGGTAATTGAAAACCTGCCCGCGTCGATCAAGTTGCTGGCGCAGACCGGCCCCAGAGTGCCGCACATCGATGCGGCAGCCTGCACCGAGCGCGGCATCGTTATTTCGGCGAGCGGCGGCGGCAATTCCAGCCCGACGGTTGAATTGACCTGGGCGCTGATCCTCGCCTCGGTGCGCAACCTGCCCACCGAGGTCAACAACATGCAGGCAGGGCGCTGGCAAACCACCGCAGGCATCGGCCTGCAAGGCAAGACACTCGGCGTCTACGCCTACGGAAAAATCGGCAGTGGCGTGGCGAAAGTCGGCAAAGCCTTCGGCATGAAAGTGGTGTGCTGGGGCCGCGATGGCTCCACCGCCAAGGCGCGCGCCGATGGCTTTGAGGTCGCCGCCAGCCGCGCCGCGTTTTTCGCGGAAAGCGATATCGTCACCATTCACCTGCCGTTGAACAAAGACACACGCGGCCTCATCACCGCCGCCGATCTCGCGTTGATGAAATCCACCGCACGCATCGTCAACAGCAGCCGCGCACCCCTCATCGCCGAGGGCGCGCTGGCCGACGCGTTGAAAAAAGGCCGTCCGGGATTTGCCGCGATAGACGTGTATGAATCCGAGCCGGTGTTGAATCGCGAACACCCGCTCATCAGCATGCCCAATGTACTTTGCACGCCGCACCTGGGGTATGTGACGTGGGAAACGTATGAGCTGTACTACTCGGCGGTGGTGGATAATATTCTGGCCTATGCGGCGGGTGCGCCGGCCAATGTGGCGAATCCTGAGGTGTTGCAGAAGAAGTAAAGGTCACCTGAATGGAAATAACGCAAAAACCAACACCGTCGTTCCCGCGCAGGCGGGAACCCATAACACAGCGACAAAGGGCGCATAGTATGGGTTCCCGCCTGCGCGGGAACGACGTATTTTTTGTCGTGATACCGCATCTTGCCTGTTTGGCATTGTTTATGTTGTTGGGTGCATCAACGGCATCAGCGCAGGAAACCTACCCCGTCAAACCCATCCGCTTCATCGTCCCCTATCCGCCCGGCGGCTCCAGCGACGTGCTGGCGCGCGTGATTGCGCAAAAGCTCACCGAGTCGCTGGGGCGGCAGTTGATCATCGAGAATCGTCCAGGCGCCACCGGCAATATCGGCCATGAGCTGGCGGCGAAGGCTGCGCCGGATGGTTACACGCTGTTGCTCACCACCAAATCGCAGATGGTCAACAATCCGTATTTGTTCAAGCGGCTGCCGTTTGATCCGCTGAATGATTTTTCACTGCTGTCGCTGATCGCCAATGCGGGGCATGTGCTGGTAGTACATCCGGCGGTGCCCGCGCGCAACGTGAAAGAACTCATTGCATTGGCGAAAGCGCGGCCTGGCAAGTTGAGTTTCGGTTCGGCGGGTGCGGGCAGCACGGTCGGCATCGTGGCCGAGGTATTCAAGTCGGCGGCCAAGATCGATATTCTGCAAGTGCCCTACAAAGGCACGGTGCTCGCCGTGTCGGATGTGGTGGGCGGTCAAATCGAAATGGTATTTTCCGACATGGTGCCTGCGGTGCCGCAAATACGCGGCGGGCGTTTGCGAGCGCTGGCCGTAACGACACCGGAGCGTTCGCCGGCGCTGCCCGATGTGCCGACGAT
>CANIID010000142.1 GCA_947467315.1 Betaproteobacteria bacterium | reverse complement strand
TCGCCTTGCACAACGCGAACCCCAAACCTTTCATCTGGACCGCTAAGGCAACTGACATTCTTGCCAAAGTCACCCGTGCCCGGGCGGCCTTAAATAAGCGCACTTCTATTTGACGCACTACACTAGCATAGCGTGCAAACGATTTTCGAATAAGGAACCCTCATGGGACAGATACTCGGTCTCGGCATCACCCACTACCCCAACCTCGCGGCGCAGGTGAACATGAGCTGGCGCATGCAAAGCGTGCTGGCGGATCCCAAGCTGCCCGAGCATTTACGCGCGGTGGAAAACTGGCCGCCGGCGATGCGTGCGCAGTGGGGCAGTGATCGCGGCCAGGCGCATTCCGATCAACATCGCCAGGATTTGATCGATAACTTCCGTAAAGCACGCGCCGAGCTGGATGCCTTCAAGCCGGATTTCGTGCTGATCTGGGGCGACGATCAGTATGAAAATTTTCGTGACGACTGCGTGCCGGCGTTTTCCGTGCTGGCGTACGACGCGGTGGAGTTTCAGCCGTGGAAGGGCTATCGCCGCGGTCGCAATGCTTGGGACGAGCCCGAAGACCACACCATCAGGATGAACGGCCATCGCGCGGGCGGCAAATACCTGGCGAGCGCGCTGCTGACCGAAGGCATCGACGTCGCTTACGCCTACAAGCCGCTGCATCATCCGCTGGGGCATGCATTCTCCAACTCGTTGCTGTATCTCGATTACGACCGCAAGGGGTTCGACTACCCGGTGGTGCCGTTCGCGGTGAACGCGTACGGGCGCTGGTTGGTGGCATCGAGCGGCGTGCCGATGTCACCGACCACATCTGCACAACTGCCGGACGCGGAGACTGATCTGGATCCGCCCGCGCCGCAACCGTGGCGCTGCTTTGACGTGGGCGCCGCCGTGGCGCGTGCGCTGCAACGCAGCCCGTGGCGTGTCGCTATCGTAGCGTCATCCAGTTGGAGCCATTCGTTTCTGACGCGCAAACACTCGCGCCTGTACCCGGATGTCGCAGCCGACAAGCGCTACTACGCGGCGCTTCAACAAGGCGATTGGGATTTCTGGCGCAACACCACGCTGGCGCAGGTTGAAGACAGCGGCCACCACGAACTGCTCAACTGGTTTTGTCTCGCCGGCGCGATGAACGCATTGGGCCGCAAGCAGCCGGATGAATCCGCGTTTTTGGAGTCGTGGATCACCAACTCCGACAAAGTGTTTGCGGTGTTCCGACCGTAATCGATGCTTCGGCGGGCGATCAATAACCGGGTTGGTAGTTGATGGCTTTTGCCACCGCAGCCCATCGCGCGACATCCTCGGCGATCCACGCGGTATAGCGCTCGGAGGTATCCCACCACGGCTCCACGCCGAAGCTGGCGTAGGATTTTTTGATGTCGGGATGCGCGAGAATTTTTTCCAGCGCGCCGTTGATCCGGCTGACAATCGTGCGTGGCATGGCCACGGGGGCCATGATGCCGTAGTTCGAGCCGATCTCGAATTTGGCGTAGCCGAGTTCGGCGATCGTGGGCGTATCCGGAAACGCTGCCGAGCGCTGCGGACTGGCGACGGCGAGGGCGCGCACTTTGCCCGCCTTGATGTGCGCAATCGACGGTGATGCGCCGATGAACATCAGATCGACGTAGCCGCCGATCACGTCCTGCAAGCCGGGGGTGACGCCCTTGTACGGCACGTGAACCATATTGACACCGGCGGCCTGCTTGAACAGCTCCATGCCCAAATGCACGATGCCACCCGCGCCCGACGAGGCGTAATTCAATTTGCCCGGCTGCGCCTTGGCGAGCGCGACCAGCGCTTTCAGGTTGGTGGCGGGAATGCGCGGGTTCGCCACCAGCACGATGTGGCCCCGCGCGAGCGGGCTCACGCCGGTGAAATCCTTCAAGGTATCGTAAGGCAACGACGCCTGCGCGCTGGGCGCGGTGTTGAACGAGCCGGTAATCACCAGCAAGGTGTAGCCGTCGGGCGGCGATTTGGCGACATGATCAGCGCCGATAGTGCCGCTGGCCCCGGACTTGTAATCGATGATGAAGGGCTGTCCCAGCGCCTCCTGCAATTTCGCGCCTACGGGCCGCGCCAATAAATCCGTGGGGCCACCCGGCGGAAACGGCGAAATAAAACGTACCGGCTTGGCCGGATAGGTTTGCGCGTGACTTACCCCGGCCAACACACTCAATAGAAGAAAACTGCTGATAACGCTAACGTGCATCTGCATTTAAAAATCCTTCGTGTAACTATTCAGGTTAGAGAGAACGCCTTGGTAATCGTATCGACGCCTCATGGATGCACAGTCCCTTCCCCCTGAAGGGGAAGGCGTTTCTTTGCAGAACATTTTCTTTGGAACTTGAATAGTGACCGTTTTGTTTTTATGCCGCTGGAACGCCGGCGGTTACTCGGGCTTCGCGCCCGACGCCTGCACGACTTTTGCCCAGCGCGGCGCTTCGGACGCGAGCCACGCGGCGAACTGCTCCGGTGTGCTGGTGCCGGCAAAAATGCCCATGCCTTCCAGCTTTTCCTTTACGCCCGCATCGCCCAGCCCGCGTACGGTTTCGCTGTTCAGGCGAACGACGATGTCGCGGGGTAGTCCGGCCGGGCCGACCAATCCCCACCACGTTGCGTTCTGGTAACCGAGCAATCCGGATTCGGCCACTGTCGGGTATTCCGGCGCGCTGGAAACGCGCTGCGCGCCGGTGACGGCGATGCCGCGCAGCTTGCCGGTGCGTACTTGCGGCAACGCCGTCGGCAGGTTGGCGAACTGAAACGACAACTGGCCACCGATGGTATCGGTGAGCGCCGGTGCTTCGCCCTTGTACGGCACGAACAGCATCGAGACGCCGGCGGTCAGCTTGAACAGCTCGACCGCCATGTGCGTGGTGCCGCCCGACGCCGCGCCGAAGGCGAGTTCACCGGGTCGTTGCTTGGCGAGCGCAATGAAGTCCTTCACCGTGCGCACCGGCACGGTGGGATTGACGACGAAGAACATCGGCGACGAAGCAATCATGCTGATCGGCGTGAAATCACGCACGCCATCGTAGGTGACTTGTTTTGCGTATAGCACTGGGATCACGGCGTGATTGGTTTGTGTGCCGATCATCAGGGTGTAGCCGTCCGGCGCCGATTTTGCGACGTACGCGGTGCCGATGATGCCGCTCGCGCCGACGCGGTTTTCCACCACGAAGGGCTGACGCATCATTTCCGTCAGCTTCTGCGCGACGATGCGTCCAACCAAATCCACGCCGCCGCCCGGCGCGACGGTCACGACGATGCGCACCGGCTTGGCGGGGTAGGGCGGCGTCTGCGCGTGTGCCTGTGCCATGAACAAGGACAAAGACCAAGCCGCCGTCGCGGCCATGGCCGCCAGCCGAACCCCGCGCACGAGCACGTCGAGGCTTACTGCACGCCGGCGGCAGTTGATCGCAGCAGTTTGCCGCCCAGCGCGCCGGTGTGTTCGCCACCCTGGAACGCCACTTTGCCGGCAATGACGGTGGCCATGATGCCGGTGGATTTTTGTTTCAGCCGGCGCGCGCCCGTCGGCAAATCGTTCTCGATGGTGGGTATCTGCGGCGCTATCGTCGCGGGATCGAAAATGTTGATATCCGCGATGCAACCCTGGCGCAACAGGCCGCGATCAGTGAAGCCCCACGCCATTGCCGGCGCGAGGGTAATCATTTTCACGCCTTCTTCCAGCGTGAACGCGTTGCGCTCGCGCACCCAGTAGGCGAGCAAATGGGTGTGGATGGACGAATCCATGATCAGGCTGACGTGCGCGCCGGAATCGGAGAACGTCATCACGGTGCGCGGATGGCGCAAGGTCGCCAGTGCTTCCGCGTCGTTCTTGGGTACCGTGGAGATATCAAACTGCATGAACAGTTGATTGAAGTTGCTTTCCAGCGCGAGGTCCATCATCACCTCCACCGGATCGATATTGCGCTCCTTGGCCAGTTGTGCGACGGTGGGATTGCCCGACACCGCGCTGCGCACCACATACATATTGTCGTAGTTGGGCTTGCGCGGCTCGCCGCCGCCGGTGCGATAGACGCCGGTCTTGGTCGCGTCGACCAGACGTTTGCGCCGCACCGGATCGCGGAAAGCCTTGAGCTGCTCTTCCATCGGCAAGGCGCGCACCTGCGCCCACTCGGCGAGGTCGTCGAACTGCAAGCGCCCTTTGAACGACAACACGTGGGAAATGCCGCGCGTATGCGTCTGTCCGAACATGCGGCCGCCGGCTTCAGCGGTGCTGTCGAGCAGATCCAACGTATCCTGCGCGCCGGGGCTGCCTGCGGGGATGCCGAAGGTGATGGGCACGCCGCTTTTCACCGCGAGATCGCGCAGCCGGTCATTGGCGATCTTGCGTACCGCCGCGTCCGGCGAGCGCACTTCGCGTTCGCGCGACAGTTCGAAGATGCCGCGGCCGGTTGCGCCCATGGTGCAGACCAGTTGGCTCAACTCGTCCCACGAGGCGTGAACTGAAGCCACCGGCCGGTTGTCCGGCTCCGGCAGTTTGTGGCCGGTAGAGAGAGAACTGGTGAAGCCGATCGCGCCCGCGTCGAGCGCATCGCGCAATTCATGTTCCATCGCGCCCAGATCGTCGGCCGAGGCGCGTTGCTCGAATGCGCGCGCGCCCATCACGTGCGTGCGCAGCGCGGAGTGTCCGATGTTGGCGGCGTAGTTGATAGTCTTCGGCAACTTATCGACGACGTTCATGTATTCCCGGAACGAGGTCCAGTCCCAGCGGATTGCCGCCGCCATGGCGTCGGCAGAGATGTCTTCGGCGCGTGCAATGTTGGCGACGATCATGTCGCGCTGCGCGGCGGAACCCGGCGCCAGCGTGAAGCCGCAGTTGCCCATCACTGCGGTGGTGACACCATGCCAGCAAGAGCAGCTTCCCAGCGGATCCCAAAACACCTGCGCGTCCATGTGGGTGTGGCCGTCGATGAAGCCCGGCGAAACGACCTGACCGGTGGCGTCTATTTCTGTTTTGCCGCGTTCGGCGATGCGCCCGATCGCTGCGATGCGATCACCGCTGATGCCAACATCGGCGCGAAATTTCGGCAGTCCTGTGCCATCAACTACCGTACCGTTACGAATCACCAGATCGTACATGGGCTTCTCCCTGAGTTGAACCTGAGTTGAATCAAGCGTTGCGTAGTGGTTGCAGAATGGTCGTTGACTGGCCGCTGACTATCGCAAAATAGAGTTTATCACTGTCGAAGCCGGACAATTTTCGAGCGGGGATTATATAAGATATTGATTATAAACGATATTATTTGTTAGTCGGTTTTGCCGCCAGCTCGCGCCACTGCGCGGACAACTGCTGAAGTCCGAGATAGAACGTCGCTTCGGCTTCTTTCGCGCGCGCCGGGTCTTCGTCGGGCGGCGTCACCAGCGGCAGGGCGGCGCCGAGAAACACGCGCTCTTTGCGGCCGAGCTCCGATTTCAGAAACGCGTGCACCTCATTCAGCGTGGCGGCGTCGAGCTTGCGCCGTAGCGCATCAATGGAATCGGCGGCGGTGGCCAGCGCGCCTTGTTGCACCAGTGACGCGTTGGCATCCACGTACGGGCTGCCGATACGCAGGCTTTCCGCATGCACCATGAGTTCGGATTCAAACAGCTCGATGAACTCGCGCCGCGCGCGGCTCTCGGGCGAACGAAACAATTCCCGCTCGCGGGCGGAAAATGTTTCGACGCCGAGCATCACGCGCGCCAGCGAACGCTGCATCTCCTGCGGATAGAAACCGAGAAATTCTTTTTCCAGCGCCAGCACCGCGCTGCCCGCCGGTGACCGGTAAAAGACGTTCAGTGCGCCGAGCTCGTCCGCGCTGAACGCTCGCGCATAATCACGCGCCAGCGCCTCATCCATCCAGCCGTAGCCGGTGTCGCGTCCGATGCGCGTGTGATGATCGAGATAAAGTTTGCGCCACTCCGTGTGGATGCGCTGCTCGGTCTCGGCCCAATTGGGATGTCCCGGTTTCCACGCGGGGCCCTTGCCCACGGCCTTGAGCAGAATCGGCAGATAGGCGCGGATACGCAATTCTTCGAGCTGCTTTTTCTTCTCGATGTAGCCGCCCTTGATGCTGACCAGTTCGCGCGCGAGGCTGGCGGTGTCTTGGGCAGTGGCGAGGGCGGCCCAACACAGGCCGCATAGCGCCAGTAGCAAGTTCCATCGAATGCTCAAAATAATGTTCATAAACATACGCTGCGGGTTTGTATCGCTGGCGGACACTGGGGCTATGCTTATGTAAAACGACAGCGACAACATCAATGCAAAAACGAGTTCGCTGTATGCCACGTGACGCCAGCCTGTGCGCCACCGTGTGCGGCGATCAGGTACTTTGCTAAGCCGCCACCCGGTCGATCAATTGTAATTCATCGCTGCTCATCAATTTCTCGATATCCACCACGATCAGCATGCGGTTATCCACCGTGGCCATGCCGGCGATGAACTCGGTGTCGATGGTCGAGCCGAATTTCGGTGCGGCTTTGAGGTCTTCGTGCGGTACCGCCACCACGTCCGACACGCTATCGACCACCACGCCAATCATCTTTTGGCCCAGGTTCAGGATGATGACGATGGTCATTGCGTCATACTTGACCTCCGTCAGCCTGAACTTGATACGCAGATCGACGATGGGCACGATGTAACCGCGCAGGTTGATCACGCCCTTGATGAAATCCGGCGTGTTGGCGATGGCGGTTACCGTGTCGTAGCCGCGGATTTCCTGCACTTTGAGAATGTCGATGCAGTAATCCTCGGCGCCCAGGCTGAAGGTGAGGAATTCCTGTCGCTGTACCGTGGCACCGTGATCGCTGTGGGTGCTGCTGCTTTGCGCGTCGTTCATATGAGCCTCCATGCGATGCATCGAAAGTGGTGCCAATGTGTAATTATAACGATACCTTCCTATTCGATATTACAGCATATCGTATACGGTTTTCATGGTATGACATTAGCTCAAAAGTCCTTTCCGATGCGGTCGCTTGCGTCGCGGCACACTTCGCCGGTGCGGGCATTTCCCGGCGCATCCGACGGGTTGCAGTGTCATGACGCGGCGTGCCGTTTGCTGCGCTGGGTCAAGGTTGCGAAACGGTTGGGTAGAGCCTACGGGATTCTAAAAGATATTTTAGCGAAAATAACCTTTTTGAATGCCAGCAATAACAAGGCGGACTACAAACGCCCTAAATCCTGTATCGCGTCGACGACGATGCCGGTGCCGATGGCGATCAGCAGAATATCCGCCGCTGCGCGCACGTAGCGGTAGCCGGGCGGCGGCACGCCAATCTGCATTACCAACTGCGGCGGGAGATCGTAGAACACCACGTCGCGCGGCAGCGGCCTGCCGACCTGCCATTTTTTCGCCTGGCCGGGCGGCATGCAGCCGTTGTGTTTTTTCGCCAGGCCGGGCGGGCAGAAGCCGCGGCTATGCTCGTGGCCATAGTAGGTGCGCACGTGACCGCGATGCGAGTCGGCGAAATGCACGCCTTGTCCGGGGGTTAATCTGCCGCGTTCGCGATGGTCACGTTGGCCGCGGTTGCCATGGCGGGCGTCATCCTCGCGCTGTTCGGCGCGCTCGCCCCGGTCGTGGCCTTTCCCCTTGCCTTTGCCTTCCGGTTTATCGGCCAGCGCCGGGCTGGCCGACAATGCCGCAGTGATCAGGATTGTGAGCATGCGTGCGGTCCATGTGGTCCAACAGAGGGTCTTATTCATGGTTCATATCCTTATATCCTTTTAAGAGGGCAACTGTCTGAGTGACCCATTCACCGTCACTACGAATTGGAGCGGTTGGCGCGCCGTATCGTTCCCCAGCGAGCGAAATACCGCGCGTGACGAAAAGCCGCCGGCTGCCGTCAAATACTGTATTCGCGTGACTCGCTCGATTCATCCACCCGCAGCGCCTGCGTAATTGTGGTACGCGTCAGCGTGGGTGCGAACAATTCAATAAAATCATAACAATACGAACGCAGCGCAGCGCCGCGCCGGATCGCCAGCCGGGTGACATTGCTGGCGAACAAGTGTGATGCATCAATGGCGACCAGATCGTTGTCGGTGCGCGCATCGAAGGCCATCGCAGCAATGATGCCGATGCCGAGCCCCTCGCGCACATAGGTTTTAATTACGTCGGAATCGAGCGCGGTGAGCACGATATCGGGTTGCACGTGGGCGCGCGCAAAGGCTTCGTCGATGTGCGGGCGGCCGGTGAAAATGACTTCGTACGTGACGATCGGGTATGACGCCACCTCCGCCAGTGTCGGGCGCACGATGCTGGCGAGTGGATGATCCTGTGGCGTAACGATCACGTGATTCCACGTGTAGCACGGAAAACTCAGCAGGTCGGTGGCGCGCGCCAGCGACTCGGTGGCGATGCCGATGTCGGCTTCGCCGCTGCGCACGGCATCGACGATGCGCTGTGGTTCGGATTGATGAAACGCGAGTTTTACCTGCGGAAACTTTTTACGAAATTGCGCCACCACGCGGGGTAATGCATAGCGCGCTTGCGTGTGCGTGGTCGCGACCACCAATTCGCCCGCGTCGCGGCTTTTGAAATCCGCAGCGGCGGTGCGCAGGTTGGCCTGCTCCTGCAGCAGCCGCTCGACTATCGGCACGATCTCACGTCCGGCGGCGGTATGGCCGGTCAGCCGCTTGCCGTGGCGAGTGAAGAGTTCGACGCCAAGTTCTTGTTCTAATTCACGAATTTGCCGACTGATCGCGGGCTGGGTGGTGTGCAGCACCGATGCCACCACGGTCAAGTTAAATGCCTGATGGGAGGTTTCGCGCACGGCGCGTAGCTGTTGCAGGTTCATCGCAGGAAGGGGCCTTATATATGAAAAACATATAAATAAGTTCATAAATAGACGTTTACAGCATATAAGACTTCGGCGATCATCGCAACCCGGCCAGAAATTGGGGCCGCACGGTTACTTGCTTAACATAAATAGTGTTTAAAAACAAATAGTTATGTACAGATACGACGACATAGACCAGCACATCGTGGCAGAACGCGTGGCGCAGTTTCGCGACCAGACGCGGCGTTTCCTCGCCGGCCAGTTGCTCGAAGACGACTTCAAACCGCTGCGTTTGCAAAACGGGCTGTATGTGCAAAAGCACGCGCCGATGCTGCGCGTGGCGGTGCCGTACGGCATGTTGTCGTCGGCGCAGGTGCGCATGTTTGCGCACATCGCGCGCAAATACGATCGCGGCTACGGCCATTTCAGCACGCGGCAGAACATCCAGTTCAACTGGCCCAAGCTCGCCGAAGTGCCGGACATCCTCGCCGATCTCGCCAAGGTGGAGATGCACGCGATTCAAACCAGCGGCAATTGCATCCGCAACATCACTACCGATCATCTCGCCGGCGTGTCGCCCGACGAAATCGTCAATCCGCTGGTGTGGACGGAAGTGCTGCGGCAGTGGTCGACGTTTCACCCGGAGTTCGCCTTTCTGCCGCGCAAATTCAAGATCGCAGTGTCGGGCGCCACCGAAGATCGCGCGGCGATCCAGTTGCACGATATCGGCCTGCAAGCGGCGCGTAACACGCAAGGTGAGGTGGGTTTCAAAGTGTACGTCGGTGGCGGCATGGGCCGCACGCCGGTGATCGGCAAAGTGATCCGCGAGTTTCTGCCGTGGCAACATGTGCTGACCTATCTCGAAGCCGTGCTGCGTGTGTATAACCGTTATGGCCGTCGCGATAATCTCTACAAAGCGCGCATCAAAATTCTGGTGAAAGAACGCACGATGGCGGTGTATCGCGATGAAGTCGATGCCGAATGGGCGAGCCTCGTCGATGGCCCCGGCACGCTGACCCGCGACGTGGTGGACGGCATCGCCGCGCGCTTCACATCACCTGCGTATCGCGCGCTGCCGAAAGACGATTCCGAGCTCAAAACCTATCTCGACGCCGACGGCGCTTTCGCGCGCTGGCATGGCCGCAACGTGCATGCGCACAAAGTGCCGGGCTATGCGGCGGTCACGTTGTCACTCAAGCGCCCCGGCGTGCCGCCCGGCGATGTCACCGACGTGCAACTCGAAGCCATTGCGGAACTGGTGGATCGTTACAGCTTCGGCGAACTGCGCGTCACTCACGAACAAAACGTGGTGCTGCCGGATGTCGAGCAGCGCGAGTTGCACGCGCTATGGCGCGAAGCCAAGGCCCTGGGTCTGGCCACGCCGAACATCGGCCTCATCACCAATATCATCGCCTGCCCCGGCGGCGATTTTTGTTCGCTGGCCAATGCGGTATCGATTCCGGTGGCCCTCGCCATTGACGAGCGTTTCCAGAATCTCGATTACGTGCACGACATCGGCGAGCTGGATTTGAATATCTCCGGCTGCATGAACTCCTGCGGCCATCATCACATCGGCCACATCGGCATCTTGGGCGTGGATAAAAACGGCGAGGAGTGGTATCAAATTTCCATCGGCGGCGCGCAGGGCAATAACGCGTCGCTCGGCAAAGTCATCGGCCCGTCGTTCGCGCGCGCCGACGTGCCCGACGTGGTGGAAAAACTGATCGAGCATTATTTGGAACACCGCGATTCACCCGAAGAGCGTTTTATCGACGTGGTGCAGCGGATAGGCATTGAACCCTTTAAGAGGCATGTATATGGCGACTCTGATAAAAAACAAGCGCATCGCGCCCGACAGCTGGCAACTACTTAAACCCGCCGCCGAAGGCGGCCTGCCGGATGTGCCGGTTACCGGCGACTGGCTGGTGCCGCTGGCGATCTGGAGCGAGCAGCGCACGCAATTGAGCCAGCGCAGCGGGCGCAACGGTGTGTGGCTGGAAAACACCGAAGACCCGCGCTTGCTGGCGCTGGATTTCGACAAGCTCGCGTTGATTGCGGTGCGTTTTCCGAAATTCACCGATGGGCGCGGCTACTCGATTGCGCGGCTGCTGCGTCGGCTCGGCTGGAAAGGCGAGTTGCGCGCGGTCGGCGACGTGCTGCGCGACCAGTTGTTCTACATGACACGCTGCGGCTTTGATGCCTTTGCGTTGCGTGAAGATCAGGACGCGCAAGCGGCCTTGACCGCGTTCAGCGACTTCAGCGCGCCGTATCAGCCGGCGATTGACGATGGCGTGCGGCTGGGCACGGTGCGTGCCGAGAGCAAAACAGCCATTAATACCCTAAGCCCTTGGTAATACCGTGAGCGGCACTGTCTATCTCGTCGGCGCAGGCCCCGGTGCGCCGGATCTGTTGACCCTGCGCGCAGCACGCTTGCTCGCGCGCGCCGATATCGTGTTTCACGATGCGTTGGTGCATCCCGAAACACTGGCGCTGGCCGAACGCGCGGTGAAAGTCGCCGTGGGCAAACGCAGCGGCAAGCTGTCCACCGCGCAACGTTTTATCAACAAACAGTTGATCGACGCCGCACATAAATATCAAATCGTGGTGCGCTTGAAAGGCGGCGACCCGATGCTGTTCGGCCGCGCGCAGGAGGAAATCGATGCGCTGGTTGAAGCCCGCATCACCCTGGAAATCGTGCCGGGCATCAGCGCAGCGTTTGCCGCCAGCGCCGAATTGCAATGCTCACTCACGCGCCGCGCGCTGGCGCGCAGTGTGGTGTTCGCCACGCCGCGCGAAGCGGCGGGCAGTAAACAAAATGAATGGGCCAAAGCCGCGGCCGCGGCCGACACGGCCGTGCTCTATATGGCGGCGGGCGAGGCGGAACACGTCAGCGCCGCGCTGATGGCCAACGGCGTGCCGGCATCGCGCGCCGTGGTGATAGTCGAAAACGCGTCTGATACAACGCGCAAAGTGATCGCCACTACGGTGGGTGAATTGCCCGCTGCCGCGCAAGGCGTCGGAGACGGCCCCGCGTTGGTGATGGTGGGCGAGGTTTATGCCGATGTGCAGGCAGCGATAAACGCAGAGGTTTTTCCTTTGTCGCTACTGCCTTCATGTAAAACGGCGTGACAGCATTTCGCTAACGCGAATCGGCTGACGCGCCTTTAAAAAAATTTTCTTGCAGTAACCCTCGTGGGAAACGTGCGGCCATGCATAACGTATTAGGGCAATAAATGGATGAATTAACCACATTACTGCACGGAATCGCCCGTGATTTTGCGCCAGCGGTATTTGCCAGCAGCCTCGGCGCCGAGGATATGGTGCTCACGGATTTGATCTACACCGCAGCGCTGCCGATCACGGTGTTTACCCTGGACACCGGACGTCTGCCCGAAGAAACATACGCGCTGATCGATGCCATCGCCCAACGCTACGGCAAACGCCCGCAGGTGTTTTTTCCGCAAGCGGCGGCGGTCGAAGCGTATGTGTCGCGTCACGGTGCAAACGGGTTTTATGCGAGCGTGGAGGCGCGCAAGGCCTGCTGCCAGATACGCAAGGTTGAGCCGTTGCGCCGCGCGCTGGCAGGGAAAAAAGCCTGGATCACCGGTCTGCGCCGCGAACAAGCAGCGACCCGCACCGCGCTCGATGTCGAATCGTTTGACGCAGACAACGGCCTGATGAAATTTAATCCGCTGGCGGCGTGGCGCGATGACGACGTGTGGAATTACATCCGCGCGCATGGCGTGCCGACCAACGCGTTGCATGCGCGGGGCTATCCCAGCATCGGGTGCGCGCCCTGCACGCGCGCGATCACGGTGGGCGAAGACATCCGCGCGGGCCGCTGGTGGTGGGAAAACCCCGAACTCAAGGAATGTGGATTACATCCGCCATCAGACGTCATCGGCAAACGAATTGCAAAGGAGAACGCAGCATGAACAGTGTGGTTGAAGCACGGCGGTTTACGCTGCCGTTTGAGAACAAACCAGCGTACCAACCCACGCGCAGCCATCTCGATTGGCTGGAATCCGAAGCCATTTACATCTTGCGCGAGGTCGCGGGCGAATGCGCGAATCCGGCGCTGCTGTTTTCCGGCGGCAAGGATTCGGCGGTGTTGCTGCGGCTGGCGGAAAAAGCCTTCCGGCCGGGACGTTTCCCGTTTCCGCTGCTGCACATCGACACCGGCCACAACTTTGACGAAGTGATCGCGTTTCGCGACGCGCGTGCCGCCGAGTTGGGCGAGCGGCTGATTGTGCGCTCACTCGACGATTCGATACGCACCGGGCGCATACGCCTCGCGCGCGAGGACGAAAGCCGCAACGTGCATCAGTCGGTGACGCTGCTCGACAGCGTGGCCGAGTTCGGCTTTGATGCTTTGATCGGCGGTGCGCGGCGCGATGAAGAAAAAGCACGCGCCAAGGAACGCATTTTTTCCTTTCGTGACCGCTTCGGCCAGTGGGACCCCAAAAATCAGCGCCCTGAGCTGTGGGACGTGTTCAACCCGCGCGTGCAGCCGGGCGAGCATGTGCGCGTGTTTCCGATCAGCAACTGGACCGAGCTCGATGTGTGGGAATACATCGCGCGCGAAGACATGGCATTGCCGTCGGTTTATTACGCGCACCAACGGCCGGTGATCCGCCGCAACGGGCTGTTGGTGCCGGTGACCCCGTTGACGCCGCCGCGCGAGGGCGAGGTGGTGGAAGACGCCACAGTGCGCTTTCGTACCGTGGGTGACATCACCTGCACTTGCCCGGTGGAGTCCACCGCAGCGTCGCCGGCGGAAATCATTGCCGAGACCGCGACCACCCGCATTACCGAGCGCGGTGCCACGCGCATGGACGATCAAACATCAGACGCGTCGATGGAACGGCGCAAGAAAGAGGGGTATTTCTAATGGATCGATCAGGCGCAGTGGAACAATCTGCGGTAGCTGCACTGGCGGAGCGCGGCGTGTTGCGTTTCATCACAGCAGGCAGCGTGGACGACGGCAAAAGCACGCTGATCGGCCGCCTGCTGTACGACACGCACGCGATCATGGAAGATCAGTTCGCGGCGGTGCAGCGCGCGTCCGTCAAACGCGGCGCGGTGGAAACGGATTTGTCGCTGCTCACCGACGGGCTGGAAGCCGAGCGCGAGCAGGGCATTACCATCGACGTGGCGTACCGTTACTTCACCACGCCCCGGCGCAAATTTATCATCGCCGACACGCCCGGCCACGAGCAATACACGCGCAACATGGTGACGGGCGCGTCCACTGCGGACGCCGCGATTATTCTGCTCGACGCGCGCAAGGGTTTGCTCGCGCAATCGAAGCGCCATTTGCTACTGGCGAATCTGCTGGGCATACGCCACATCATCCAGGGCAATTGCATCAAAACCCGTTGTGAATGAAATGGTTAAGGTGTTGGACTTGTACTTTTTAGCGAAGCTGTGTAGTTTTCTGTCTTTTTGGAGTGGCGATGGAGACAGAAAAGCCCCTGAGTCTTGC
>CANIID010000141.1 GCA_947467315.1 Betaproteobacteria bacterium | reverse complement strand
TTTCGCTTGGAAAGAATCCGCAGATTTCGATCATCATCGGCACTCAACTTAACTGGCTTGGCAACTCGCATGGCACTGATCTCCTTTTTCGTTGGAGTTCAGGTCGCCATATAAGTTCCGTTATTTATGATGCACTACACTAGAAGCTCTCCATCGGCGCATTGTCAATGCAGTTGCTGGCATCGCTGATGGATGGACGCAGTGCCCGTTCCATCAGCCAGCGGCATGATCAGTGACTAACGCAACCTCCGGCGTATTATTACACTCATGCTGACGACAGGCGAAAAACTCATTGACCGCATCACGTTCAATCCGCTGCAGTGTGGCGGTCGTCCGTGCATTCGTGGCATGCGCATTCGCGTGAGTGACATCCTGAAAATGCTGGCTGCGGGCGTGACGGAAGCGCAAATTATCGCGGACTTTCCTGACTTGGAACTCGACGACATTCGTGCAAGCTTGCAGTTCGCTGCTCAGCGCAGTGAAATCGTGCGCATTGCCGCTTAGGTATTGACAACCTTTTGGCTCGACGCGTAACGCCAGCCGCAACTCGCCGCTTGGTTGCGATCTGAATTCGGGTACGACGCCCATGCGCTTCGTGAGATTGGCCTTCGCGACGCGGACGATCAGACCATCTTCGAGCGAGCGCGCATTGCCAACGTGATCTTGCTCAGTAAAGACGTTGACTTCGTCAACATGGTGAGTCGTTTGGGTGCACCACCCAAACTCATTTGGCTCACCTGCGGCAATGTATCGAACGAGGCACTCCGCGCGTTGTTCCTAACGCGACTCCACATGGCGTTAACCGTAATCGAAAGCGACGACATCGTCGAGATCGCATAGCTGTAGGTTACAAATTCCCAGATGCAGTTCGGGAAGCTCGATTCAGCAATACGCAGCCGATTATTACTCCTCAACGCCGAAGATGTAACTTCGATATTGGACCGAAATACTTGGCGACCCCATTGCCGAGGAATCTTTTGGGCGCCAAATACCGGCGAATTACGAATTCTCCATGCACAGCGATCCGGATCCCATTTGCGCCTTGCCCTTTTTGTTACCTTACTTTATAGTAAGGACTAATGGAGGGCACCATGATTACGGCAACCATTACTGCAAAAGGTCAAATCACCATACCCGTGGAAATCCGTAAAGCGCTGGGGCTGGATGCCGGCGCACGAATTGAATTCGAGGAAGTTGAGCCCGGCCGGTATGTCTTTAAACCCGCGCAGACCATACCTGTGACAGTGCTTAAAGGTATGTTTGGCAAGTCCAAGCGGACGGTATCGATCGAGGAAATGCACGAGGTTGTTGCAAAAAGAGCAGCATCCGCCAAATGATCGGTTTAGACACCAATGTGCTGGTGCGTTACATCATGCAGGACGATGCCAAACAGGCTGCACTCGCCAATAAATTGATCGAAGGATTGACTGAGGCCGCACCCGGTTACGTCTCGCTCGTGGCGATAGTTGAACTGGTATGGGTGCTGGAGTCCGCATACGATCTGACTCGTCGACAAATAACGGAGGCGTTGCGCAATCTGCTTTCGGTAAATGTATTCAAAGTGGACCGCGTTGCCGTGGTTGCAGCGGCGTTACGCGCCTATGCAGACGGCACTGCAGACGTTGCCGACTGTTTGATCGAGCGCTCATCAGCCCTCGCCGGATGCCGTTGCACGATGACCTTCGACCGTGCTGCGGCGAAGACGGGTGGCATGGTTCTGATCAAATAGGCTGTAGATATCTTCGCGTGTGCGGTGCGAATTGGCAAAAGTGTAACGTAAAGCAGCGCGGTCAGCTTTAACTCTCCATTGAACATCTTCGTCAGGCCAGCCGCCCGCCAAGTCGCTCGGCCAGCCAGTCGGCGACGAGATTGGCGCCCACCTGACGATTGTCCTCCTGGCAATGATCGCTGCCGCCGTCGTGCGCGGTGAGTATCTTCAAGGTCTTGTCTTTTGAACCCACGGCCTCGTGCAGCCGCTGCGCGAATTCCAGCGGTACGATATTGTCGTTCTCACCATGGATGCAATAGAACGGGCATCGTATTTTTTCAGCAATGCCGGCCAGCCGTTAGTTTTCGAGTTTTTTCATGCACGCCGCCATATCGGGCATGCCGAGCACCCACGGCAACTGGAACGACGGCGCCGACACTTTGCTGCCGCCGCTCTCCAGTATCTTGCGCCGCCGCACCCACGCTTCGTGATAGTCGAAATGCCCGCCCCAAGCAACGCAGGCGGCAAAGCGCGGCTCCATCGCCGCAGCGCGCGGTGCGTAATAACCGCCCATGCTAAAGCCCATCACAGCCACGCGCGTGGCATCGACTTCGCCGCGACCGGCGAGATAATCCAGTGCCGCCCGCGCTGGCACCTCGTAATCATGGCGGCTGGGAATACCCTGTAGACGCAACGCCTCGCCCTGCCCGGGTCCGTCGATCGCCAGCACATGGATACCGCGACGGGTTATCTCGGCACCGCCGAACAGCACGCTCATCTCCTTGGCGTTATCCAGCCCGTCGAACATCACCACGGCCGGCGCTGCACCGACGACATCCGCCTTGTAGAACCAGGCCGGCAGCGTCGTGCCTTCAAACGGCACCTCGACCCGCTCGATCGCCGGGTAACGCCGCGCGATGCCCTTGCCGAAGCAGCGCAGACAACTGCGATAGGTGTCCCACTTGCGGTCCGAAGGCGCGATGAACCGTTCGCCGCAGAAATAATAAATGGCGGCGCGCAGGTAGTAACTGCCAGCGGTCAGCCGATGCCCATCGCGCTCGGCAGCATCGGCAAAACCTTCCACCCGCTGCGCCATGGCCGTCCACTCCTGCCACCAGCGTTCGTTATCGCCGACATGCGCCTTTAACTTCTGCCCGACTTGATCGATCTCGCCGAGCGCCGCCGCGCCCCAAGTCTGCATCTCGATGCCAAACATCATGCCCTGCGACCACATGTGGTTGCCGGGAAAATACTCGAACCAGTGACTCATTGCGACTAACTCCTCGTTGCGTTCGACATCCCATCCGAACACGCGACTTATTTCGTTACTCGTTTCATCATGATCACGAGGATATCCAGCGCCGCGCCAATCGAGCTACTTCGGCACCAGCCCAATGTCGCGCGCCACTTTGCCGTACTTGTCGTATTCGCTTTTCATGAATGTGGCGAAATACTCCGGCGACTCCGTCCACAAGTCCAGCCCCAGGGTTTCCAGCTTCTTTTGTATGTCGGGCTGCTTCAAAGCCGCGTTCGCCTCCCGGTTGAGGATCGCAATGATGTCCTTTGGCACGTTGGCCGGCGCTACAAATCCAAACCAACCACCCGAGGAAAATCCCGGCACCGTTTCTGCGATAGTGGGGTAATCAGGGTAGTTGGGCGCGCGTGTTTCTTTCGCAATCCCAAGCAGCCGCACCCTGCCGGACGCGATAAAGGGATAGATGCCCGTGAACGAGGCCATCCCTGCATCCACTCGGCCACTCATGAGTTCCGCGCCCATCTGCGGCACTCCTTTGAAAGGGATATGCAGATACTCGAAGCCCACGCTGGAGCGGAACATCTCGGTCGCCATGTGCAAAAAAGCGCCCTCGCCGTTCGAGGCGAACGTCACCTTGCCCGGATTCGCCTTCAAGTAACCGATGAACTGGCGGACGTTCTTGAACGGGGTGCTGGGGTGTACCACCAGTGCCAGATAGTTGGTTGCAACCAGCGCAATCGGCGCAAAGTCTTTTAACGCGTTGTAGGGAACCTGCTTCATGGTGTGCGGCACGACCGACATATTGCCGCCCTGCCCGCAGGCGATCGTGTAGCCATCGGCAGGCGCTTGCACGGTCATCGCCAAGCCAATGCTACCGCTCGCACCGGGCCGATTGTCGACCACAAACTGCTGACCCAGGCGTTCGCCCATCTTATGCCCGATCAAGCGGGCCAGCGTGTCGCAGGAGTCGCCCGGGAGTTGGGGAACGATGATGCGTACTGTTTTGACGGGATACTTCTGCGCGAGCGCCTGATCTGCCACGCAGACACATGCGAGCAGCAGGCAAATCATACGAGCCATATTAGTCATTGAAATCATTGAGCGCCTCCGTATTGGCGAGAAAAGAAAACAGCGGGCCAGGTGAGTGAATCAACGTAACCGTCGAACATCAGGTAGGCTCGCCAAATCGAATGCCGATTCCTGCCATGGCCTGCACCGTGGCAGCGCCCCATCGTCTGGCGATTTCCTCGCCGCTCGATGCCGCGTGGTAAACAGCATCCTGCTGATCGCCTGGCTCGGGCTGAATCATCACCAGTAATCGCCCGAGCTCAGCACCCACATTCTTAAAGTCACGATACACGCCTGCGGGCACTGATACAAAGTCCAGCGGCTCCAGGACAATAGAGAACTGCCCCTCGTCCCCCCATAGGATTTCGAAGCGGCTTTGCAGGCAAAAGAAGTTCTCCACCGACGCCGTGTGTTTGTGCAGGCCGGCACTGTCGCCCGGAGGACATTCGGCCAGCGTGATGGTCAAGCCCGGCGCCCCTTTAACGGGGGCCACTTTGCTGCGGCCTTCCCAGCCCGCCGGCGACATGATGGGCATCACCTTGTCGGGAGACATCATCAGCATCGCCTCTTGGGGAATGCCGTTGGCGTCTTTCATGGAATCCTTATAGGGAACCAGATCTGAATAACGCGCCAGCCGTTGGGGAATCGTGTCATCGACGGGGTTGTACCGGGGCATGGCAAATAACCTCCTGGGTTGAACTCAATAGTAAAACGTCAGTCTACTATCCTGCTCGCCAGCTAGCCGACTTCACACCATCTAGCGATTTCCTCCCATTCTAAATCACTCATTCGTCAAAGGGGTGGGAACGCTTACCGAACGCCACGAACTTAATGCGCACTAGACTAGTGCAGCAGCGGCCTTGTTCAGTGCACAGTTGAACCTTCCATGCCGCGTCGACAAGAATGCCTGACGCTGCAGTGGAGCAATATCAAAGGGGACCTGTGACATCACTTTCATCTAAAGCTTCTGCATCGCCAAAGCCACGCGGCCCAGCACCAGCACATCACCGGCTTTTGCAGAAGCATCGTTATGAGACCCTAAACGACCAATGGTTTCGGGAGCGATCAACGGGTTGTCGCAGCTGATCAGATAGTCGCCCTGAAGCCGGCGATGCACCCGACGCACGATCACCGTTTCCCCCACCAGCAGCGCGCAGATATCGTTATCTCCCGTGATTTGCGTGATGTTCGTGTCAATCAGGAGCGGTGTGCCATCCTTGAACCGTTCCCCCATCGCGTCGCCCTTCATGAACATCATCACAAATCCGTTGACGTCGCGGCCGAGAAGTTGCTGCCATACGCTATTGGGCAGCGCCGTATGATTCCATTCTCCGTCGTCGGTACGCAGTTGCATCAGCGGCTGTAACTGCTGCGACTCGAGGAGCCGGGCAAGCCGCTTAGATTCCGTTGCGGGCGAGCTGCTACTGCCCTTGACATTGGAGGGCACCACATCACCCTTCTTAGGTAGCAGGCGTGCCGGATCCAGTCCCAGCCGCCCTATTCTGCCCAGCTCCTCAAAGGAGGGGTAGCTGTTCCCGCGCAACCAATTCTGGGCCGCAGTGCCGCCCACACCCACACGATCCTTGATCACGCGTGCACGGCCGCGCTCCGGCACCCCAATTTCACTCATCATCAGGTTTAGCCGATCGGCAAACGCCCTCAGACGCCGCGGATCCGTGCGCGGCTTTCTCTTGTGCTCGGCCACTACTTCCGGCTGCTCTGCCTTTTCCGGCTTGCGCTGCATTGCTGCCATGTCGTTTCCCTCCGCCCCTATGAATCCAAAAATGAACAACACACCAAAATGCTAATTAAATCAAAATAATACAAAACAGGATGAAATTATACAACACATTTAAATTATTATATGGTGAATATTACCGTTTATACAATAATAATTACCACACTTCAGTTGTTTTACAAAAGCAGCGCTCCCAGTAAATACCCCAGCACCCTCGCCTGCACCAACGATCAGCACCGATGATTCGTAGCCGTAAAGCAAACCCGTCCTCTTCACCCAATTTCTAATCAGCCTGATTTCACCCCGCCATCATGGATGAACTCTTTGAACTGAACCGCAGTATCGCCGAGCACTGGCTCGGCAAACTGGACCGCGAACAGGAAGACTATCTGAGTCTGAAACCGGTTTGCGTGGGCGAACTGCCACACAGCGCCCCCGAGCTCGCGCAGATGCTGGCGGCCTCGAAGAAAGCCCACGCCCAGGCGCTGCAGGTACTGGCGCTAAACCGTCGCTATCTGAGCTTTGCGCGCCTTGCCGGCAAAGATGCGGCCGCCGGCAAACTCGAGATGTTGATTAAGCTGGGCATCAGCCTGGAACAGGCACAGCTTCTGGGCAACTTAACCAATGATGAAGTCGCCCTGCTCGCTCTCGCCTGGCAGGGGCCCATCGTGCAATTCGCCATGCGTCCCTTCGTAGAAGGGGCCGCCATGCCGTTGAGTGTCGCGAAGCATCACGCCGCTGCGTCAATTGCTACACCGGCTGAATAGCACAGGTTGACGATGGTGATACCTCTGCCAGAGGACGCAAGGCCGGATGACCCCAGGTGGGCGGTTGCCTATCAGGAACTAGCCCACGGCCTGGTGATGGCGGGCGCCAAGGCGAAACTCGTCGAGCGGTTTACCCATATGGCTCACCGCCAGGTAAGCCAACTCTACATCGCGCTGCGGGGAACAACTCCGGCCTCAGGCCCCACCATGCCGACGAGCCCGCGTTTTTTTGCACAGCGCGCTCGCAAATCCTCAGAGGTGTGGGTCATTCAATGCGCGATATTTCTGACCTACTACGAACACATGAGCAGGATCACGCCGATGCCGCTGCACCGCGGCTGGCTGCTGCTGGCTTCGTTCAACAGCTATCTCGCCCTCACCACAAAGTCAGAAGAGAACTCGCCCGTCAAACGCCTCGACATCAACCAGGCTTATGCGCTGCTCACCTACAGCGGATTCCTCGACGCTAATGCCGGCGCCGCGCTGCTGCGTAAACAGTGTCCGATCTGCCTCATCAAATATCCGGTGCTGGCCAAGCATCAGGGCAGCCCGCAAAGCTGCCCGCTATGCGTCATGAAAGCCACCCATCGGCGCCTTGCCACGCAGGCCAGGTCGGCAGCAGAACGCAGATTTTCTCGATCGGCACAAAAATAAATGCCAAATCCCGGGCAACCCCCACATTTTTGAGGGGGGTTCTGTGCGCCCGAGGGTGAATTTTCGCGAGAAAATCCTAGCATGTCTGATCGATACAGAAGCGCCTTCGGGCACGGGCATTCCTCTCCAAGCTCGGTGCGCCGATGAGATGCCCGGTTATGTACAAACCGCTCAAATGGAGATAGTATGCCAGCGGTAGGCGATCTCAATTTGCTGGGCAAGGACTACTTTGACCAAGGCGAGGCTGCGCACTACTGCTGCCTGTCTTTGCGACAGTTTCAGCTTGTCGCCGGAAGCTACGGCATACGCTGCATAAAATTCGGTGGAAAACTACTTTATAGACGCACAGATCTTCAACGGGCAATCGAGGCAGAATGGCGACGCTACGACGAATCGACGGGGCATGGATACTTGACTGTCGTGACACGGAGGGCCGGCGGCACCGCAAGGCCCTCGGACGCTGCAACGCGCTCTCGGAGCGCGACGCCAAGCGCATCCACCATCAGCACGAAATTGAACTCGCCGCCGGATTCCGCACCCTGAATCCGGAGCTGGCGCCGGCTTTCGGGCAATTCGTAACGGACTATCTCGTCTGGCACGCAGCCGAATATCCGTCGAGCAATTACCGCATCTCACAGATCGTCACGCAACATCTGCTGCCGGAATTCGAATTCATTGCGCTGGACGCCATCAATCCGCGTCAGGTAGAGGCACGGAAACATCGCCGCATGGCTCCCGGTGATAACCGGCCCAAGGCCGAGACCGTCGCCAAGGAACTGCGCACGCTCAAGGCGATTCTGGCAAAGGCCGTTGAATGGAAAACCATCCGCGAGCACCCGATACCCCATGTGTCCGCGCCGCTTTCGCTGGATTCGAAGCCGCCCCTATTTTTTACGCAGGCGGAGCTGGATGCACTCTATGCCGCCTGCAGTCTTGAAGTAAACGCAGGCGAAGGCCCGCAGCCCAATCCCGTGCATGCAGCGATCTGGCGGCTCTATGCCAACACCGGCATGAGGCGCGGTGAGGGGCTGATGCTCAAGCGTGCCTGGGTCGGGAAAGATGCCATGAAAATTCTTTCGACTGACGAGCAGCGCACGAAGTCGGGAAAGTGGCGCGAGATCCCGCTGACCAAGGGTGCGAAGATCGCGCTGGACAAACTGCCGAAGGACGGCGAGCACGTTATACCGCGCATGGTGCCGGTGTCGCTGTCGCGCGCCTGCATTAACGATATCCGCCGCGCAAAGCTCTATGGCAGCCTGCACACGCTACGCCACACCTTTATCTCGCACATGGTGATGGCCGGTGTGCCGCTGCGAACCGTACAGAAACTGGCTGGGCATTCGACGGTAGCAGTCACTGAGCGATATTCGCATCTCGCACCCGGGCATCTGCTGGACGCTGGGAAGTCCATCAGCCTGTAAAGCGGAACGATTCGCTTTCAGCAGTGCGCACCATCAATGCACACTGAAGGGAATGCAGGCAACGGACAACGGCCGGCCACTGCAACACCATCACACGCAAACGCGTACGCACAATCGATCCGACGTGTAGACCACGTCGACGCCACCGATGATTGGAAATTTCCAGGATGTCACGCAGCGCCAACTGGAGTGGTTTCTCGCGCGCGGGAAGTGAACGTTGCAACCTTCAGATCAGCGCAATGGCCCAGACGTTCGCGGGCCGTCAAAAGTAAATCAGATGAGTATTTTTTGCCGCAAAAAACAGCGACGGCAGGTAGCAAGTCCATGATAGGAACCGCCCAAATCCTGCCCAAAACTGCCCAAAACCTGCCCATCTCATGCGCCCCTATGCGTGCTTATTCGCACGTTCTCATAGGTAAATGGTGGCGTCCCCACGGGGATTCGAACCCCGGTTACCGCCGTGAAAGGGCGTCGATTCTCTATATGAAAAATTGATTTTCCTGCCCAAATCCTGCCCAAAATTAAAACCGATTTGCGTCACCGCGATCGATGCCTGCCAAATCTTTCACAACTTGGACGATAGATTTCCTTCTAAACTCCGCCTCAAATTGAACTTACGATTCGTGAATTGACCAACGAGCTAACTATATCAATGTGGTAGTTGAAAATACCTATATTGGGGTCTATCATACCCGCTATGGGAATAAAGAAGCCCGCAATCAAGATTACCTCGCCTAAGTTTACAGGCGTCGCGGACGCGTTGTTTAACAAGGTCCAGCAGCGGGTGCTGGCCGTGCTTTTTGGAAACTCGGGCCGCACTTTTTACGCCAACGAAGTGATTGCGTTGGCTGGTTCCGGTACCGGCGCAGTTCAGCGCGAACTCGCGCGCCTCGAAGGGGCAGGATTGGTAACGGTTACCCGCGTAGGCAATCAAAAACACTATCAGGCAAATGCGGCTGCGCCGGTGTTTGCGGAACTGCGTGGTTTGGTATTGAAGACCTCTGGTCTGGTCGACGTGATTCGCGTGGCGTTGGCGCCGTTGGCGACGCAGATCAGCGTCGCGTTCGTATACGGTTCGGTGGCCAAAGGGCAAGACACTGCGCAAAGCGATATTGATTTGATGGTGGTTAGTAAAACGCTCACGTACGCTGACTTGTTCTCTGTATTGGAAACGGCAACTCATCAGCTAGGACGAAAGATAAATCCAACAGTGTATTCGCAGCGTGAACTCGACAAGCGTATGCTTGCGGACAACGCCTTCATTAATCGGGTCTGGTCCCAGCCGAAGTTGTGGGTGATTGGAGAGCAGCATGCCCTCGCCGCTTGAGAACCTGGCCGGTCCCGGCAAATCCCTGCGCGCCGAGCCGCCGGATGCAAAAGAGTTTGCGGGGTTGAAGCGGTCTGGATTGGCGCGCTTGTCCGACGCGACCAACACCGGCGTTTCCCTGGAGGGCCGATTCGATCTCGCCTACAACGCAGCACACGCCTTGTGCCTCGCGGCATTGCGCTTCCATGGCTACCGCCCTGCTAACCGCTATATTGTATTTCAAGTGCTCCCGCATACGCTTGGCCTCGGTGCCGCAGTATGGGGCGTGCTCGCGAAGTGTCACGATGTGCGCAATCTCGGTGAGTACGAAGGGGATCTGAACATCGATGAACGCTTGCTTGCTGATCTGATTACGGCGTGTAAAGCAGTGGCGTTTGCTCTGGAGAAGCTTTCATCGCGGCCTAGCGCCAGTTAGCGGCCTTACGGGAAATCCGGGTTACCACTGTGAAAGGGCGTCGATTCTCTCTATGAAAAAATGATTTTCCTGCCCAAATCCTGCCCAAAATTAAAACCGATTTGCGTCACCGCGATCGATGCTTGTCAAAGCTCTCACCAAATGGACGATAGATTTCCTTTCAAACTCCGCCTCGATCTGAACGCACGATCCGTGCAACAACCCAAAGACGGCAGCTGGCGAACGCAGGAAATTTCAAACTGCTTGTCGCCAGTTGGGTTTGATCTGGACGCATTTGACGCTTCTTTTTGATTGGATCGAAAGCATTTGCAGGCGAGTGCCATGTGATTAGCGCTTTGATCACCGCCAGTGGATTCAGGCCAAATTTGGATGATGCGTTTTTACCCACCCCTCAGCATCAATGCGAAACTGCTGAACTGTCTTGAGCAAGCCGTCGGCATCCGTCTCGCTCACGCCACCTGCAAAATCGTACTCTGAAGCATTGCGCTTAATTCGGCAGCCATCGAAATAGGTCGACAGGGCGGCAAAGGCCGACTCTGCCGTCTCCAGGGCGACGAACGTGTTGTAATGTCCGCCCACCGCTCTGGGGCGGTAGCCGGCAGCACGCACTATGATCAACGAAAGCGTTCGGGCCGCGTCGTACGCCATGATAAATCGGGCATCTGCCGAGAGGCCCGCGGATTTTACGTCCTTCAGGCTCCGGGCAACAATCGAGCGCAAATTGGTGAGCTCTGCCTTCGTTGCCGGAAGCGCGGTTACCGTATTGTTAGCCAGAAGCTTTGCCCAAGTCATTCTGACTTTCTATCACGAGTAGCCGGGGCTTGGCCAATACCTGGCTCAAAAATGTATCTTTAGAGTTGCGTTTCTTGTCAAATTCCGCCGGTGTGTACACCGTCGGATTGATGTCACGACCGAGCAACTCCCGGGCGCGACGCAGCGGCAATGCGAGTTCCGCCGGCGCCACCTTGCCGACAACCATCAGGTCGATGTCGCTATCGCTTTTCTCATTGCCGCTGGCGATTGATCCGTATACAAAGACAAGCCGTAGCTTGGCGACCAGCGGTTTGAGGGCCTCGGCCAGAACATCCACAAGGCCGGCCGTTTTCAATATCAAACCGCGCAATTCAGCGAAGACCGGCGAATCCGTGTTGGCCTGGTAGTAGGCCATGCGCCCCTGCCGGTGGTTCTTGAGTATTCCGACCGTGGTGAGATCCTGCAATTCGCGTTGCAAACTGGAGGATGGCACGCCCATGCGGCGGGCTAATTCAGATACATACCAGGTCTTTTCGGGTTGCCCAAGCAATGCCGCGAGGATTCCCTGACGGGTCTTCGGGAGCAAGGCATCAAGGAGGCGAATATTTCGCATAATGCGTAATTATTTACGTTAAATACGTAAACGTCAAGTCTGTCTGCCTTACCCTGTCACGGGTTAATAGACTTGTCCGGTTTCGTAGCACATGAATTGTGCGCTTTTTCTATCGCATGCAGGATGAGCGGGGCCCGATTTTATGGACGGGCAAGTTGATGTTAATTTATCAACTTGTCAGGAGAGCCCATGAAACGCATACCGCGTCGTATTTTTACGGGAGAATTCAAACGAGAAGCAATCAAGTGTTACCGCCGATACGAAATTGATCATTTCGGCAGGTTGTGCCGATCTGCCATTGACCACCACCGGCACTCGACAAAGACTGGTCAATGCGCAATCGGCACGGGGGGTCAGTATCAGGTCGGCGAGAACACGGCTGGCCCTCCTCTCGTAGCCGCTTCAAGACCGTTGCAATTCCTAGATCCCGATCAAGAATAGTAAGTTATTTTGCGGTAAATCTTAACGAATCGGCAACAGGCGCGCCGGCAGGATTTGAACCCACACTTGTTCCATAGGATTGTTTTGTGCGACAATGTCCTACAAGAGGTGACGCCATGAATACACTTACCATCCGTTTGGATCCCAAGCTCGAAAAAGCACTTGATCGGCTCGCCCGTAGCACTGGCAAATCAAAAAGCGAAATTGCGCGCGACGCCCTCAAGCGCGAAGTCGCCGTTACGCGTTTCCGGGAATTGCGCAAGACAGCATTGCCATTTGCTGAGGCGCAAGGTCTCATCACCGATGAGGACGTGTTTCGGGTTGTCTCTTGAGGGTATTTCTCGACACCAATGTCCTGGTTAGTGCTTTCGCCGCACGTGGCCTTTGCGCAGACCTTTTCGAACGTGTACTGCTGGAACACGAACTGATCCTCGGGCGAAACGTTCTGCTGGAACTCACGAAAGCGTTACAGAAAAAGGTAAAACTTCCGGCGCAGGAAGCAGAACGTATCGTCGGATTTGTATCAGGTGAGGCGACACAACTGGTTGAATCGTATCTTCCAGTATCAGCGCCCGTGGATATCGACGACGCTATCGTTTTGGGTGAGGCTTTGAATGGCCGAGCGGAAGTATTCGTGACCGGCGATGCGATGCTCCTGAGGGTTGGCAGGATTGAACAATTAAAAATTGTATCACCGCGAATGTTCTGGGAGTTGCTCCAGTCTGCCACTTCGTAGCAGCCACTTAGGATCCGGCACGGCCCACCGGCCTTATCCTAGACGAGAATCCACGTTGACACCGTCTGAAAATTGAAAATTTCCCGGGGTTTGTGCCGGTTTCACCCAAGCGGACGATTCAAATTCGCGGCTCAAGCCACAATTGGTAATTCGCACCCCGCACGAGAAGCGACTCGAAGAAGCAATCACAAATCGTAAGCTCAACATCCTTAACCATAAGTCCAGCCTATACCCCTGAGTCGTATCCTGTCTTACTGTGCTCCGCAAAAATCAACGTCACGCGATTACAAGGGAATCCACTGTCGCTCACACAATAGCTGGCACCAGCGAATACTCGTGGTGCAAGCCACCAAGCACAGATTGCGAGCGTACGGCAACGCCCTCCCCCAGCCGATGACGGAAGTTTGATGGCCTCGCGGTCGCCGCTACAGTATTCGGCAGGCCCGGCACGTTAGGACCCAAACTGCTGTGCGGTCGTCCACCGTTGTAATGGGCCACCCAACATCTCAGAATTTCACCCAGATGCGACTCCGTCATCGGTATCAGTCAATCCAGGCATTCACGGGGTATGGTCCCGATTACTCTTTCACAGATCGAATTTACTTTGGGCGAGCGTGGTGGTGATTTCAGTATGATCAGGCCCAACGCCTTGATCGATTCGTCCAGGTGCTCGGCAAAGATGCTGTCCCGATCATGCAGCAGATACTGGTGTGAACTGTCTTCACCAACGACTTCCCGTAGTTGTTGCAAGGTCCAATCCGCGCTGGGGTGCGCTGTGACGGCAACGTGTTTCAGTCTGCTACTGCCATGCTCGATGACCACGAATACGTAGAGCATTCGGAAAGTCGCCGTGACCGCAATGAAGAAATCACACGCCAGAATCACTTTTGCATGGTTCTTCAGGAACGTCGACCAGCGCTGGTCGCCACGGGGTTGCCTGGGCGGTACTTCCGGCATGTACTTGCGTACCGTACGTGGCGAAACCCGAATATTCAGTTTCACCAATAGTTCGTTGGCTATTCGCTCTTCACCCCACAGCGGATTTTCCTGCGCCATCCCGCGGATCAATGCTCGCAATTCGGCAGGTATCGGTGGCCGCCCTGCCCTGCATTTGCCCCGCCAAAAAAGCCGCCACCCCAGTCGATGCCAGCGAATAATGGTTGCCGGGCGAACCAGAACGACCGCATCGCGCCAAACAAACAGTCTGGTCAACAGCGCAAGACTGATGCGGGTCAATGCATCCACTCTTCGCGGCTTGACGCCCCGCTCCAAATACTTGGCCAGTTGCCGACGAAGAACCAGATTCTCCGTACGGATTGCATTGAAAGAACGAAAGAACGATAACCCCAGCCTTAAAATGTCTGAGAATAATCCGATCGCCATTTGTGCCAACCTGAACAGCGATCATCTTGCCAAATTCCAATCCATTCCGCAGCCGCCAACTTCTCTGATTCGTATGGCGCGCATTATTGCGGAGTACAATTG
>CANIID010000140.1 GCA_947467315.1 Betaproteobacteria bacterium | reverse complement strand
TCGCGGCTCTGCGTCACGAATTCGTCGCCGGCGTAGGCCTTTTTCGTTTCCGGCCACTGCGCGAGCAGCTTGCGCGCGCCGGGATCGAGCCGCGCCTCGCGCGCCTGGACTTCCCCCTCGATAGCAGTCACCGCTTCGGCGACGGCAGATGTCATGCGCCGCGCCGCATGCAATTGCTGAATCTCGCGTGCGAGCGCCGCCTGCTGGCGCGCGCGCTGCTTGTAGCCGCGCACGGTTTGACTGATTTCGGCGAGGTACCGCACGCGCGCGCCAGGCACGATGGGCGCGAGCTGCGTGCTGTGTTGCGTCTGCACGCGCGGCAAACGGCTTTCGCCGGCAGGCAAGCCGAGCGCGGCAAGGCGCGCTTTCAACGCATGATAGAGCGCAGTCACGCCGTCGTCGTTAAAGCGGCTGGCGATGGTGCCGAACACCGGCATGTCGGCGGGCGCTTTGCCGAAGGCTTCGCGGTTGCGCTGCACCTGCTTGGCGACATCGTGCAGGGCATCTGCCGCGCCCCGGCGGTCGAACTTGTTGATGGCGACGAACTCGGCAAAATCGAGCATGTCGATTTTTTCAAGCTGGCTGGCGGCGCCGAACTCCGGGGTCATCACGTACAGCGGTACATCCACCAGCGGCACGATCGCCGCGTCGCCCTGACCGATGCCCGAGGTTTCCACGATCACCAGATCGAAGCCGGCGACCTTGCAAGCGGCGATCACATCGGGCAGCGCCGCGGAAATCTCGCTGCCGGTATCGCGGGTGGCCAGACTGCGCATGTAGACGCGCGCGCCATTGCGCCACGGCGCGAGCGCGTTCATGCGAATGCGGTCACCGAGCAGCGCGCCGCCGCTTTTGCGGCGCGACGGATCGATGCTGATTACCGCAATACGCAGCGCGTCATCCAGATCGAGACGCAGCCTGCGGATCAGTTCATCGGTGAGACTCGACTTGCCCGCGCCGCCGGTGCCGGTGATGCCGAGCACCGGCGTGCGCGCGGCTTTTGCGGCGTCGCGCAGACGGCTCACCAGCGCGGCGTCGGCACGCTGGCTTTCCAGCGCCGTGATGAGTTGCGCCAGCGCGCGCCACGCGGGTTCGCCATGGCCCTGAATCGCCGCCAATTCTGACGGCGCATGTCCGGTGAGATCGCTATCGCAGCGCGTGAGCATGTCGCCGATCATGCCGGCCAAGCCCATGCGCTGACCGTCTTCGGGGCTGTAGATGCGCGCCACGCCATACGCCTGCAAGGCGCGGATTTCGTCCGGCACGATCACGCCGCCGCCGCCGCCGAAGACCTGGATGTTTTCACCGCCACGCGCGCGCAGTTGATCGACCACGTACTGAAAAAATTCGACATGACCGCCCTGATACGAGCTGATGGCAATGGCCTGCACATCTTCCTGCAATGCGGCGGTGACGATTTCATCCACCGAGCGGTTGTGCCCCAGGTGAATCACTTCCGCACCCCGGCTTTGCAGAATGCGCCGCATGATATTGATCGCCGCGTCGTGACCGTCGAACAACGCCGCCGCAGTAATGAAGCGCACTTTGTGCGTGGCGCGGTAGTCGGCGAGGGTTTGGAACGAGGTGGATAAATCGGTCATTGCAAATAGGCTACGCGTGGCGAGGCCGGTTTCAGGATGGCTTCGCGCCTTGCTGCCGATGGAATGCCGGCGCGGGGCCGACCTTTATGTTTGCATTGTTCAACGGTGAATGGCGCGCTCAATCGCTCGTTTTGATATTCTCCTTTTTTATCTTACGAAGCAAGCACGCTACGGCAGCGTTTCCGGTCCGGCGGCGCCGGGGGATCGAAGATCGCGCGGATCACGCCAACTAAACGTAAGATATTGTTTTTATTGTGTTTTAAAGGAACTCGAATGCCCCATGCTCTTGCCCGCGACGGTACCCGGCTCTACTATGAAGAAACCGGCGAAAGGTCACAGCGCTGCACACCCATCATTTTCGTGCATGAGTTTTCCGGCGACTATCGCAGTTGGGAAACGCAGGTGCACTTTTTCTCGCGGCGTTATCGCTGCATCACCTTCAGCGCGCGCGGCTATCCGCCGTCCGATGTGCCCAAGGCGCGGGCGAAATATTCCTACAAGATTGCGGTGGATGACATCGCCGATGTGCTGCGCCATCTGAAAATCCAGAAGGCGCACGTAGTGGGGTGCTCGATGGGCGCGTATTCATCGTTGCAGTTCGGCATGCGTTATCCGGCGATGGCGCTGTCGGTGACATCGGTGGGCGCTGGCGCGGGCTCGAACCCGGATACCCGCGCGGCGTTCTTGCGCGCCACCGAAGCGAATGCGCAATTGTTTGAAACACTGGGCATGCCCGCCGCCGTGCGCTCACGCGGTTTCGCCGCAGGACGCATTCCGCAGATGCTGAAAGATCCGCGCGGGTTCGCCGAATTCCGTCGCATCCACGAAAGTCATTCCGCCGTGGGCCTGGCGAATGTGCAGCGCGGCGTGCAGGCCAAACGCCCGCCGATTTATCAGCTTGAAAAAGCGTTGCGCAACTACCGTGCGCCGCTGATGGTGATTGCCGGCGACGAGGACGACAACAGTATCGGCCCCGCGCTTTTCATCAAGCAGGTATGCAGGAAGGCGCGGCTGTGGATATGCCCGTCGGCGGGGCACACGGTGAATACCGAAGAGCCGGATATGTTCAACCGCAACCTGCTGGATTTTTTAACGCTGGTGGATGGCGGGTGTTGGAAGCCGCGGGATGCGCGGTCGGTGGTCAGCGTGAAGCGATAAGATAACCTCTGCATTGTCGTTCCCGCGCAGGCGGGAACGACGGCGTGAGATTTTTCGGTTCTATCAAGCCGCTTTCAGCTTTCCCCGTGTCGCCGCCACCAACCCCGGCACCCGCGACGCGCGCACATAAACGTATCCCTCGAACAAGCGCCGCTGCGTACGATAAAACGCGCCCTGCTCCGCGTGCCACTGACCGTCTTTCTTCCGCACGTCGGCTGCCACTGTCAAAATGCCCGACGGCATGGCGATGCGGATCGGCGCGTTGCCGTCGGTGGCGGCGCGGGCAGCTTGATGCGCCACGCTGCCTTCGATGCGCGCGGCCACCGCCGTGCAGAGCGATACCGTCAGCGGCAACGCGCGATGCACTTGCCCGCTCGACAGCATGCGTGCGGTCAAATCGATGTCGTCAGCTTTGATGGATTCGCCGGTGAGCAAGGTGGCGTCCTGCGCGACGGATACAAAGCCGACGAACGGCACCGTCATTATCTTCGCGGCTTCTTCCGCGTTTTTGGCAATGCCCATCGCAACGGACGCCACCAGGCGTATCGCGCCGAGTTTTTTCATGATCTCGGCGTTGCCTTCCAGCGCCTCGGGCATCTCGGTGCCGGTGAGTCCGAGGTCGGCTGCGCGCACAAACACCGTGGCGTTGGCCGCATCGACCATCGACACGGTGAGCTTGCCCACACCCGGTACATCCAGCACATCCGTCACATTGCCCGTAGGCAACAGCTTGCCGGTGGTGGCGCCACCCGGTTGTAAAAATTCCAATCGCACCGGCGAGCCCGTGCCGGACACGCCGGGTATGGTCAGATCGCCATCGACTTCGGACATGCCTTCATCCATATTGAAGCGCGCCTGAATAATCTTTTTGGTATTGGTGTTGTGGATGCGCACCACGGCTTCTTTGCCGGCGGCCGCGCTGACCTTGAAGATGCCTTCATCCACCGCGAACGGCCCCATCGCCGACGACATATTGCCGCAGTTGGCGCTGTAATCGACTTCGGCTTTTTTCACCTGCACCTGCGCGAAGGTGTAATCGATGTCGGCATCGGGACGCGTCGATGGCCCCACCACGCACACCTTGGAAACCGACGACACGCCGCCGCCCATGCCGTCGAGTTGCCGCCCGTACGGATCAGGACTGCCGATGGCGGCGAGAAAAATTTCATCCCACTGCGCGCGATCGCGCGGCAAATCGTTGGCGTGAAATACCACGGCGTTACTGGTGCCGCCGCGCATGAACACGGCGGGGAGTTTGAGTTGTTTCATGAGGTTTCCTTTCAAAAACGCACGCGCTATAAGGGTGAATTTAAGTATAGCAGAAGCGTTTTTTTCTCTGCCTGTCATGGCGCGATTTTTGCCATAATGTACATGACTGACCGAACAGGAGACATGCCATGAAATGGGAAGGCGGCAGGCAAAGCGATAACGTCGAAGACCGGCGCGACGGCGGCGGAAGCGGCGGTGGCATGGGGCGCGGCATCGCCGGCGGCGGCATCGGCGTGGTGCTGATCGCGGTCGTTGCCATGTTCCTGGGCGTCGATCCCTCAATGGTGCTGGGATTGCTGGGCGGCGGATCACCTCCGGCGCAGGTGTCACGGCAGGCACCCGCGCACAAACCGCCCGCCGACGATCAGGCGGCCAAATTTGTCTCGGTGGTGCTCGCCGATACCGAAGACACCTGGGGCGCCCTGTTCAAGCAAGGCAATGCGCAATACCGCGTGCCCAAGCTCGTGCTGTTTCGCGGCGCGGTGCAGTCGGCGTGCGGCAATGCGCAGGCGGGCGATGGGACCGTTTTATTGCCCAGGCGATCAGAAAGTGTATATCGATTTGTCTTTTTTCGATGATCTGTCACGGCGGTTTCACGCGCCGGGCGATTTTGCCAAAGCCTATGTGATCGCGCATGAGGTCGGGCATCACGTGCAAAATCTTCTGGGCATCGCGGACAAAGTGGAAGCGCAACGCCGGCGCTTGTCCGAAGCCGAAAACAACAAGCTCTCGGTGCGCATGGAATTGCAGGCCGATTGTCTTGCCGGCATCTGGGCGCATCATGCCAACCGCACACGGCAAATTCTCGAAGGCGGCGACGTGGAAGCCGCGATGGCGGCGGCTACGGCCATCGGCGATGATCGTCTACAGCAACAAGCGCGTGGCTATGTGAGTCCGGAATCGTTCACGCATGGCTCGTCGCAACAGCGCGTGCGCTGGTTCCGCCGCGGGCTCGACAGCGGGCAGATCAATCAGTGCAATACGTTTCAGGCGCGAGAGTTGTAAAAATACCCGACAACGCCCGTGCAGCAGAAATATCGTAAGTATTTGTTTTTATTATAAAAAATATTAGGCCGCTTTCGCCGGCCCGCGCGAGCCGACTGCGGGATACGGATGCATCATATTGAGCGCGATACTTTGATTCGCCGTTTGCACAATGCGCACATGCTCGCGCTTTAACTCGCGCGCGTGACGCAGGCCGCACGAGTGCGCGATCATGTCGATTTCCTTGTTCATGTTTTTGCAGTAGTTGGCGACGCGCAGATATTTTTCTTCGACCACCAGGCCGCGCTGCAAGCGCTTATTGTGCGTGGTCACCCCCGTCGGGCAGGTATTCTGGTGGCAGCGCATCGCCTGTATGCAACCCAGCGCGAACATAAAACCACGCGCAGTATTGATGAAATCCGCGCCCACGCACAACGCCCACGAGGCGCGCGCGGAGGTCACCAGCTTGCCCGAAGCAATCACGCGTATGCGCGATTTCAGGTCGGACTGGATTAACGAATCCACCACGCGCGGCAGCGCTTCGGCAATCGGCAGCGCCATGTGATCAAACAGCGTTTGCGGCGCGGCGCCGCTGCCGCCTTCCGCACCGTCAATGGCGAGAAAATCCGGTGCAAATTCCTTGCCCCGCCGCAAAATGGCCTCGCACAGATCATTGGTGAATTCCCAGCCGCCGATCGCGGTTTTAACCCCCACCGGGCGACCGGTCAGTTCACGCATGTAGGCGATCTTGTCGAGCAGGTCATTCACGTTGGCGATATCCAGGTGACGGTTCGGGCTGATCGAATCCACACCGGCCGGGATACCGCGGATGCGCGCGATTTCTTCGGTCACTTTCGCGCCCGGCAGCACGCCGCCCTTGCCCGGCTTGGCGCCCTGCGAGAGTTTGATTTCGAACGCCTTCACCGACTTGGCGAGTTCCTTCACCTTCTCCGGCGAAAAATTGCCGTCGTGATCGCGCATGCCGTACTTGGCCGTACCCATTTGCATGATGACATCGCAGCCGCCGGCCAGATGATGCGGTGCAAGCCCGCCTTCGCCGGTATCCATCCAGCAACCGGCTTCCGCAGCCCCCATCGACAAGGCGCGCACCGCCGGCTCGGAAATTGCGCCGAAGCTCATGCCGCTCACATTGACAATCGAGCGCGCCTCAAACGGGTGCGTGCAGTAGCCTTCACCGATCAACACCGAGGGCGTCGGCAGCCGGTCTTCTTCGAGCACCGGATACGGATGGTTCACGAACAAAATGTTGCCAGGCTCGCGCAGATCGTTGCTGGAACCGAAGCCGATGATGCCGCCTTCGTTCTTGGCCTCTTTGTAAACCCAGCCGCGCGTGGCGCGATTGAACGGCATTTCGGCGCGGTCGCCAGAGAAAAAATACTGGCGGAAGTATTCGCCGAGATCCTCGAAAAAGTAGCGCAGCCGGCCGATCACCGGATAGTTGCGCAGCACCGTGTGCTTTTTCTGCGTTACATCCTGAATAATCGCAATGATCAGCCACGCAATCAGCGCGAAAGCCAGGAAAGTGCCGATGCCGTACGAAACCACCCCCATCATGCCTTCCATATTCGCCTCCGTTCCCCTGATAGAATTACCCGCGCGTTGATATCGTGGCGCACCTCATTGTGCGCGCATTTTCAGCACAGATAGTTTTACTTGTTACGTTAATAAGCCACCTGAATATAGAGCAACTTATGGATATCGTATCCGAAATCAAACGCAATGTGGCTGCCGCCCTTGCCGAGGACGTCGGCGCGGGCGACTGGACAGCGCAATTAACCCCCGCGGGCGCGCAAGCGCGAGCGGCTGTCATCTGCCGCACAGCCGCCACCGTCGCCGGGCGGCCGTGGTTTGACGCGGTGTTTCAAGGGCTGGATACCGGCATCACCATTGACTGGCAGGTGCGGGAAGGCCAAACCGTCGCACCCAACACCACGCTATGCACGCTGTCCGGCGCCGCGCGCGCGCTGCTCACCGGCGAGCGCGCCGCGCTGAATTTTCTGCAAACGCTGTCGGCGGTAGCCACCGTTACCCGCCACTATGTCGATACCGTCAGCGGCACGCGCGCCGCCATCCTCGACACACGCAAAACCCTGCCCGGCCTGCGGGTGGCGGAAAAATACGCCGTCAAAACCGGCTGCGGCATGAACCACCGCATGGGACTCTACGACGGCGTGCTGATCAAGGAAAACCACATTGCCGCCACTGGCGGCGTGACGGCTGCGCTCACGGCCGCACGCAAACTGGCACCGGCCGGCGTGTGGATACAAATCGAAGTCGAAACCCTGGATCAGTTGCGCGAGGCGCTCGCGGCAGGGGCGGAAATGATACTGCTCGACAACATGAGCACCGCTCAAATGCGCGAGGCTGTCACCATCACCGCGGGCCGCGCCAGGCTGGAAGCCTCCGGCGGCATTACTTTGGACAATGTGCGCGCCATCGCGGAAACCGGCGTCGATCGTATCTCCATCGGCGCACTCACCAAGGACATCAAGGCCGTTGATCTATCGATGCGCTTCGCGGCCTGAAGCGATGGCGTCCGGCAGCGCCACACCACTCAAAGACGAATCTGCCCGGCGCATCAGGCGCCGATGACCGGCACCCACCGTTTGAGCATCTGGGCAAGGGTTTCCGAGGTGTAAGGTTTGGTGATGTAATCGTCCATCGACGCGGCGAGGCACGTCTCGCGGTCGCCTTCCATCGCGTTCGCCGTCTGCGCAATAATGATGCTCCGCAACTTGTCGCCGGCCTGTGTGTTCTCCATTGCGCGTATGGCTGCGGTCGCCGCGAAACCGTCCATGTTGGGCATATGGCAATCCATCAGGATCAAATCGAACGTCCGCGTTGAGGCCAGGTCGACTGCGATAGCCCCATTCGATGCCACGGTGACCTTGCAACCCAGTTTTTCCAGCATTCGGGTCGCCACCATTTGATTGACCCTGTTGTCCTCGGCCAGCAATACCTCTACCGGCGCATCGTGCGTGCGGGGCTTGTGCGTATCGCGCGCCGCCGCCGGATGTGGCACCTCGCTATGCGCCAACGCGTCACCGGCCTTGACCGCGACCGTAAAAGTGAAGCAACTGCCCTTACCGGGTGTACTCTTCACCTGCAACTCGCCACCCATGAGCCCCACCAACTCACGGGAGATGGTCAGCCCAAGGCCGGTTCCCCCGAAACGCCGCGTGGTGCCCACATCCGCCTGCGAGAATGGCTGAAATATCCGCTCAATGGCCTCATTGTCGATGCCTATGCCCGTATCACTGATATCAAAGCGCAGTGACAGGCCGTCGTCCCGGTGCGCTGCCACCGACACCGCGAGATGCACGCTGCCGGCCGGGGTGAATTTGATGGCGTTTGCAACCACGTTCGACAACACCTGCCCGATACGCACCGGGTCGCCAATCACGACGAACGGCACGTCCGCGGTAATATCGCTGGTCACGCGCAAATTGCGTTCACGCGCCGAGGCGGCGAATAACTGCGTGATAGCCGAAACTCTGGAGCGCACATCAAATGCCGTGTGTTCAATCTCGACCTTACCCGCTTCGATCTTGGAAAAATCCAGAATATCGTTAATGATCTTGAGCAGCGCCTCGCCCGATAATTTCAGCGTATCGAGATACTCGCGCTGCTCGCTGTTCAGCGGCGTGGCGTAGAGCAAGCTGCTCATGCCGAGTACGCCGTTCATCGGCGTGCGGATTTCGTGGCTCATATTGGCGAGAAACTGCGAGCGCGTCCGCATCGCCGCTTCGGCCGCCTGCTTTGCCGCGATCAGGTTTTCCTCGGTACGCTTCAACTCGGAAATATCGGTAAACGTCGTAATAATGCCACTCACGGCGCCAGCATCGTCGGAGTACGTCGATTTCGTGATGATGCAATAGATACGGCGGCCGCTCGGCGAGACGATTTCGCGCTCCAACTGATGCGAGCCGAGATTGGCCAGCAGATACCGCTCTATTTTTTCGACCTGTTCGGCGAATTCGCTGCGATGCGCCGCCAGCGGACGAAACAGAAGGTCACGACGGCTGACTTCAAATAATTTTTCGTAGGCGGTATTGCAACTGGTCAACTTCAGATTGCGGTCCTTCACCACCGTCGGTGCGGGCGACGCGTCCAGCAAACTGGTCGTCATGCGCAGTTGTTCCGATGCGATGCGTTCGGCCACCTTGAGCGCGGTAATATCACTGTAAGTGGTGACGATGCCGCCGGCGCCGCCGTGCGCATCCAGGTAGGTAGACTTGGTGATGATACAAAACACCTCCCGCCCGTTTGCGGCGGGCAGGGTCAATTCGAACTCGCGCGTGCCGGGATTCGCCAGTAGCTCCCGTTCTATTTTTTCCTTGTACGCGGTCGTTACATTGTTATGCTCGAACTGCATTTCGCGATACAAAATAGCCGAACGCTGCACGCCAAACAACTTTTCGTAAGCAGCATTGACATAGGTAATCCTGCGCTGACTGTCCTTGACCATCATGGGCGCGGGCGCCGTTTCGAGAATCACGTTGCTCAGGCGCAACTGCTCTTCCGCGCGGGTTTCCGACACTTTGAGATCCGTGACATCGACGTGCGCGGTGATAAACCCGGTGACCTCGCCCAGCTCGTCGCAGATCGTCGCTTTGGTGACGGCAAAGTAGCGCTCGGTACCATCTTTCGAGTGCCGCGTTTGCTCAAATGCATGCACGCCTGGCTTGGCGATTAGCTGCTTCTCGATGTCATGCACTGCTTGCGCAGCCCGACCCAGGGTATCCCGCGCTGTCTTGCCCAGCATGGCGGCGCGATCGGTGCCGAACTCACGCACATGGGCGGCATTGATGCGCACAAATCGGTGCTCACGATCCTTGACCGTGACCGGGTGCGGCAGCGAGTCCAGCAGCATTTCGGTGAAACGCTGCGTTTCCTGCACCTCTTTCTCAGCCCGTTTGCGCGTGGTGATATTACGCGCGATGCCGCGGTATCCGGTGAAGCGCTGGTTGGCGTCAAACACCGGGGCGCCACTCACGCTGACATAGACGAGCTGGCCGTCCTTGCCGGCGCAACTGAATTCAAAGTCGTGAAACGGCGCATGCATTTCCAGCATCCGCGCATGGTCTAGCCAGAAGGGGGACTGCGCATCACCACCAAACGCTTCGGGGCGTGTCTTGCCGATGAAGTGCGAGGTGCCGCGTCCGACGACTTCAGCCACCTCGTCCGCGATCACCGTAAAGCGATGTTGCTCATCTTGCTCCCAGTACCACTCCGAGGAAATCTTGATCAACGCGCTCAAACGCGCATCACTCGTTTTGAGGTCCTGATCCTTCTCGCGGTAGCTGGCGGCAACCGTCTCGAAAAACGGTTTCAGTCCGCGCAGTGCGGCCGCGTGTTTCGCATCGACATCCGCACCGCTCGCCACGCCCTCGAGATATTGGCAAAACGCCGCCAATTCATCATCACCCGAGAGGCCCAACAGACTGCGCAACTGATTTTCGAGCAGGGGTTGCGTCATTTCGAATGCATCTCTGGGTGCATGCGGGCCACGGGGGTTACTCTGTCATGAGCGATACCGATAGACATCGCGGGAGTATAGCGACGGCGCGCAGCGCGTAGCCGGGGCAATTGAAAAATCGTCGTAATTTCACAAAACAACATAACTATTTGTTTGGCGGATTCAACTCTAAAGTGCAACGACGTTTCTGCGAGAGTGGATCTGTTTCATGAAGACCTCATGAGGGGTTTTGAAGCCGAGGCATTTTCTGGGGCGGTGATTGAGGCAGTGAATGGCTAAGGCGATATTTTCAGGTGTGATGGAATCAAAGTGCATATGTACGGGAAAGAATTGCCGGATGAGCCCGTTCATATTTTCATTAGCCCCCCCGCTCCCAAGAGGCATACAGATGCGCGAAGACGAAATCGAGATTCAAGTTCCCAGCGATTTTTTCGTGCTTAGTGAATCACCTCGGCCTTGAATTCCACCGTGAATACACGACCTTCAACAGCTCTTTCTTGATGACTTCCAGTGCGGCTATGCCGCTTGCTTGCTTTTATGATTTCTCGTATGTTAAGTCATCAACGGAAAGCTTACAGGATCATAGTCTGTTTGTCGGCATAAATGTGCAGACAGACGCCCTTACGTGTAAATACGTATATCACGCTGACGTTTAAGCAGGCACGCTTGTGAAAGCGCTTGCGCTTGCTGTGGCCGATAGCCACGAGCACCGCAGTTGCGTTTCATCTCCCGCCCGATGGTAGATTTTCTGCCATTCATCATCCGCGCAATGCCGCACTTTTCATGTCCGGCTCTATTGAGGATGGCAATTTGCTATCGTTCGTCTTGGGTGAGGTGTGTGTAGTTCATTCCAGGCAACTTTGACTTGGTGGTCGAGGGGCTTGGATGTGCTAGCGCATCTTGTCCACCAACCCTGGTAATCACAGTTGCACTTCCAATTTGAACTCGCGTTGTTTTTTTGCAACACACGCTTAAACCAACCACTCAACGGCAACGCTGCTCGATGTAGCGCTTGACGGCCGACGCATCGGCATCCATCGCCTCAAAGCGTTGCGGCAAATTTTCCAGGCCGCGTACCGCCGGCGGACTGGCCGGCTCGACGCCCAGCGCCTCGCGCACAGTATCGGCGAACTTCACCGGCTGCGCGGTTTCAAGGCAGATCAGCGGCACGCCCGCCTCGCGATGTTCGAGCCCAACTTTAACCCCGTCGGCGGTATGCGTATCGATCATCACGCCGAAACGCTGATGCACCCAGCGCATGGCCGCAATACGATCAGCGTGAGTGCTGGTGCCGGATACAAAACCCGACTCGCGCAGCTTCGCGGCAAACGGCGTGCCGGCCAAATCGAACGATCCACCGCCATCCACACTGGCCCACAGCTTGCGCAAGGTCGAGGCATCACGCCCCACCAGGTCAAACACAAAGCGCTCGAAGTTCGACGCTTTTGAAATATCCATCGATGGGCTGGAGGTTTGATGCACGTCAGCGGAGGCCCGCGGCCGGTAACAGCCGCTGCGAAAAAATTCATCCAGCACGTTATTTTCATTGCTGGCGAGGATCAGCCGCCGCACCGGCAAGCCCATCCTAAGCGCCACATGGCCTGCCAGAATATTGCCGAAGTTGCCCGACGGCACGGCAAACGAGACCTGTTCGGTGTCGCTTTTTGTCGCGGCGAAATAGCCCTTGAAGTAGTAAACAATCTGCGCCAGCACGCGCGCCCAGTTGATGGAGTTCACCGTGCCGATGGCGTAGCGCGTCTTGAACGCCTCGTCGTTCGACACCTGCTTGACGATATCCTGGCAATCGTCGAATACGCCGCGCACCGCGATGTTGTAAATATTCGGATCAGTCAGACTGAACATCTGCGCCGTCTGAAAGCGGCTCATCTTACCCAGCGGTGAGAGCATGAACACGCGCACGCCGCGTTTTCCCCGCATGGCGTATTCGGCGGCCGAGCCGGTGTCACCCGAAGTGGCGCCGAGAATGTTCAGCTCACCCTGATTTTTCGCCAGCACGTACTCGAATAAATTGCCGAGCAACTGCAAGGCCACATCCTTGAACGCCAGCGTCGGCCCGTTCGACAGTTGCAGGAGGTGCAAACCCGGTTCGAGCGTTTTTAATGGCGTGATGTCGTCGCTGCCGAACACCGCAGCAGTGTAGGTTTTATCGATCAGCGCTTTAAGATCGGCGGCGGGAATGTCGTCGATATAACGCGACAAAATATCGAACGCCAGATCGGGGTAACTAAGCTTGCGCAGCCGTGCGAGATCGGCGGCTTCGTAGCGCGGATACGACTCCGGCAGCGCCAAGCCGCCATCGGTGGCCAGCCCTTCCAGCAGAATTTCGCGGAAGGTGCGGGGCGGCATGCCACCGCGGGTGCTGATGTAGCGCACTACTTATCCAGTTCTTCTAGCCGGATGCGTGTCACTTTGCTCGCCACCACCGGCAGCGCCTCGATCTTGCTGATCGCCGCATTGACGTTTTTCTCTATCGTGCGATGCGTGAGCATGATGATGTTGACCAACGCCTCGCCTTCGCTCGGCTCTTTTTGCACCATGGCGTCGATGGAGATACCGAGGTCCGCCAAAACACGCGTGATGTCCGCCAGCACGCCCGGCTTATCCTGCACGCGCAGCCGCAGGTAGTACGAGGTTTCGACTTCACCCATCGGCAAAATGGCGATGTCCGATAGTTTGTCCGGCTGAAACGCGAGATGCGGCACGCGGTGTTCCGGATCAACGGTCATGGTGCGCGCGACATCGATCAAATCGGCCACCACCGCCGAAGCCGTCGGCTCCGCGCCCGCGCCCGCGCCGTAGAACATGGTCTGGCCCACAGCGTCGCCCTTGACCAATATCGCGTTCATCACGCCTTCGACATTGGCGATCAGCCGCTTGGTAGGAATCAAAGTCGGATGCACGCGCAGCTCAATACCGTTGGCCTTGCGCTTGGCGATGCCCAGCAGCTTGATACGGTAACCGAGTTCTTCGGCGTATTGAATGTCTTCACGCGTGAGCTTGGAAATGCCTTCGGTGTACGCGGCCTCGAACTGCATCGGGATGCCGAAACCAATCGCCGCCATGATGGTGAGTTTGTGCGCGGCGTCGATGCCCTCGATATCAAACGTGGGATCGGCTTCAGCGTAACCGAGCTGTTGCGCCTGCTTCAGCACATCGTCGAAGCTCGCGCCCTTCTCGCGCATTTCCGACAGAATAAAATTCGAGGTGCCGTTGATAATGCCGGCGATCCATTCAATGCGATTCGCCGCCAGCCCTTCGCGCAGCGATTTGATAATCGGCACGCCGCCCGCGACCGCCGCCTCGAACGCGACCATCACGCCTTTTTTCTGTGCTGCCGCAAAAATCTCGTTGCCATGCTTCGCCAGCAGCGCCTTGTTCGCCGTCACCACATGCTTGCCGTTGGCGATGGCCTTGAGCATCAGCTCTTTGGCAATGCCGGTGCCGCCGATCAGCTCCACCACGATATCGACGTTCGGATCGTTCACCACCGCCAGCGCATCATCGATAACTTTGGCGCGCCCATTGACGATGCTGTTAGCGCGCGTCAAATCCTTGTCCGCCACCACCGTGATCGCAATGGCGCGTCCCGCGCGGCGCGAGATTTCTTCGCAGTTACGCTCCAGCACGGTGAACGTGCCGCCACCGACGGTGCCGATACCAAGCAAGCCTACGTGGATGGGTTTCATAACAGTCCGTCTTTCCTGAACATTTCTTTGATGCCTCTAACGGCTTGTCGCGTGCGCGCTTCGTTTTCAATCATGGCGAATCGCACATGGTTATCACCGTAATGGCCGAACCCGGTGCCCGGCGCAACGGCTATCTTGGCTTCGGCCAGCAGCTTTTTGGAAAACTCCAGCGAGCCCATTTTTTTGTAGGCTTCCGGAATCTGCGC
>CANIID010000139.1 GCA_947467315.1 Betaproteobacteria bacterium | reverse complement strand
TGCCAGGATGCGTATCTTGCCGCTGGCGATATGCGGTGCCACGCCTTGCGTGGTGACGAACATCAATGAAATGTGCCCGCTCATCAGGTCGGTTTGCGCGGGTGTCGTGCCTTTGTAGGGCACATGCAGCAGCTTGATGCCGCTGGCGGCCGCGAACAGTTCCGCGCCAAGATGGGTGGTATTGCCCAGCCCGGCCGAACCGTAGGTGAGTTGATTGGGCCGCGCTTTTGCCATCGCCACTAAGGCCTTGACCGAACTCACCGGCAAGGTGGGCGTCACGATCAGACCAAAGGTGTTGGCAAATATTTGCGTCACCGGCGCCAGATCGCGCAGCGGATCGAAGGGCAGATTTTTGTAAACGAACGGATTGATCACGATGGCGCTGCCGACGCCAAGCAGCATTGTATGGCCGTCGGGTTTGGATTTTGCCACCAGGTCGCCGCCGATAATGCCGTTCGCGCCGGGACGGTTTTCAACGATGACTTGCTGTCCCCATGACTCGGTGAGCTTCTGCGCCACGGCGCGCGCTGTAAGATCGGGGCCGGAGGCGGGTGCCTGCGCCACGACAATGCGGATGGGGCGGGTGGGGTATTCCTGCGCTGCAGCGCAAGCCGATACAGCCAAAAACGCAGTAAACGCGTTATAGATTGAAGGCATGCTTTGTCCTTTGTACGGACGATCTCATGGAAGTTATTCCACGCTGCGCAGCTTGTAAATAGGCAAAACGCGATGTTACTCTAGCCTGCGATACCCGCAACATTTCCGAAGTTGTCATTGAGGATAATTTTCCGCCATGGAACTCACCATAGAAGCCGCAACCGATCTCAGCCACCGCGTATTGACGCGCTACGGCATGCCGCCCGCTTACGCTGCTATGGTGGCGGAGCATCTGGTGGATGCCGCGCTGTCGGGGCACGAGTTTTCCAGTCTGGCGCGCCTGCCGACGCTGGCAAAATTGTTGAAAGACCGCCCGCCCGCCGGTGACATCAAGGTGGTGCATGAAACGGTGAATTCCGCGCTCATCGACGGTGGTGGCAACCTGGCGTATGCAACATCCGTTATCGCTATCGACAAAGCCATAGACATTTGCCGCAAGACGGGCATCGCCGTGGTGAGCGTGAACAACACGTGGTTCAGCGGCCGGCTGGCGTATTACGTGGAGCGCGCCGCGCGCGCGGGGTTTGTCGCGATGCACGCGATTCAGGGCGCCGCGCGCACCGCGCCATTCGGCGGGATGGAGCCGCTGTTCGGCACCTGCCCGGTGGCGTTTGCGTTTCCGAGCGAGGGCGAGCCGGTGCTGATCGACATGTCGATGGCGGCTGCCACGCATGGCGGCACCAATCTTGCCAAGGCCAAGGGTGAAACGTTACCCGAGGGGCTCGCGTTGGATAACAAGGGTTACCCCACGGTCGATCCCGATGCCGCGCTTAACGGCGCGTTTCTCACGTGGGGCGCGCATCGCGGTTCCGGCATGGCGCTCGCGGTGCATTTGCTGGGCATGCTCGCGGGTACGGCGCCGGTGATTAAGCGTGACAGTGACTTCGGTTTGTTCTTTCTGGTGATTGATCCTGATCTGGTGATGCCCGGCGGGCAATACCGGCCGCGTGTGTCGGAACTCAAAGCAGCCTTCAAGGCAAGCCGGCCCGCGCCGGGTGTGGAGTCCGTGCGTTTGCCGGGCGAAAAAAGTCAGGCCAATCGCCGGCGCGCGGCGGAAGCGGGCGCAAAGGCGCGGGTTCAGGTGGATGACAAGATTTACGCGCGCATACTGGCACTGCTGGATTGAGCCTGCGATGACCTTGCCACACAAGCGGCTTCACGCAGCGACATGGTTGACGTTCTGCTGCGGCGCGGCTTGTGCGCAGGACTATCCGTCTGCCCGCCCGCTGCACATATACACTTCGCAACCCGGCAGCGGCAGCGATGTGGCCGCTCGTGTGCTTGCCAAACGCCTGCCGGAAACATTCGGGCAGACTGCGGTTGTTGATAACCGTGGCATCCTCGCGCCGGAAATCGCGGCCAAGGCGCAGCCGGATGGCTACACCGTGTTGTTCTACAGCACGCCACTGTGGGTGTCTCCGTTGTTGCAGGTCAAATCGCAGTGGGATGCGGCGCGGGATTTTGCGCCGGTTACGCTGGCGGTGAACGCGCCCAATCTGCTGGCCGTGCATCCTTCGTTGCCGGTGAAATCGGTGCGCGAGTTGCTCGCGCTGGCGAAGGCCCGGCCGGGCGAACTTAATTACGGCAGCGGATCGGTCGGTTCCTCCTCGCATCTGGCGGCGGAGTTATTCAATGCCATGGCCCGCGTCAATATCGTGCGCGTGCCGTATCGCGGCGTGGGCCCGGCCGTGGTGGGCTTGCTTGGCGGACAGGTGCAAGTGCTGTTTCCGTCGGCGGGCTCGGGCTTGCCGTATGTGAAATCGGGACGCATGCGGGCGCTGGCGGTTGCCAGCACGAAGCCGAGCGCGTTATTGCCCGACGTACCCACCATTGCCGCCGCAGGCGTGCCTGGCTATGAAGCGGATACGCCGCTGGGCGTGTTCGTGCCGGCAGGCACGCCGGCAAAAATTGTGGCGCAGTTGTATCAGGGGATTACTGCCACCCTGCAATTGCCCGAAATCAAAAAACTGGTGCTCACGCAGGGCTTTGAAGTCGTTGGCAGTTCACCTGCCGACTTCGCCGCCTGGATGAAGGCCGACGTGGCGCGATGGCGCACGTTGATACGCGACAAAGGCTTGCGTGAGGGAACGTAGGAATCAGTAAGTCGTCTACGCGGGCCACACCGGCTGGTGATAACCGAGTGGCACCGTGGGCTTGTCCCAGTAGGTCGGCGTTTCTGACATGCGCACCACGGGCCCGAGATGTTGCAGCCTGCCCACCGGCGTGTTGCTGGTTATTTTCCAGCGTTCGAGTTCTTCGGGCGTGAATTCCTTGGCCACGTTGGTGAGTTCCGCCGCCGGCACTTCACCACGCTGAACCAGCCAGCGGCCTACCTGCGCCAGCGAGATGCGCACCAGCCAACTGCCGCCCTCGCGCGCGCGGCGTGCCAGCGCCACTGATGCACCAAACGCCATTAAATAACCGGTGAGGAAATCAATCGCCGACACCGGATAAAACTGCGGGCCGGGCGCCGCGCCGGGGAACACTTCGCCCTGACGATTCGTAATGCCGCTGACGGTTTGCACCACGGTATCGAAGCCTCGGCGCGAGGCCCACGGGCCGGCGTGACTGAACGCGCACAGCGACACCACCACGATGCCCGGTCGCAATTGCGCCAGCGCCTCCGGCGTGAAGCCGCGATTGCCCAGCGTGCCGGGGCGGTAGCCTTGCGAGAACACATCAGCTTTCCGCACGAGGCCGCGCAGGATTTCCACGTCTTTCGCCTCGCGCAAATCCAGATGCGCAGAGAGCTTGCCGTGACCGGTGTCGTACTCTTGACGGCCGAGGCTCGGCAAATGTTTCCCTGTGATTTTCAACACCTCCGCGCCATGCTCGGCGAGTGTGCGCGCGCAGGTCGGCCCGGCAATCACCCGCGTGAGATCAAGCACGCGCACACCTGACAACGGGCGATCTCCCTTGGGCAGCGGCTCCGCCGGGCTGTCGGCGATTTTGACGATCTCCATCAGCGGCAGGCCGGCGATGGCCATGCCTTGCGGATGTTGCGCCCACTCCGCCATGGTGCGCACCATGCCGCCGGCGCCGCCCGCGGCGATGATCGCCTCTTCGAGTTCGAGCGCGTCCCACTGCGCGATGGCCTTGGTCACAGCGTCGCGATCTTCCGCCACCCCCAGCACTTTGAGCGCTGCCGCGCGATGGTTCGGAAAGTTGCAGTGGATATAGCTCCAGCGGCCATGCTTGGCCGGATAGGTGCCCATCACCACGTTGCGTCCGTTTGGCACGGGCGTGTCTTCCATCTTCAGATAAGTGCCGCTGCGCAGCGACGCGGTTGCCTGGCGCGTGTTGATGGCGATTTTTTGGCGCCGTCCGGTGCGCAATTCCCACAGGTCGTTCATCGCGAGACCCACTGCCGCGAGCGTGGCCGTGCTGGCCTCGGCCATGCGAAAAGGGGTCGGCAGAAACGGGTCAAGGCCACCGGTGATCTCTAGCTCGTTGGCGCGCGATTCCGGCCAGCCGGCAATGGGGAAAATGGTGTTCAGGGCATCTTGAATCATGGTGCTACTCCCGGTTGGGTCGCGATGTGCGATGGCTTTTGAAATTCGTGTAACGGTAATTTTACCGCTCAGTCGAGCTTGAGATTCAATTTCTGGATGATCGGCGTCCAGACCTTGCGTTCGTTGGCGATGTAGGCGGTGAGGTGCTCCGGCGTGCCGCCGACCAGGTTGATGCCCAGATCGCTCATCTGCTTTTTGTAGTCGGTGTCACTGGTCACCGTGTTGATACCGCGATTAAGCGTGTTGACCACGGCGGCGGGTGTGCCGCTGCGTACCACCACGCCCGCCCACACGCCGGAGGTAAAGCCGGGGAATCCGCCTTCTTCCATGGTGGGCACCTCGGGCAGCACGGGGGCGCGCGCGCGGCTCGCCACGCCCAATCCGCGTATGCGCCCATTGCGAACATGGCCGATGGCGGTGGAAATGCTTTCAAAAATCATTTGGATTTCATTGCCGATGATCGCGGGCACAGCCTGACCGCTGCCTTTGTACGGCACATGGCGCAGATCAACACCGGCGCGGATTTTGAGCAACTCGCCCGATAGATGCTGCGAGGTGCCGTGACCGCCGGAACCGAAATGTATCGTGCCGGGGTTCGCCTTGGCGTGCGCAATAAATTCCGCCAACTTGGCGGCGGGGAATGCGCTGCTGATCATCAGCACGTGCGGCGTGTCGCTGTAGAGCATCACCGGCGCGAAATCACGGTCAGCGTTGTACGTGAGTTTTTGGTAGAGCAGCGGGTTCAGTGTAATCACGTTCATCGAGGTGAAAAACACCGTGTAGCCGTCGTCGGGTTTGGAGACTACCGATGCCGCCGCGACGTTGCCGCCGCCACCGCCCAGGTTGTCGACGATCACGGGCTGCTTCCATTGCTTGCTTAAGCGATCCGCCAATTGGCGGGCGTTGATATCGGTGCCGCCGCCGGCAGCAAAGGGGATGGCGATGCGCACGGTTTTGGTGGGGTAGTCTTGTGCCATGGACGGGGATGCGCCGGCCATGAGTAGGAATAGTGTGCTGATAGCGCTGCGCACTGTCATTACGAATTGGGTAGTTCTTGAGGACTTATTTACAGTTTTCAAATTGTGTTTTGATTTCATGTTGAACCTGAGCGATTAATCTATCTGCACTTTTAGCCCGCCCACCACCTTTTGCCACTTGGCGATTTCGGCCTTGATGTGCGTTGTGAATTCTTCCGGCGAGTTGCCCACGGGTTGCGAACCTGCGATGGCGAATTGTTGTGCAACCTTGGCGGTGCTGATCGCCTTCACGAAGGTGGCATGCACATGGGCCACGATGTCCTTGGGCGTGCTTGCAGGCGCGAGCACGCCCACCCATTGCGAGATTTCGTAGCCTGGCAGAGTTTCAGCAATAGCGGGAAGCTCCGGAAATATTTTCGAGCGCTTGGCGCCGGTGGTGGCGATGGCGCGCAGCTTGCCGGCCTTGGATTGATGCACCACGCTGGGGCCGCCGAAATACAACGTGGTTTCTCCACTCAAGGTTGCCACCACGGCGGGGCCGCCGCCTTTGTACGGAATATGAATGATGTCGAGTTTGGCGAACTGTTTAAAAAATTCGCCAGCCAGATGCGCCACCGACAGATTGCCGGCGGACGCAAAGGTGATTTGTCCGGGACGGCTTTGCGCCAGCGCGATCAAATCCTTGACGGTTCGGATGGGCGCGGACGGGTGCGCCACCAGCGCGTAGTCGGCGGAATCAATCAGGCTGATGGGTGCAAAATCCTTCACCGCATCGTACGCGAGCTTGACGCGCGTGCTGGGCAATATGGCGTTCGGGCCGGCGGTGCCGAGTAGCAGCGTGTAACCATCGGCAGGCGCGCGCGCGGCGAACTCGGTGCCGATGCGGCCGGTTGCGCCGGGCCGATTTTCAACGACGAGTTGCCAGCCTGCGCTTTCCGCCAGCGCTTGCGTGAGTATGCGTGCGGTGGCGTCGGTGCCGCCGCCGGGCGGGAAGGGAACGATCATGCGGATGGGGCGGTTGGGATACGCCTGTGCGTGTACCGTGATGGCGTTGGCGAGCAGCAGCAGACAGAACGCACAGTGGATAATCATCATAACCATATGTTTTTAAACGATATTTTTACTATCGTGGATGGCGCGCCAAATCCGCTCCGGCGTTGCCGGCATTTCAATGTGCTTCACGCCAAACTCCGACAACGCATCGACCACCGCGTTAATCACCACGCCGAGCGCCGGTGTGGTGCCGCCTTCGCCCGCCGGGCGCATGCCGAGCGGATGCGTAGTGCAGGGCACTTCGGTGAACTCCGCGTCAAAAAAAGGAAAGTTATCCGCGCGCGGCATGGCGTAATCTATGAACGATCCGGTGAGCGGCTGGCCGCTGGCCGGGTCGTAATAACACTGCTCCCACAACGCCTGACCCACGCCCTGCGCGATGCCGCCATGAACCTGGCCGTGAATAATCATCGGGTTTACCGCGCGGCCCACGTCATCCACCGCAGAATATTTCACGATCTCCAGCGTGCCCAATGCCGGATCGATTTCGACTTCGCACACATGGCAGCCATACGGAAAGCTCGCCTCGTTAAACGACTCGTCGCTGAAGGCAGCCAGCGGCCCGCGCAGATCATCGGGCAGGTCTTTTAGTCGCTGCGCGGCTGCGGCGACTTCGAACAGGCTGATGGACGGCGTCGCGCCTTGCACCTTGAATCGACCGTTGTCGAATTGAATTACGCTCGGATCGTTTTCCAGCAACCGCGCCGCAATGCGCGTGCCTTTCGCAATAATTTCCTTCGCGGAATTCCAGATCACCACGCTGCCCATGCGCATGCTGCGGCCCGAGTGCGTGCCGCCGCCGACCTGCACGATATCGGTGTCGCCGGTGATGAGCCGCACGCTGTCAAACGGCACGCCCAGCCATTCCGTCACCAATTGCGCGAAGCTGGTTTCGTGGCCTTGGCCGTTGGAAATGGTGCCGAGCACCACATCCACGCGTCCGTCAGGATGCACCGTGACTTCCGCCCGCTCGCGCGGCGCGCCGGTGGCGGTATCGACATAATTCGCCATGCCGATGCCGCGGCATTTGCCACGTTGCTTTGCTTCGGCTTTTCGCGCGGCAAAGCCCGCCCAATCACCCAGCGTGAGCGATTTATCCATGGCGTCGTGGTAGTCGCCGCTGTCGTAGAGCATGCCGAACGGGTTGGTGTAGGGCAGCTCCGTCGATTTCAACAAATTGCGATGCCGCAGCGCCACGCGGTCAAAGCCGAAATCCCGCGCGGCGATGTCGATCAACCGTTCCATCACGAACATCACTTCCGGCCGGCCGGAGCTGCGATACGGTCGCGTCGGCACGGTGTTGCTCACCACGGAGCGCGCGCGAAAATGCGCGCACGGCATGCGGTAGATGCTCGACATGATCTCCACGCCTTTTTGCAGCGGCGTGAAACTACCCGTGTGCCCGCCCGAGTTACCGATGTTCGAGCCGCGCATGGCGAGAAAATTACCGTCGGCGTCGAGCGCGAGTTCCGCGGTCACCGCCAGATCGCGGCCCTGAAAATCGCTGACGAAGGCTTCGTGTCGCTCGCAAGTCCACTTCACCGGGCGCCCGATACGGCGCGCGGCCCACGGCGTCAGCGCAAACTCGGGGTAAATCATGCCGCGCGTGCCGAAGTTGCCGCCGACGTCGTCCATCAGCACGCGCACTTTTTCTTCCGCTACATCCAGAATCAGCGCGAGGTCTTTTTTCAGTCGCACCGAACCCCCGCTGCCGGCATGCAGGGTGTAGCGTTGCGTGGCCGGATCGTATTCGCCGACGGCGGCGCGCGGCTCCATCGGCACGCCGGTGACGCGCTGGATCCAGGTTTCAATTCTTGCAATATGCGCGGCGCGGGCAAACGCGGCGGCGGTGGCTTCTTTTGCACCTACCTCGGCATCGACGCACACGTTCGATGCGGCGTTATCCCACAGGCGCGGCGCGTCAGGTTCCGCTGCGGCGCGTGTCGCCGTCACGGCGGGCAGCACCTCGTAATCGACTTCAATTTGCTCGGCGCCGTCTTTTGCCATATCCACCGTTTGCGCGATGACCATCGCGACGACTTCACCCACGTAGCGCGCTTTTTCAATCGCCATCGAGTAGCACGGCGTGACAAACGGCGGCGTGCCGTCGGTGTTCTCCAGTTGAACTTCCGCCGGATGCAGGGTGAACACGTTGTACGGAATATGCTTGATTCCATCCGCGCGCAGGTCCGTGCCGGTGAGCACGGCAATCACGCCGGGAATCGCCAGCGCTTTGCGGCTGTCGATGGAACGGATGCGCGCATGCGCGTGCGGCGAGCGCAGCATGGCAGCATACGCTTGCCCCGGCAGATTCACGTCGTCACTGAAACGTCCTTTGCCGGTGATGAGGCGTAAATCTTCTTTGCGGCGGACGGATTGGCCGATGTGGTGGTTTTTTGGGGTGAGGGACATTGGCGTTACTTTCTGGGTCGTGTCGTTCCCTCCCTTTCAAGGGGAGAGATAGGGTGGGGACGGGGGCAATGTGCGTCAGCTCCCATCCCCCTCCCGGCCTCCCCCTTGAAGGGGGAGGAGTTATGCTGCATCACTCGAAGGAGAGCCCTACTATTGTGCCGCCAACACTGCGCGCCGCGTTATCTCCACCACGCAATGCGCTCGGTACTCAGCGCTGGCGTGGATGTCGGAATTCAGATCATCGGGTTTGATGGTGATGCCGTCCAACGCCGCAGGATCAAAGCGTTTGGCGAGCGCGGCTTCCGCTGCCGTGAAGCGAAACACCGAGGGCGCCGCGCCGGTGACTGCCACGCGCACGCCGTCGGCGGATTTCGACACGAACACGCCGACGAGGGCAAAGCGCGACGCCGGTTGGCGGTATTTCGTGTAAGCGGCTTTTTGCGGAATTGGGAAATGCACTTCCTTGATGATTTCACCGGCTTGCAGCGCGGTCTCAAATACGCCCTTGAAAAAATCGTCACCGGCGATCTGGCGTAGATGGGTGACTACCGTTGCACCCAGCCCAAGGATGGCCGAGGGGTAATCCGCAGCCGGATCGGCGTTGGCCATCGATCCGCCCATGGTGCCGCGATTGCGCACCAGCGGATCGCCAATGCCTTCGGCCAGCGACGCTATCGCGGGCAATATCTTCCGTACCTCGGCGCTGGCGGCCACCACCGCGTGCGGCGTCATCGCGCCGATCACCAGAAAGTTGCCGTCGCGCCGGATGCCTTTGATGTCCAGCACGGCGCCGAGATCCACCAGCGCCGAGTAGCGATTCAAACGCATTTTCAGACTGGGTATCAGGCTCATACCGCCGGCGAGCAACTTGCTATCGCCGGCCGCGAGCAGCCTGGCTGCTTCGGCCACGCTCGCGGGCTTGTAATAATCAAAATCGTACATGGGGTCAATGCTCCTTGAACGGTGGCCGGTGCCGGCTAGGAATTTTTCATCGCGGCAGCGCCCGCCTGCACGGCGAGAACAATGTTGTGATAGCCGGTACAGCGGCAGATATTGCCTTCGAGGTGTTTGCGCACGGTTTTTTCGTCGAGTTCAAAGCCGTTGCGATTGACCATATCGACAGCCGACATAATCATACCCGGCGTGCAATAGCCGCATTGCAGGCCGTGGTGTTCGCGAAACGCTTCCTGCATCGGGTGCAGTTTGTCCCCGTTTGCGAGGCCTTCAATAGTGACCACGTTTGCGTCCTCACACGCCAGCGCCAGCACGGCGCAGGATTTGACGCCGTTGCCATTAAGGTGAACGGTGCAGCAGCCGCACTGGCTGGTGTCGCAACCGACATGCGTGCCGGTGAGTTGCAGATGTTCGCGCAGAAATTGCACCAGCAGCGTGCGCCCTTCGACATTGCCGGTAACGGTTTTGCCGTTGACCGTCATGGATACTTTATGGGTGCCCGACATTTATGCGGCTCCTTTGACTTGCGGGATACGAAACACCCGTGCAGCGGTGTCGCCCAGTATCATCGCGCTTTCCGCCGTGCCCACGCCGCAGCACGACTGCACGAATTGCACCGGATTTTTCTGTGCGTTGCCAAACGGTTGATCCGTGCCCATCATCACTTTATCGCTGCCGGCCTTTTCGCAGACAAAGCGCAGCGTGGGCACATCGTACACCACGGTATCAAAATACAGTTTCTTGAATCCTTCCAGCGGATCAGAGCGGCCCGCCGGGCCACCCTTGAAGCTGGAACTCAGACGGCCTATCGACATCGGTAGCGCCGCGCCGCCGTGCGCGACCACCAGATTCACATCCGGGTAACGCAGCAGATGGCCGGAATACAGCAGGCGCGAAACCGCGATGGTGCTGTCGGTGATGCGCCCCAACGCGTTGACCAGACCGTAGCCCTTGAGCCGGTCGTCACAGCAGCCGAAGGTGGGGTGAACGAAAATCGTGGCCTTGTGCGCGTTGGCGGCTTCCCAGAACGGATTGAGGTCGGGGTCATCCAGATTGCCCGATTGGCCTTTGGGCTGCGTGGCGATCATCGCGCCGTGGCAACCGGCGTTGAGCGCCTCTTCGAGTACCTGCGCCGCCAGTTTGCCGGATTGCAGCGGCACGGTGGCCAGCGGCACCAAGCGGTCTACCTGTTTGACGCCCTTCAGCATGTGTTCGTTGAAGTAGCGCGCCCAATCGGCGCCTTCGGCCGCCGGCAGCGTGTAGCCGAACAAATCGACCCAGCCGGCGACGACTTGCCGGTCGATATTTTGTTCTTCCAGCACGCGCTTGCGCAGTGCGACGTCGCTCATGGCGGTCAACACCGGGCGCTTGGGTTCTTCTTGGTTAAAGGTGACGCGGATACTGTCTTTTTCGCCGGTGCTTTTCACCGACGGAAACGCGTGTTTGCCACCGACCAGTTCGTCCAGCAACGATTGCGGCACGAAGTGCGCGTGGATATCGATATTCAATTGAGGCTCTCCTGAGGGGCGTGCCCGATAGGTGGGCACGCGAAATACGGTGCGGTGCTTCTGGTTGCGATTATTGGAGCGGACGCCGCAGCGTGTCAACCGGACGTGTGAGACCTGGGGGCGCTCACACAGTGGAATCGCTGTGCCATACTATTGACGCCGTGAGATGCCGTATGGGCGTCGTCGCAAACCGGAGGTTTTTCGATGCGTGGTGTTCCGTGGTTTAGCGTGATGGCCGCAGCCGTGCCGATGCTGGCCAGCGCGCCGGGCTTTGCCCAGGTCGGCGCCCCTGCCTATCCCGTCAAGGCCGTCAGGATCGTGGTGCCGTATGCGCCGGGTGCGGGCGCCGATCTGCATGCGCGCGCATTGGCGCAGAAAATGACCGAGACGCTGGGGCAGTCCGTGATTGTCGAAAACCGCAGCGGCGCCAACGGCACGTTGGCGATGGAGTTCGTGGCGAAAAGCGCGCCGGATGGTTATGCGCTCATTTATGCGTTGCCCGCGCAGTATTCCGTCAATCCGGCGGTGTATCCCAAGCTGTCGTACGATCCGTTGCGCGATTTTGAGCCGATCACGCTGGCGGTCAGGGCGCCGCTGGTGTTATTTTCGCATCCGTCGGTGCCGGTGAAATCGATCGCGGAAGTCATCGCGCTCGCCAAGTCCAAACCCGAGAGCCTGGTGCTGGCGTCGGCAGGCAATGGTTCCGCCGGTCACCTGTGCCTTGAGCTATTCAAAACGCAGTCGGGCACGCAGGTGCTGCACGTGCCCTATAAGGGCGCCGCGCCATCGATGATTGATTTGATCGCGGGACAGGCGCAACTGTCATTTCTGGCGTGGAGCACGGCGGGGCCGTTCGTCAAGACCGGCAAGCTGCGTGCCCTGGGTGTCACTTCGGCCAAGCGCGCGACCGTGTTGCCGGATCTGCCGGCGATTGCCGAAACGCTGCCGGGTTACGATATCGCCAACTGGTACGGCATCGCCGGGCCGAAAGGCGTGTCGCGCGCCATCGTCAACCGGCTTAACGCCGAGGTGTTGCGCGCGTTGTCCACCGCAGATGTGCGCACCGCGTTTGAAAAGGAGGCTATCGACATCATCGGCAGCACTCCCGAAGCATTCGGCGAGTATCTGAAGAGCGAATTGGTGAAGTGGGGTAAGTTGGTGAAGAGCAGTGGCTTGAAAGTCGATTGAACAATGGTCAGGCATCCACCATGGTTCTGATTTCACGTAGAAGTGCATTGAAGGCGGGGTGTGCCGCGACGGCGTTGTTTCTGCCGTCGCCCTACGCCTGGGTGTGGGCGCAATCCGAAGGCGCGATGAAGCTGCTGCGGCTGCCCAAGCTTGCGCTGGTTATCGGCAACAGCCGCTATAGAAATGCGCCGCCGCTGGGCAATCCCGGCAACGACGCCAAGGCGATCAGCGAGGCGCTGCGGCAATCCGGTTTTGACGTCACGGTTAAACTCGACGCGACGCGCGACGACATGGCGGCTGCGATAAAGGCGCATGTGCAGTCGCTGGCGGCGAAAAAAGCGGTGGGTCTGTTTTACTTCGCGGGGCATGGCGTGCAACTCGCGTGGCGCAACTACCTGATCCCGGTGGATGCCGCCGTGCGCAAGATGGAAGACATCCAGACGGCCTGCGTTGATTTGACCAGTCTGATCGAGGGCATCAACAAAGCGTCCAATCCGATGAACGTGGTGATACTCGATGGCTGTCGCGAAAACCCGTTCGGCGGGGATATTCGTATCGAGAATCGCGGGCTGTCGCAAATCGATGCGCCGCACAGCACGCTATTGGCGTATGCGACCGCGCCAGGCAACGTGGCCAGCGATGGCGAGAGCGACAACGGGCTTTATACCGAGAACTTGCTGCGCGAAATGAAGACGCCCGAGGCCAAGATTGAAGATATCTTCAAGCGGGTGCGGCTTAACGTGCGGCGGCGTACGAACGGACAGCAGATTCCGTGGGAAAGCACGTCGCTTGAGGAAGATTTCTATTTCGTCCCGCCCAAAGAGCTGAAAAAACTGTCCGAGGCGGAAGCTGAGCGTGAGTTTGAAGTGGAATTGGCGCTGTGGGAAAAAATCGAATCACTCGCAGTCCCTAAGCTTCTGGAAGACTATTTGAGGCGCTATCCCAGCGGGAAATTCTCAGAGGCGGCGCAGCTTCAGCTTGACCGGGCACTTCTCATGCAGGGCGAGAAGAAAATCATGGTGGTTTCCGACGCGAAAAATCCGTATTCCAAAGGAAGCGGGATCACCGATACCCGCTTTAAAGTAGGTGACAGTTATACATATGGCCGGTCAGACATGATTACCAAAGCCGATGAAGGGGGGTATACGGAAACAATCACTGTAATTACAGATACCACCGTGATTTACGATAGCGCTCTTGTTACCGACCTACTTGGAAATCGCTTGCGTGGACGCAGAAATGTCACCGGCAATCAAGCCATGCCGCTTGATTTCGCGGTGGGCAAACGATGGTCATCGCGCTATGTCATGCCGCCTGGTAGAGGCGCTGCGGCGGGCGGGGGACGTGGCAATGCGTCTGTCGACATGGATTTTCGTATTGTTACGCGTGAGTCCGTCACGGTGCCAGCGGGTACGTTTAATGCGTTTCACATTCGAGGGCATGGCTGGTCAACGAGTGGGCGGGGCAGTACTATGCTGGAAACCACCGTCAATATCTGGCATGCCCCTGGCCAGGTTCGTCGCCCGGTCATCGTCGAACATTTCAGGCGGGCCGGCAGAAATGTATCGCGGTCGAATCGTGAGGAGTTGGTGGCGTTCAAGGAGTCGTAGCGTTCGCAACCACGCGTATAATACCCCGCAAGATTTCTAAAAAATACAATATAAACATATAGTTATAAGCCATTACATGCATCATGTCCCGCACGGAAAACTGAATACCGTGGCCGCACAAATCATGATCCAATCCCGCCGCCGCGTGCTTAAGGCCGGCCTGGGCGCAACCGCGCTGTTCCTGCCCGCGCCGTATGCCTGGGTGTGGGCGCAATCCGAGGGTGCAGCGAAGCTGTTGCGCGCGCCCAAGCAGGCGCTTGTGATCGGCAACAGCAGTTACAAAAGCTCTCCGCTAAAGAATCCCGCCAACGACGCGCGCGCGATTGGCGAGGCGTTAAAGCGCGGGGGGTTCGATGTCACCACCAAGCTCGATGCGCCGCGCGCTGATCTCATGCAGGCCGTGCTGGCCTATACGCAGTCGCTCGCACAGCGGCAGGCAGTAGGGCTGTTCTATTTCGCCGGACATGGCCTGCAACTCGCATGGCGCAACTACATGGTGCCGGTGGATGCCAACGTGCGTGCGGCATCTGACATCCAGGCGCAATGCGTCGAACTGGGTGATCTGCTGGCGGGCATAGCCAAGGCACGCAATCCGCTGAACGTGATTATTCTCGATGCCTGCCGCGACAATCCGTTCGGCGGTCTTGCTGGCGTGGATCAGAAGGGGCTGTCGCAGAT
>CANIID010000138.1 GCA_947467315.1 Betaproteobacteria bacterium | reverse complement strand
ATGCGCGGGCAGAATCGCGAGATCGTGATGATCGGCCACAGGGGGCATCCCGAAGTGCAGGGCACCATGGGGCAAACCGACCGCGGCATGTACCTGGTTGAAGACCCGGACGACGTGGCAAAGCTTGCCGTCACCGACGAAAACAATCTCGCCTTCGTGACCCAGACCACGCTATCGATGGACGACGCCGAGCGTACCATCGCGGCACTGCGGGCGCGCTTTCCATCCATCGTCGGCCCCAAAAAAGACGACATCTGCTATGCCACGCAAAACCGCCAGGACGCGGTCAAAGCGCTGGCCAAACAATGCGACATCGTGATCGTGGTTGGCTCCCCCAACAGCTCCAACTCCAACCGCCTGCGCGAAGTGGCGCAAAACCAGGGCGTTGATGCCTACATGGTTGATAACGCAGGCGAACTCGACGCAGCATGGTTGCAAGGCAAAACGCGCGTCGGCATCACCGCCGGCGCCTCCGCCCCCGAAGTGCTGGTGCAGGCGGTGATCGACAAACTCAAGACGCTGGGCGCGGACAGCGTGCGCGATCTAGAGGGGATCGAGGAGCGGGTTACTTTTCCGCTGCCGAAGGGGTTGGTGTAGGTGCTGACGCAGGTGATTTGGACTTCGCTTGATCCAGATAAGCATCACACCATTTGTCCACCCTCACTGAACCGGAGTGACAGGCGAATGCTTTTTCACCCGGTACATCAATGCCGCACTGGCGGCCATTGTTTAGCCGCGTGCAGAACGCGTAGGACTCGCACCAGATCAGCGGTTGTGTCGTAGATCAGGATGTAATTCTGATGCGCCACCAACTCGCGTGTATCAGTGACTCGGCCAGGCCGACCAAGACCGGGAAAATCAATCAGACGGTTAGCTTTCGCAGAAAAAAGCTCATCAAGGGTCAGTGCTGCGCTTGGGTTATCGGCGTCAATGTGGTCATAGATTGCGCGGCGGTCGACTATGGCTTCTGGCGTCCAGAACAGTTTCACGATCCCGCTTGAAGTTTGCGGCGCGTCTCGGCTCTGCGAGCTGCAAATTCCGCTTCCACGTCTTCGGCCGCCACCAAGCGGCCCGCGTTGGCCGAATCTAATCCGACCTGCACTTGGCGACGGAACCAAGCGTCATGCTCGGCGGCATCCTGCTGCTGCTTGACGAAATCACGCATGAAGTCGCGCAAGAGCTGAGCGCCGGTACGGTCGCGTGTTTTTGCGGCCGTGGAAAACTCGTCTTTCAATCCTGCATCGACTCGAAAGGTAAAGGTTGCTTCGCCCATAGCGTTGACCTTATGTGTTACATAACCAGTGCATCGTAGCACAAATTGCGTCCAAGTAGCGACAATGTCCAAGCATTCAAGAGGGGCATGCTCCTCCCGTACCTCAAGATGCGTGACCGCGGCCGCACTCAACACCGTAGATCGATGACTGCCCGCGAGCGTCGGCATCACCGCCGGCGCCTCCGCCCCCGATGTGCCGGTACAGACGGAGATCGACAAACTCAAGGCGCTGGGCACCGACAGCGTGCGTGATGTCGAAGGGATCGAGGAGCGGGTTACTTTTCCGTTGCCGAAGGGGTTGGCTTAGGCGGATTACATTGATGGCGGACACGCCCTGGAAGAATTTCTTGACGACTTTCCAACCGTCACACGAGACCTCGCCTTTGCGGCGCTTGAGCAAGCCAAAGCCCATTTGATCGCCGATGCTCGTGCTGCCTGACGAGTGCGCCGCTTAGGCGGCGGCTTGCAAGTGAATCGTATCTTTGGGCCTCGCTTTGCGACCGTGAGCGCGGACGACAATGTCGACATCACAGCCGAGCTTGGTTAGCACGCGTATCAGGCGTTCGACGGAAATCTCCCGGAACTGCCCGCGGAGAAGGCGTGATACATCAGGCTGACTTATCCCCATGCACTTGGCTGCCGCGGTCTGAGTCAGTTTGCGGTCGATTACCATATCGTGAATCCGACTAACCAATCCGGCCTTGAGCAGGTGCGTGTCAGCGTCCGCATAGCCCAGGTCAGAGAATAGATTTTCTGTCCCACGGACAACGGTATTTTTGCTTTCGTCGATCATGAAGCCTCTCCTTTTTTCAAGCGGTCTTTGTAATCGGATTCAGCCATCTTGAGCCGCCGCCGGATCAACTCAAGGTCTTCGGTCGGCGTCTTGATGCCCGCCTTTGATTTCTTTTGGAAGGCGTGCAATACATAGATCGCCGACGCAAACTTCACTGTGTACACGGTTCGGAATGTGTCACCCACATGATTAGTGACGATTTCGAGCACCCCTGCCCCAAAACCCCTTCAGCGGCTTTGCGCTTTCATGCTTCGCGCCAACCTGCGCTCGGTACAGCGCATAGCCCATGGCGTCCTGAACCGGATCGGGGAAGACACGGAAGTCCTTATAGCTGGAGCCAATCCAAGATACGGGCTTGATTGGGTTGTCGGACATTTAAATATAATGGTGGAACCGCCATACAATGTCAAGCATCAATCAATCAGCATCAATCAATCACCTGCATCAATCAATCACCCAGCGCCGAGAGCGCCAGCGTGCGCGATGTCGACGGGATGGCGGAGCGGGTTACTTTTCCGTTGCCGAAGGGGTTGGCGGGGTAGTTCTTGCGCGACTCAAACCGAGCAAGCGTCTTTTGAGAAGAAAATTGCCCGATGAAACGCGGACTTTATTTCCAGTCCGCTTTGCCGGCAGACACCAGCGCCGCCCAATCATCAGGCGGGTGGCCGCGTTTCAACATTCTCTGAAACACTGCATAGGGATCGCTCTTGCTGCCCGATGAGCGCAGAGTGTTTTCGTCGTTAACCCAAGCGAAGACAATGATCCGGGCCTTGGAGTCAAACCGGAAAAACAGGCGAAATCGCCGCCCGATTTTGGCGCGCCGCCAATGCCGGAAGGCCGCTCCCATGGTGTTGCCTTGCCGGTACTCCTCGCGATTCGGGTCGCTCGGCACGGTCTCCAGTATCAGTTGTGACAAGGCATTGAAGAGTTTTACATTGGCGTTCGACTCGCATCCGGGCGTGCCTTGCGCTTGCGCGCGTTCAACCACGGCGTGCAGTTTCTGGAGTTGTTCAATCACGCACTCGTGAAAGAGCAGATTCCACCCATGCCGCTGCATTACAGCGCCACGTCGCCTTCAATCTCATCTTTAAGATCGACGGGCGTTTTGACGGCTGACAGCATTGCACGCACCAAGTCTTCCGGCAATGCGGTGACGCGCTGGCCGGAGCGGATGTCTTTTTCCAGCAGCGCCAGAAAGGATCCAATCGCGGGGTCTTCATGCGGCGCATCCTCGACACGGGTAACAACCACCTGCGACCCGCGCAAATCAAAAGCCACCTTGCCGCCAAAATCCACGCCGAGCGCCTGGCGTATGGGCTTGGGCAAAGTGATTTGCCCCTTGGATGTGATAGTGGCAACTTCATGAATGGCAGGCATGGCTGAGCTCCTTGAAGTGTTTATGGTAAGGAGGTTTCCTTACATAATCAAGTGCATTTACGCGCAGTGCTGGTGCAGGCGGTGATCGATAAACTCAAAGCGCTGGGCGCCGTGAGCGTGCGCGATCTTGAGGGGATCGAAGAGCGGGTTACTTTACCGTTGCCGAAGGGGTTGGTATAGGTGGCGAAGTTGCGTTGGCCTTTTCGTGCGGATCGAAATTCACTTCTATAGTTTTCCGGTTTTTTACTGGTAGGCCATTCTTGATCGCCGGCGAGAACTTTAGTTGCTCAACGGCTTGAAGCGCAGCTTTCTCAAAGAGACCGGGTGGCATTGCTTCGACAACCACGACTTTATCAATCCCGCCTTGCTCATTCACAAAAATATTTAGCTGTACTGAGCCGCGTATTCTCTGTTGGTACGGTATCAAAGGATATATCAGATCAACCTCATTCAGCGGCTCCGCGCGGGTATCCACTTCGCTGGATAAATAGTAGATATCCAGCGGCAGGTTCAGTGCATTGGAGGTATCGGCCGTTTGGCTGGGGTTTGGCGGACCAATCAACGGCTGCGAGGTTTCTTGTGCGCGCATGGCAGATGCGATTTCCTGCACGGTGCCCGGGTTCGCCAGCGGCTCATTGGTGATTACAGTGCGGAGTTCAACGTACAGGGGGCGGTGGAAGCCTTGATGCCCTGACATGGCGAGTCCCATTCCCCACGTAATGACAAGGTGAGCGACGATGGACGCGATAATCCACAGGATCAATCGTCGAGTGTCCTGTTCGAACGATACATCCTGCGCAAAGCCGGTCATGGCAGAAATGTGGACAACGCGCTCAACATCGGTACGGGTACCCGGTAGTAGATCGGGATCGAAAAAAAACAGGGTAGCGAATGGCTACCCTGTTTTAGGTTCATGTAGGTGACATCTGGCCTAATCAATCTCCTTGAACCAGAATTTCCGCAGGCGGGATTGCAGCGTAACGGTTGGCGGCGGGGTCACGATGGGGCCTGTTAGTACGACTTCCACCGGCTTGCCGTTCAGTGTGACTATCGCGTGTACTGGCGAGGGAGGGTAGCCGCCGCCAGCAAGAATATCGGAGCGAACTCCGTCCGCCTGAGTGGCCGTGGCGTCGAAGGTGCTGACTTGGTATTGCCGGGCGACGCCCAGATTGCTACCGCAGGTGCCACCACCGGCGCTTGCCGAAGGCTGATTGGTGTTGAAGAACGTCGTTCCGGCCAGGGAAAGCGCATTGCCGACCACTTTTTCGCCTGCGCCCAGCGTGATATACCAGCCACTGGCGGCGTCGAGCTGAACTTTGGCAGTCGCAGCGGCAGTTGCATTGCACACGGTACTATCCTGAATGCAGTTGCTGGTGGCATCGAACATTGCCCCTTCCACTATAGTCGCTTCTGTGTCGCCGGTGACCGGTCCGGAGTCGTTACCCCTGTCCTTGAACATGTAGAAGCGGTTGGCGACACTGGTGTCAAACGGATGCTCACGGTCTCCTGAACCTGCCAATATTGCATCAAATCCCAAATTAGTGGAACCCACCACGTCCAGCGGGTAGAGGAACTTGCGTTTGACGGCGCCGGCGCCACCGACAGCCGCAATTTTGGTCACCTGCGTGCCCGCCCAGCTACTGGTGCCAGCGTCATAGCGGAAATCGATACGCCACATGTTGCCTCCGGTATCGCCCACATAGCCGCGGTTGGTAGCGCCGCCGGATTCGTTCTTGATGACGGCGATATCGGACGGTATCGCGTAGTCCATTCCGGACACGATGGCGGTGTTCGCGCTGGCGGTGCCAGTCCCCAGCGATCGCCACAGCAATGCACCGGTAAGGGCGTTGACCACATAAATCCCACGGCCCATGCTGCGCGTGTAGGTGATCGCGCTCGCGCCGGTGCCGGTGGTTACCGTGGTGGCCGTGGAGGCGGTTATCGTTGCCGGGTCGAGATCCTCGATAACCGGATCGTAGCCGGCACCGAATACCAATACTGGATCCGGATATCCTCCAAGGTTGGTAACGACCTTGGGCTGCGACCATGTCTGTCCCAGCTCTGTAAATCCAGTCGTTGAATTATCAATCTTCCACAGGAACTTGGGATCGTGCGGATTATTGATATCCAGGCCATAGATCATTCGCCCGCCGCGGCGCATCGACATGTAGAGATTGACCTTGTCGCCGACATCGCCGAGCCTGCCGTTGTTATTGGTGTCCTTGGTGTAGATCCCCGTGGAGCCATCCGCAAAATACGGTTTCTTGAATGAACTGCTGATGATCGGGCTGTTCTTGCGCAGCCGGTTAAGGTCATCAAGAAATTCAGCCGGAATGAATCCCCACGCTTCGCTCCCAGGCGTGATTGGTACCGTGGCCGCTACATCCGTCGCATATCCACCCTTGACGGCGCGGAATACACCGTCATTGCTGCCGTAAAAAACATAAACATCGTTGTCCGAACCGTAGCGGTTGTAGTTGACCACCACCGGATTCGAATGCAATACATCACCATGCACTATGGCACGGATATCGGTGGTCGATCCGTTGGTATTTTCATCCTGATAATTGTCCTCGCCGCGCACCCAGTTGATCAGATTGTCGCGACCGCCGGCACCGCTCTGGAGGGCGGTAATGGTGCCGCTGGCATCACCCTGCGCGCTGCCCAGCGTATAGGTAAAGTTGTTGGCATCGACTACGGTGATGGTAAAAGTGCCATTGAAGTCGCTCGGCGTGGCGCCGAGAATCTGCACGCTGCTGCCGTTTGCAAAGCCGTGGGCTGTAGCAGCGGCGCGCGCGGTGGTCGAGCCTTTTGACGCGGTTACCGGGCTTCCCGTGTTCGCGCCCAAGGGGCCTGACAGCGGGTAGGTGAAGGTATTGGCGTCGACCACGGTAATGGTTTTCACGCCGTTATAACCGACGGGTGTGGCGCCGGCGATCTTTATCGGGTCGTTGGTTGCGTAGCCGTGGGCGGTTAACGTGACATACGCCTTGGAAGTTGCCGGACGCACCGTGAACGTTCCCGTGGGCGAGGCGAGTGACGAACCGGTTGAATAAGTAAAGCTGTTGGCCGTAGGAACACCGATGGTGGCAATGGTGAAGGTGCCCGGATGAACCGCATTCGTGCTGCCGACGCTTTCGACCACTACTGAGTCGCCTGCCGCGAAACCATGGTTCGTCGCTGTTGCCGTGACCGTGGCGCTGTTGGCGCTCGATGCGGTGATGGATCCACTGGACGCAGGTAGTATGGTTGCCGTGGTATAGGTAAACGTGGTGGTTGTGGGCACCGCCACTATGGTTACGGCACCGTTATAGCCAGACGGATTGGCACCCAGAATATTGACGGTCGCCCCCGCGCTAAAGCCGTGCGCAATGGACGTCGTGGCGGTCACTGTGGTGCTGCCGCCTCTTACGATCACTGGCAGTGTCGTTGCCGGGGTCAGTGCGCTGCCCACCGTATAGGTAAACGTGTTGGCTCCGGTATTGGTGACGGAACAGCCGCTGGGGCAGTCGTATCCCGCAGGCGTGGCGCCGGTGATTATGGCAGTGGACGTGCCGACCGGTAAACCGTGCGCTGCCGCTGTCGCTTTGGCCGTGGTGCTGAGGCTTGACGCTGTTCCGGGCGTGGTTGCGGCGCCACTGGCGCTACTGATGGTGTAGCTGAGGGTGGTCGCGTTGACCACCGTAACCCCCGCGCCGCTGGTATTGAACTGAGCGGGCGCGGCACCGGTAACCACCATGGTTTGCCCATTGACGAAGCCGTGGGCAGCAGCGAAGGTGGCAGTGGCGGTAGTCGAAGGGTAAGTGACTACGGTTGCTAGTCCGTTCGGTCCGCCGGCGGCGCTACCGGTGCAGCTGAAAGTAAAACTTTTTGCGGTAGGTACGCTGGCGATGGTAACCGTTTTGCCATTTTGAGTGCTGCCGGTAAAGCTGGTCAAGGAAACAGTAGCGTTCACGACAAACTGGCTGCCAAGATTGGGGCCGAACGTGGCCGTGCAGGTAGTGCCGGATTTGGTGATTCTTCCCGTTGTGCCGGAGTTCTGGCTACCTGCCACAGTGGCGGTCAGCGTCGTTATCGCCTGCGAGACATTGGTGTTCAAGGCGCTAACGGCCACGGTTGTGCCACCGTTGCCGAGACTGGTAACGCTGCGCACGACACCGCCGCTGTTATCCAGCGTGACGGCTTTACGGTCGGTGAGCGCGCTCACGGTTTGCGGGACATAGGCGGTGAGGGGGGACACGGCGCGCGTATCCAGCGCAAGTGCAAGCGCGGTAATGTCGGTGTTGGCGGTGCTGAATGGCGTGGCGGAAAGGCTGCTGTTCGCCACGCAGTTGGCGTACGAACCGGTGGTGCAGGTGTAGAGATTACGCCCAGGGACAGATGCTTCCGCGGCGGCGTAGGCGAGGCGTATCTGCTGCGCAACACCGCCTTTTTCGACAATCTTGCCGTCGGGGCTGTCGGATGCGCCGCCGACGCCGTTTAGCGCAGGGTCGCGGAACCCCCAGTAACTGGAGGGCGCTGTCCAGAAACTCTTTGCCGCATCCGTCACCAGGCCGTTGATGGAATCCTGCGCCGGGTTGCCGACGGACGGCGGCGGACCGTTGGTCGCGTCCGCGAGGAATACGGGACTACCGGCGTTCAGTTGTGCGAGATTGTACATTTTCAAATTGCCCGGCCAGCGCGGCGATTTGACCGCGTCCGGGCGGAATAGCCCGATATACACCTGGTTCAGGTTGGTGCCGCGCACGTTGACCGATACCGGCAGCGTGGATGCCGCGAACACGCTGTTTACCGCTTGCACTTCCGAGAATATCGCATTGAGTGCGGCGACGATGGCGGTGCCGCCCGCGTCGTCGGTGACGCCGAAATACTTGCCCTTGCCGTTGGAGGCCACGCTCTGTAACAAAGCGGTCATATTCGGCCCTTGGCCAGTGCTCCCAGGATTGACTTCCACGGTATAGGTGTAAACGTTCTGTATGCCAGCCTGCGTGGTGTTGACGTCGTTGTTGGCCATGTATTTGGCCATTTCATCGGCCCAGTTGCCTTGCTGGCCATTGGGCGAGATCGGGATCGTCACGGGCGGGGTGACGCCGGTTAGGGTTGCCAAATAACCTTCCAGTTCAGAGCGCGCGGAGGCGTTTTCGTTGGCTGGGCCATTGCTGATGTAAATGATGAAATTTTTCTGGCAACCATCGATGATGGGCGAGTTATAGAGGCTGGCGGCGGTGGGACTGCCCGGCAATGCATGCCCTGTGAGTGGCGCAGCCAGCGGATTGCCCGCTGTATTGCCGGCGAAGTCTGTCTTAATCTTGCCATAACTCGCGCGCGAGGCACGCCCCGCGTAATACAGGAAGGCCTCGTGCATTCCGAACCCCGCCATATTATTGTTGCTCTTGTCGGCAAGTATGTCGAGGTTGTTGACCATGGTCGACAGCGCGGTCTTATTGGTGTCCGTCATCTGCCGAATGTGCGATTTTACGTAGGCGCCGTCGACGCTATCATTGCCGCCCCCGGTTTCGACCATCATCATCAAGCCCACGTTGTACGAACTGTTAAGGCTGTTGACGACCTGCACCAACGCGGCTTTTTCATTCACGAACGCCGAGTTCCAGTTTGCTGTATTGTCCAATATAATCAATATGTTAGGACGCTCTGCCGGGAAGCTGGGATTGGCTAGGAAAATATCGGTGTCGTCATTCACCGGATCGAATGCGGAAAGCGCGACGGGCATGGAAAACAGTCCTGCCGCCAGCAGCGCGAGGAATAGATTCAGGGCAAAGTATATTTTTTTCTTCATGGTCTCAAACTCCTTAACTTCGTCACTCAGTTACTTATGGACAGTAGCCCGCCAATAGCCTTACGCGCACGCCTTGGGTAATGGCTGCGGTCGCACCGCCTAGCGTATCCGTACCGGTGGCACGAAAGTCCCACTCGGTGTCCTCTGGCACTAGCGAACCGACAATTTTGGTGTAGCCGGTTGCGGTCGCAAAATAATTGCAGGCCGGCGCAGCGATGCTGACGGTGACGCCATCGATGGTGACGGTAGGTTGCGCAGCCGGCGTATTGAAAACCGTGCTGGTGCTGACGACCCGATCAATCTCCTGCTGCACCACCGACTCCACGTATCGCTGTTGCTGGAAGTTGCCAGCGATCTTGAGATTCACGCTGGAAAGATTAAAACCGGTGACCGCAAACAGCGTCAGCACCACCAGCATGATAAGGCTGACCAGCAGGGTTGCGCCGCGCTGGTGAAATGGCGTGGAATGCATTACGGAATCTCCCTTCTTCCTGCGGGATTAATCAAGCGTAAGGCCGCGGCAAAAGCATGGCGTTTGAATTTATCGTTCGTTGCCGCGACCGTTGTTGTTCCTGCCGCCGGTACGGTTCCCAGCGTATAGGTCTTGGTATCCGTGTGGCCGAATGTCAATTCGGTATTACGCGCCAGCACATAGACTTTGGCAGCGATAACCGAGGTCCAGTCCGGCGGCGTCGCACTGTAGTCATTGACGTAGGCATCAGCAGTGGCGTCACCCTTTAGCCCGGTGGAGATATTGACTGCGGCGGGAATGGTGTCGACGCCGAATTCCACCTTCAGGTATTCCACGCCTTCGACCATTGGAATAATTTTCATTTTCGTTACGCCGGCTTCGGATACCAGTTCAAGGCGTTTGAGGGTCGGAATGGTGTCCTCTGTGCTAGAGCCGTTACACACGTCAAGCGTGCCTTTGCCCACACTGCACGGCGCGACAAAATACACATGCACCATGTACTTGCGAATGGGAGCGGCCACAGCAGGTAAGGGAGGTGTTTTTTTACAGTAAGGGGAACAGGCGGTCACGCCGTCAATTCTGCTGTTGGCGGTAATCACGGCACTCGTGCCAAACTGCACATCGACCAGCGTTCCGGTGGCCTGAATATAAACATCGTTGAGCACCGGATTGCTGCCAGCGGCAAGCACATTGGTACTGGCGCGACGTATCACCAGTACATCCGATCCCGGGCGCAGATTGGCAGCGGTCAGCAAACCCTTGTCGTCGCAAGACGAGGCGGTCACATTGGCTACCGTGGCGAGATCTGCGGCGCGATAGCCTTGTACCGGCATCGCGAGCGCGGATTTTAGTACCGCCAGGTCGGCAATTTCACACGGATCGGGCAGCCCTCCCGGTGGCGATGGCAGCGCATAGAGGTGGCCATAGTACCCGGCGTGGTGCAGATTCTGCGATAGCAGGTCGATGGCATAGCGCCCATTCTCGATCTGTTGAGCGGTCTTTTGCAGTTCGCGGTTGGCTTCGCTTGAGTTGACAAAGATCAGGGTGAGGCCCGCGAGTAACATCATGCCTATGGCTGCTGCAACCATCAACTCAATCAACGAAAAACCAGCGCTTCCAAGACGAGGGGAATGACGAGGGATCATGATAGGCTCGGATTAGTTGAGTTCGGCCATGCGAAAAGTGGTGGATACGGCACGGCGTTTGGTTTCCGCTCCGTAGAGATCCTTGCCGCAAGTGACCGTGGGCACAGATGAATCCGCAGCGGCCTGCCACACCACCGTTACCGTGTAAATGCCGGTGCCCGCAATGGTGCCGCCGACAGGATTGGCAACTTCGGTCGCCGCCCCGCCGTAGCTGACGCAACCTCGGGCACCCACCATGGCGCCGACTGAATTGACGCCGCTTTTTTCGGACGCGCCTTCGAGCAGGCTATCCCATTCGGACAAGGCGGCATCCGCCATGGCGTTATCGGCTGCGGTAGTGCCGCCAGTGCAGCCAGTTGGCGCGGTTGCGCCGGTGCCAACGTAGGGGGTTCCCGCCGTGGTGTTGGTGGTGAAGCGAAAGCAGCTCGCGGTTGCCCGGTTGGACTGGATGCGCTCTACCATGTCATAGAGCAAAATCACGGCCTGTGAGCGTTGGTAAGATTCAAACTCGGCCTGCTGCATGCGAACCTGTAGTCCGGCAAGTCCCAACAACCCCAATGTAATGATCAGCAGACTGACCAATACTTCGATCAGGGAAAAGCCAGCGCTTGATGACTGCGGATGGAATGCGTTCATTTTAGGTGGTGTCGAACTAGCAACCGTTGGTCGAGTCATTGTCGGTGTCCACCTTGGTATTCGGGCGACCGCTTGGATCTACGGTCACGCAGCGCGCTATCGTTGTTGAGTCTTCAGACGACTTAACCACGATGACAGTCCGTGCGGTTGCAGTCAGACGGCCATCGCGCTGAAATATCAGATCACCGAGCGCTGAGCCATCGGGTTTTTGGATGTTCATGCCCTTAACGGCGTCCTGCTGTTTTAGTACCGTTCCACTGCAATCGGTAGACTTGATTGACCACCCGGTTGCCCAATCCCCAGACGTGCAAATCCCAACGTTCGCATTGCGTTTGATGGCCTCACTGCGGGCAAATGCCAAGCTTGCGTAAACATCGCCAGCAGCCGTTTTTACGCGTTGATTACGAACCATACTGCTTAAATTGGGGATGGCGATGGCCAACAGTATTCCAAAAATAGTAATCGTGATAATTAACTCAATCAGTGTGAAGCCCGATTGGCAATCGGGTAACGAACGATTAGGTGCATGTTCGGTTTGGAATGACATGTTGAGCGGTTCGCGCAATCTATTTCTGCCACTTGGCAATGGGGGCTTTCGTGCCAAGGTTGTCGAGTGTCAAATTGCCGTCGCTGACTTGGGTGCCGGTAGCCGTGGCGGTAATGGTGTAGCCCGGAGGAGGGCCGGCGACAAGCGCGACAGTAATGGTGTACTTACCATTTGCGCACTGCGCCGCATCGCAGGTAAAGTCGTCATCGGTGGCACCGAGCCCAATGCTGGGGGTGACGGTGGGGGTGGCGCTGAAAAGCACGGTGGTATAAGTGCGTGCATCCAGCATGAACTGCTCTTCCCGGCTGGCGATCTTCATCATCAGTTGCTGCGCCGCAGAGCGGTTTGCACGTTTGACATAATCAACATAGGACGGATAGGCGACTGCCGCCAAGATGCCGATGACGGCGACCACGATCATCAGTTCGATCAGTGTGAATCCGCCCGTTCGTTTCAATTGTTTAATTTGCTTCAGTTGTTTCATGCCATCCCCCTTTTTACGTATTGAATGATAGTAAGGTTGCCCGCCCTTGCGCAAAGCGGCGCGACGAGCGTGTCTATTTGAAGTACGAGCGGTAAGTCTTGTCCGCACGTTCTTGTTACTAAAGGCAATAGTAGCGTAAAAGTGTGACTTTTCTCACGCTTATGAACCGCTGGGGTGCGATTCAAACGGATGTTCGAGCAAATGGTTTGCATAACCCAAAAGACCGTCCCTTCCCCCTGAGGGGGAAGGAGTTTCTTTGGGGCGCTGTTCGTTCTCAGATATCAGTTTGAATCGTACCCGAACCGCTGTGCTGTGGCTTTGCGCCGATCGTTAGCTGTGGCTGACGAAACACAGCGTAGCGGCTGCGCAGTGCGTTCAGGTTAGACAAATGGCTATGTCGGGACTAAAATCAAACGCATGAAATCAATGGCTTATGTACTGGATATGCCGGTGCCGACCCGAGAGCGGATGGCTGCGGCGTTGCGTGGCCACGGCATAACGCCAACGCGTCAACGCTTGGAGATTGCACAGGTGTTGTTCACCCGTTGCGAGCATCTGTGTGCGGAGCAGGTGCTGGCCAGCGTCAACGAGCGCCAGGCGAAAACCTCCAAAGCCACGGTCTACAACACGCTCAATCTGTTTGTCGAAAAGAAATTGATACGCGAGGTTATCGTCGATCCGGCGCGCGTGTTTTATGACCCCAACACCACGCCGCATCATCATTTTTACAATGTTGATAGCGGCGAGCTGTCCGATATAGACGCGGGTGAAATCGCGGTGACGCGCCTGCCCGCGTTGCCGTCGGGCATGGTGACGGACGGGGTGGATATTATTGTGCGCATCCGCTCCGCAGGTTCCGCGGCTTAGCGTGCCGTCACTCGCCGAATTCCTCGGCAAAAAATCTCAGCAGCTTTTCCACGGCATCCGCCGGCAGCGCGCCATTGACTGAACCGAGCACTGCGCAGTAGGCCGCGATATTTGCCGCCGCCGCTTCTTTGACGGTACTGGTCACGCCAGTGCTTGCAGCCGGAAACGATCGTTCGAGCATTTCCTGTTGCAAGCGTTCGGCGTGCAGTTCGCAGCGTTTGATTTCGCTGCGCAGCGCCTCGGTGGCTGTTGCATCCATGCCAGTGACGCCGTTTTTTAAATCGCGGCGCAGCGCGCGTAGCGGCTGCACCGCGCGGGTGCGCCATGCGGCGGCGGCGTGGTCTATTTTTTGCACTTCGGCAGGTGTTAATTGCCGTTGGTGATGTGCTAAAAATAACAATAAAAACAACACGTTAACGTCAATTCCGTGCTGGTCTTGCAGCACCAGGCACAGCGGCGCTACGCCTTCGCGCGCGTAAAACCGCAGCGAGAAACGCCAGAACGCGGAGTCGCTTTTACGCCGGGTTGTACTCGTTTCGCCCGGCGCGATGTTTGCCGGGGAAGGGATATCGGGTGGGTGCAAAGTGACGGTGCGTAAATTGTTGCGTCCGGATCAAGCCGCCTTCCGGTCGCCGCCTTGAAAGGGCATGAACCCCACCTTGACTGCATCCAGAATCACCAGTTCCACGACCGTGCCATCCTCGGCGTAGCTGACATTCACGTTCCAGTCTTGCGATACCTCCCGGGCAACGGGTTTGTCGCTCAGGTGGATTTCCAGAATATCGTCCTGCGGGTAGTAGGTTGTTTTCATGATTCAGACCCCCACGAAAAGTGATGCATCACGGTTTTGATCACCAATGTCATTTCCAGTAACCGCCAGGCAAAGCAAGTTATCGGCGCGGTCCCCGTAATGCTTGGCAATCCATAGCCGCGTTTTGTCTTTGTATCTTGTCTCGCCAGTTTCGATGATGTCGAGTAGTAGCGCTTCATCGATGGCGCGTGCGGCCATGCGCTCTCGCGCATGAGACGTTATCACAATGGATTTGCCGAAGCGCTCGCTTAACATTGCACACATCCTAGTGTAGTGCGTCAAATAGAAGTGCGCTTATTTAAGGCCGCCCGGGCACGGGTGACTTTGGCAAGAATGTCAGTTGCCTTAGCGGTCCAGATGAAAGGTTTGGGGTTCGCGTTGTGCAAGGCGATATATTCGTTGATGGCGATCT
>CANIID010000137.1 GCA_947467315.1 Betaproteobacteria bacterium | reverse complement strand
GGATACAGCCGCGGCAAGGCATAGCTCACGCCGAGGCTTGCCACCGCGCCGTCGGCGTAGGTGATCAACACCCATGCCACATCGACCGCGTTGTGCCCCATGGATTTCAACACGCCGCGTTGCCCGCGCGCGACGATTTCAACCGGCTCCTTGCCCTCGAGTAGCCAGTTCATCAGATCGATGTAGTAGGTCAGTCCCGACACCGGATTGCTTTCGGGGCGAAGGCGCGCGAGCGTTTGCATCGCCTGCGAGCGCGAGTTGTAGACGCGCGCTGCCGTGCCGGTGATCTGGCCGATGCGGCCCTGCACGATTTGTTCTTTCGCCAACAGGTAGCGTTTCTTGAAACGGCGGCTGTAGCCGATATGCAAACTCGAACCGCTTTTCGCGGCGGCATCAATGATGCGGTCGGCGGCATCAAGATCGACCGCGATGGGTTTCTCCAGCAGCACGGGCTTGCCCAACGCCAGCGCCTGCAATACCGGCTCGGTGTGCTCCATCTCGATGGTGGAGACGACAATCGCATTGACCTCGGGGTGAGACATCGCGGCGAGGTTGTCGCCGGTATGAAACTGCGCGCCGACTTTTTTGGCAAGCGCTTCGGCGCGCAGCGGGTCGCGATCCGAGATCGCGATAAATTTGACTGCGGGATGCGCCGCCGCGAGGGTGGCGCGCAGCGTGCCGATGCGGCCGGCGCCAATGATGGCGATGCCCAGATCCTTGCGTTGCATGATACGGATTCTCCTGAGGTTGTCGCGCCCGTCAGGACGCAAATTCAGCACGTGAGTATACTTCACGGAAATATCATGAAGACGCGCACATACGTATCGCTCTTGTTGCTGATCGCGCTGTCAGCCGGCTTGCCGGCGGCACACGGCGCCGCGCAGGAGTACCCCACAAAACCCGTGCGCCTGTTGGTGGGTTCCTCCGCTGGCGGCGGCGGCGACATTCTCGCGCGCAGTGTGATCCAGCGCCTGAATGACACGCTGGGCCAGCCGGTGATCATCGACAATCGCGGCGGCGCGGGCGGCGCGATCGCCTGCGAAATCGCGGCACGCGCCGCGCCCGACGGCTACACGCTGCTCATCGCCTCGGTGGGCATGCTGGCGATCAACCCGGCGCTGTTTCCGCAGCTCGCTTACAAACCGATGCAGGATTTTGCGCCGGTCACGCTGCTGGCCGAGACGCCTTATGCACTGGTGGTGCATCCCTCGCTGCCGGCGCGTTCGGTGAAGGAGCTGGTGGCGCATTTGAAGGAGCGTCCGGGCCAGCTTAACTTTGCTTCGGGCGGCGCGGGCACCGGCAACCATTTCTCCGGCGAGCTGTTCAAACTGGCCGCGGGCGTGAACATCACGCATGTGCCGTTCAAGGGCACGGGGCCAGCTCTCGCGGACGTGATCGCCGGACGCGTGCAGATCATGTTCGGCAACCTGATCGCGGCTATGCCGCAGGTGAAATCCGGCCGGCTGCGCCTGCTGGCGCTCACCAGCGCGAAACGTTCCGGTTCCGCGCCGGACGTGCCCACGGTCGCGGAATCCGGCTACACTGATTTTCAGACGACCACCTGGCATGGCCTGCTCGCGCCCACCGGCACATCGAAGGCCATCGTTACCCGTCTCGGCGCCAACATGGTGAAGATTTTGCGTCAGCCCGACATCGCGGAACGCCTCGTAAGCCAGGGCACGGAGACCATCGCGAGCACGCCGGAATCCTTTGCGGAACATCTCAAAATAGAAACGGCAAAGTGGGCGCGCGTGGTAAAGCAGGCCGGCATCAAAGCGGAATAGTTCTCGCGCCCGCAGGTAGACACATAATCGATGGACGAATTTTGCAGGCTTGAATGGCGCGCACGGTTCGGTAAGTCATCCCGTTACGTCACTCACGTTTTACGACCAGCACCTCGCGCTTGATCAAATCCGGAAACCAGCGCATCCACAGCCCCGCCACCACCAGCGTGCCGATGCCGCCCACCACGACTGCGGGCATCGTGCCCCACCAAGCGGCGGTGATGCCGGATTCAAACTGTCCCAGGTGATTGGAGGTGCCGGTGAACAGCGAATGCACGGCACTCACGCGCCCGCGCATGTCCACCGGCGTTTCGAGTTGCACCAGCGACGAACGAATCACCACGCTCACCATGTCGGCCATGCCCATGACGGCGAGGGCGAGCAGCGACAGCGGCATCCACGTGGATAGACCGAATACGATGGTGGTGATGCCGAACACCACTACCGACAGAAACAGAATCTTGCCCACGCTGTGCGTCATCGGCGTGCGCACGAGGTAGAGCGAGGCGAACACCGCGCCCACGGCGGGCGCCGAGCGCAGCAAGCCCAGCCCCAGCGGGCCGGCGTGCAAAATGTCGCGCGCGTAGATGGGCAGCAGTGCCACCGCGCCGCCCAGCAGCATGGCGAACAGGTCGAGTGAAATCGCGCCGAGGATGATCGGTTTGTTGAAAATATAGTGCAGGCCGCCGAATACATAGTGCAGGGTCACCGGATCGTGCTTGCGGTGCACGAAGGTGGAGGGTATGAGCAGGATGATCACGCCCGCCAGCGCGTAAAACGCGGCGCTGGCGAAGTAGACAGCGCTGCTGCCCCACAAATACACCAGTCCGCCCAGCGCAGGGCCGAGGATGATGGCGGTTTTTTTCGCTGCCGCATGAAACGCAATGCAGCGTGGCAACAGTTCGTCGCCCACCAGCGACGGCAGCAGCGACCGCATCGCCGGATTCTGAAACGTTTGTGCAATGCCGGTGAGCGCTACGCAGACGTAAATGATTTCCGCGCTGATCCAGCCGCCGAAGTTGGCGGCGGCAAGCAGGACCGCCGCCGCGAATTGCACCACCTGGCACAGCATCGCCACATGCCGCCGGTCGTAACGGTCAGCGGCGTGCCCTGCCGGCAAGGTAAACAGAAGCTGCGCGCCAAAGTGCGCAAGCCCGACCAGCCCGAGGCTCAACGCGCTATTGGTGAGGTCGTAAACCTGCCAGGTGACGGCGATCACCACCATCTGATTGCCCACGACCGAGGCGATGTCGCCGATCCAGAAGCGGGTGAAAACGGCGTGGCGTAAGAGGCTGGTGTTCATGAATGGGATCTAACGCCGAACAGCAAGGCGTGAATTATTGGGCATCCTACCGCCGTCGTTCCCGCGCAGGCGGGAACCCATAACACAAATGCCACGTGCGGCGGCGTATGGGTTCCCGTTTGCGCGGGAATGACGGGGCAAAAAGTTATAGCGCAGCGCGCGGATGCGCGGGGCGGGTCAAGGCATCCGGCGCTTCAAACGGACGATGGCCTTCAACCTGCGCGGCATACAACACGCGGCGCAGCGTGGGATCGAACGGATCGCGGCGATGCACGGTGGCGCGGTTATCCCACACCACCACATCGCCCTTGGCCCAGCGATGTTCGTAGCAAAATTGCGGCTGCGTACACCGCGCCCACAGTTCATCCAGCAGGGCTTCGGATTCATCGAGCGTGCAGCCATTGACGTACGCGGCGTGACGGCGGCCGAGAAAAATGGAGTTGCAACCTGTCTCCGGATGCGTGGAAATAATCGGATGACTTGGCCCGGGCGTGGTGCGCAAATCGTCGTTGAGCGACGCGCCGGGGCGCAGCTTCATCGCGGTATCGATGATATTGCCTTGCTTGATGGTTTTGCCAGTGATGCGTTTTTTGAAATCATCGGGCAGCGCGTTGTACGCCGCGTAGGCGTTGAGAAAAAACGTACTGCCGCCGCTCGACTGCGGCGGCACTTCCATCGCCACCAGCATGCGCGCAGCAGTGGGTTTTTCCTTGAACGAAAAATCCGAGTGCCAGACGATTTCACCATCGCCGAGAATGCCGACAGCCTTGCCGTTTTCTTTGATATTGGTGACCACCGTCACTTCCGGCGGCAGACTGAACAACTGGTTGGCGGTGCGTTCTTCCAGCTTGCGCGCATGCAGATTGGATGAGGTGACCGGAGTTCCAAAGCGATGCACCAGCCGCACCAGATCATCGGCGTCCAGCGATTGGCCGCGAAAAATCGCGATCACATGATTCAGCCACGCCGCGTGCACGGCCTTGAAGGTGGCGTCGTCCATGGTTTTGAGATCGATGCCGCTAATCTCCGCGCCGAGCGCGGCCTTGCACGGCGTTACCTGAAACGGCGCCTGCGATTCACTTCGATCCGAGAGGGCTTGAGCGCTCATCGTCGTTACTCCTTAATTTCCATTGTGCGTCCGGGCGGGGGAATGCGGGCACCGTAGCAAATGCGGTGTATGCGGTCAAATACGTGGCGCGCGGCGCAAGGCACGGTCAAACGCCGTACACTTGCCGCAACATGCCGCCCCATTTTATTGCCCACCTGGATATGGATGCATTTTACGCGTCCGTGGAACTGCTGCGCTATCCGCATTTGCGCGGACAGCCGGCGGTGGTGGGTGGGCGGCGGCGCGGGCCTGAACCCGCGGAAGGGACGTTCCCCACGCTGCGCCACTACACCGGGCGCGGCGTGATCACCACCGCCACCTACGAGGCGCGCGCGCTGGGCGTGCACTCCGGCATGGGCCTGATGAAGGCGGCAAAGCTCGCGCCGGATGCGTGGCTGCTGCCGGCGGATTTTGATCAGTACCGGCGTTACTCGCGGCTGTTCAAAGAGGCGGTGCGGGCCATCGCGCCGCTGGTGGAAGATCGCGGCATTGACGAGATTTATATTGATCTCACGGACATTGTGTTTGCGAACGGCGCTGTAGACCCGTGGTCACGTGCCCGCGACATCGCGCTGCAACTGCAAAGCGCCGTGCGCGAGGCCACCGGCCTGTCGTGCTCCATCGGCGTCACGCCCAACAAGTTGTTGTCGAAAATCGCGTCTGATCTGGAGAAGCCAGGCGGCATTACGGTGTTGCGTGCCGCTGATATCCCCGCGCGCATCTGGCCGCTGGCAGCACGCAAGATCAACGGGATAGGCCCCAAGGCGAGCGCGCGGCTGGACGCGCTGGGCATACACACCATCGGCGAACTGGCGCACGCAGACCCCGCGTTTTTGATCGAACACTTCGGCAGAAACACCGGCGCATGGATGCACGATGCCGCGCACGGACGCGACGAGCGCGTGGTGGTGACCTACAGCGAACCCAAATCCATCAGCCGCGAAACTACCTTCGAGGACGATCTGCATCCGGTCCGTGATCGCGAAAAGCTCACGCAGATATTCACCAGCCTGTGCGTGCGCGTGGCGGAGGACTTGATGCGCAAAGGCGTGGTCGGCAAAACCATCGGGCTGAAACTGCGTTACGATAATTTCAAGACCGTCACGCGCGATCACACCATAGCTGCGCCGACGGGCGACGCAGCCACCATCCGCCGCGCGGCCGGAGAGTGTTTGAAGCGCGTGCCGCTCGACCGGCGCATCCGTTTGCTGGGCGTGCGCGTGGGTGCATTGAGCAAGCCGGGGGCGGTTGCCCCAGCTAAAGCCGAGGTGCGCGCAGCGCTTGCGCCGAGTTTGTTTTAATTATGTAAGTATATGTTTTTACACAATATTTAAGGAGTCCTATGAGCATCATTCACCCGTGGTACCAGCTTGGCTACATCATCCCGCATCTGCAAACCGATATGGATGCGTATCAGTTTTATCGCGTCGCGCCGGAGGGCATGATGCTGGTGACCACCGGGCTGAACCTGCAAGGCCATAGTCTCGAAGCGGTGGAGCGCGAACTGCCCGCGTTCTGGCGCGCGGTCGATATACTCAAGAAAAAGAAAGTAGATCGCATCGCGTTAAGCGGCGTGCCGGTGGCCACCTACCTCGGGCGCAAGCGCATGCTGGAAATTCTCGCCGAAGCGGAGCAACGCAGTGGCATCCCCTGCGACACCGATCTCGAAGCGCACATCGCGGTGTTAAAGCATCTGGGCGCGACACGCATCGCGCTGGCGACACGCTGGCACGAGGCAACCAATACGCCGTTGAAAAAATATCTCGCGGAGGCCGGTATCGAAGTGATCGCACTCGCCGCGCGCGGCAGCACACTGGAGCAGCACAAGACCGCCGATCCCGTTTCGGATCATCAACTGGCACTCGATCTGGCGGCGCAGGCCATGCGCGATGCGCCCGACGCGCAGGCGATCATGATGCCCGGCGGTCTGTGGCACGCCATGCACGCGGTGCCGCTGATCGAGGCGCAGTTTGGCAAGCCGGCGATACTCAATATTCTGGCGACCATGTGGGCCGCATTGCACGCCGCAGGCCCGCGCATGCTGCATCCGCCGGATGCGCGGTGGGGCAAGTTGCTGGCGAGTTTGTAACCCATGGTGCGCGTGGTGGAGCTGGTAGGTTGGGCTGAAAAGCCCAACACAACGACGTATGCGTGCGCTAACAATTTTTCGGTTGGCAGGCCGCCGTTGCGTTGGGCTTTGCAGCCCAACCGACCGTCACCGCCCGTGCGGCCCATGTTGTGACAGCCGCCGTACCCGCCGCCACCAGCACCCACCGCCAGGTGTGGGCGATGGCGTGGCCGATTATTCTGGGCAATATCACGGTGCCGTTGCTGGGCGCGGTGGATACCGCTGTCGTTGGACATCTGCCGGAGCCGTATTACATCGGCGCGGTGGCCATCGGCGCGATGTTGTTCAACTACATTTATCACCTGTTCAATTGTCTGCGCATGGGCACCACCGGCCCCACGGCACAGGCGCGCGGGGCGGGCGATCATGCCGAGGTGCGCATGATGATCGCGCGCGCGTTGCTGCTGGCGGGCGTGTTGGGCGCCGCGGTGATCGCGCTGCAATTGCCGATCATCCGCTTTGCGCTGTGGCTCATCAACGCCAGCACACAGGTTGAACATTACGCGCGCGAATACTTTCTGATCCGCGTGTGGGCGATGCCCGCGGTGCTGGGGTCGTACGCCATCATGGGTTGGTTATACGGGTTACGTAACGTGCGCACGCCGCTGCTGATACAGGTGTTCGTCAATATCTTGAACATCGTGCTCGCGCTGCTGTTTGTATTTGTGTTTCACTGGGACGTGCCGGGCGTCGCGGCGGCCTCGCTGATCGCCGAATACGCCGGGCTGCTGCTGGGGCTGTACAGCGTGTGGCGCGCGTTGCGTGAGTTGCCGCGCGAGAACAGCAGCGGCAAACCGACGCGCCTGCTCGACCCGGTGCAATTAAAGCGCATGGTGGCGATCAACGGCGACATCGTGCTGCGCACCGTCTGCGTGGTGTCGGTGCTGGGTTTTTTCATGGCAAAAAGCGCGGAGCTGGGCGACGTACAGCTCGCCGCAAACCAGGTCTTGCATCACTTCCTGATTTTTACCTCGTATGCGCTCGACGGCGTGGCGTACGCCGCCGAAGCCATTCTGGGTGAATCGGTGGGTCGGCGCGACAGGGCGGCGTTCTTGCGCGACAAGCACGTGGTGTTCTTGTGGTCGGGGGTGGTTGGCGTAATCAACATCACGATCTACGCCGTGGCGGGGCCGGCCATTATCGCGCTGATGACCAGCATCCCCGAGGTGCGCGCGGCGGCCGCGAATTATCTGTGGTGGCCGGTGCTGATGCCGCTGGCGTCGGTGTGGGCCTATACCTATGATGGCGTGTATCTGGCGGCCACGCGCACGCGTATCATGCGCAACACGGTGATGGCATCATTCGTGTTGTTCTTGATCGTGCTTTACACGTTGATGCCGCTGATCGGCAACGCCGGCTTGTGGATCGCCGTGATGGGGTTTCTGGCGGGGCGCGGCGTGTTGCTGCATGTGTTTTTTCCGCGCGTGTTGCGGACGATCTGAATTCAGGAGCGCAAAGGATGAATCGACTTGCACGGGTTGCCGCCGCGGTGATGACGCTGGTCGTCGCGCCATTGGCGATTGCGCAAACACCGAACTTCCCCAACCGCCCGCTGCGGGCCGTGGTCAGCATCGCGCCTGGCGGCGGCATGGACACCATTTCGCGTGCGATGGCGCAAAAGCTTGGGGATAACCTCGGTCAAACCGTGGTGGTCGATAACCGACCCGGCGCGGGGGGCAACATCGCCATGGAAATCGCGGCGACTTCCGCGCCCGATGGGCACAACCTGCTCATTATCAGCGCCACGGCAGTGATCTTCCCGGTGCTCTACAAGGCGCGTTTTGATGTGTTGCGCGATTTCGCGCCGGTGTCGCAGATCAGCGCGCAGGGGTACGTGGCCGTTGTGCATCCGTCGGTGCCCGCGCGCAATATTATCGAGTTTGTGCAGCACCTGAAAGCGAATCCTGGCAAGTTAAATTACGCCTCGTCCGGCATCGGCAGCCCGATCCATCTCACCGGAGAGCTGTTCACCGCGGTGACCGGCACGCGCATGACGCACGTACCGTACAAAGGGCTGGGCCCGGCGTATTCCGACTTGATCGGGGGCAATATCGAAGCGTCGTTTCCCGCCATCGTGTCGGCGCAGCCGCACATCCGCGCCGGCAAGTTGCGCGCGCTGGCGGTGACGCTGCCCAAGCGCTCGCCGGTAGTGCCCGAGCTGCCGACCATCGCTGAAGCCGGCGTGCCCGGCGTGGTGGTGGTCAACTGGTACGGCCTACTCGCGCCGCTGAACACCCCGCGGCCCATCGTCGAGCGCCTGTCGCAGGGCGTCGCCGCTGCGATGAGTCAGCCCGATGTCGTCAAGCGCCTGCTCGCCGATGGCTCGGATGCGGCCACCAGCACGCCGGAGCAATTTCGCGCGCACATTGCCGAAGAGCGCGACAAGTGGACCAAGGTGATACGCAACGCGAACATTCGCGTGCAGTAGGTTTGCTTGGCGCTAGGCTGCCTTCGCAAACGCCTCCATCACCCGCTGCTCATGCGCCACCAGCTTCTGCACGCTGGCCCGCTGTTGCATACGCTCAAGGTGCGCCATGCAGTTTTTAAACGGCGACAGATCGAGCTTGAAAGAAATGCCGCGCCGGAAGCACCAGAAAAAATACGCATCGCAGGCGGTGAAATGATCGAAAAACCATTCGCGCCCCGCGAGCAGCTTGTCCACCACAGCGAAATCCTCGAACAGCAGTTTGTTGCCGACTTTTTTCACGTTGTCCGCCGAGCCGGGCAGGTCGCAGTAGTTTTCAGGCCGCGCGTTGGGCGTGAGATGCGGATGGATGCCGGAGCCGAAAAAAGCCATCAGCGAGATGGCTTTGATTTCCTGAATTGGGTCGGCGGGGAGTAACTTTGCTACCGGAAAGTGGCGCGCAATCCAGACTTGTATGGCGAGGTTTTCGGTCAGCGGCTCGCCGTCAATGGTCAGCACCGGCACTTTGTGCTTGGGGTTTAAGTTGAGGAATTCGGGTTTTTTCAAATCGCCGGAGCGCGAATTCAGGTTCAGCACTTCAAAATCCGCGCCCGCTTCGGTGAGGGTGATGAACGGCACGGTGGCGCAGGTTTGCGGGGCGTAGCAGAGTTGGAGTTTCATGGTGAAGTCATCCGGTATTGAAATAGGTCATCAACCACCACCGTCGTTCCCGCGAAGGCGGGAACCCATAACACAGTGCCACTTGAGACGGCTTATAGATTCTCGCCTGCGCGCGAACGACGGTAGGGGTAACTCGGCATCATGTTATGCCAAGCCCGCGGGTTCGCGCTATAGTCACCGTATGAAACCTTTGCTACTTTGCCTCGCCCTGCTTGCGCCCCCCAGCACCACGCTGGCCGCCGAGACCTACCCGTCACGCCCCGTCCGCCTGATCATCCCCAGCGGTGCGGGCGGTGTCACCGATATCCTCGCGCGCAACATCGCACCCAAGCTCGGCGATGCGTTGGGCCAGCAGGTGGTGATCGATAACCGGCCGGGCGCCAGCGGCATTGTGGGTTCGCAGATCGTCGCCAAGTCCGCGCCCGATGGTTACACGCTACTGATGGCGTTTCCGTCGCACGTGACCAACCCCAGCTTGTTTGCCGACATCCCGTATGACACGATGAAGGATTTCGCGCCGGTTACGCTGGTGAGTGCGGTGGCGCCGGTGTTGATCGTGGGCATGCAATTGCCCGCGCGCAATATGACGGAGTTTCTTGCGCACGCCAAAACCAAAGCGGGCGGACTGAATCATGGCGCGGTGGGGTTGGGCAGCATGGGCGCGCTGGCGGCGGATTTGCTCGGCGAAATGGCGGGTTACAAGTTCACGCAGGTGTTGTTCAAGGGCTCACCGCAGGGCATGACGGCGGTGGTATCGGGCGAGATTGATTTTTATCTGCTGGGCTCGGTAGGCTCGGCGGTGCCGCAGGTGAAAGCAGGGCGGATTCGCGCGCTGGGCGTGGGGTCGAAGCAGCGCGCCGCGCCCTTGCCCGATGTGCCGCCGATCGCGGATACGCTGCCCGGCTACGAAGCGCGCGGCTGGAACGGCATCCTTGCGCCGGCGGGCACGCCGCGCGCGTTGATCGAGCGCCTGAATCGCGAGCTGGTGAAAATCATTCGTTCCCCCGATTTGCAGCCGGCGCTGGTGGGCGAAGGCGCCACCGCCATCGGCAACACGCCGGCGGAGTTTGATGCGGTGATCCGCGCGGACATCGCGAAGTGGGCGAAGATCATCAAGGCTAGAAAATAGTGTTTAAAAACATATACTTATAATATGCCCTTCCTCGACATTAACGATTGCAAGCTCTACTACGACATCAACGACTACACCGATCCGTGGACCAAGCCCGAATCCGTGCTGCTGATCCACGGCTTCACCGAAAGCACGCCCGCGTGGCGCGCATGGGTGCCGCATCTGGCGCGGCGTTATCGCGTGATTCGTTTCGATCAACAGGGCTTTGGGCAATCCAGCGCGGTGCCGGATGTGAATGCGTTCAGCACACAAAATTTTGTCGAGCATGCGGCGAAACTCATCACCGAATTTGGCGGCGGGCGCGCGCACGTGATGGGCGCAAAAAGCGGCGGACTGGTGGCGATAGAACTCGCGCGTTTGAAACCGGCGCTGGTGAAAACGCTCACGCTGGCCTCCGTGCCGCTTGACCCGCCCAAGCCGCGCGACTGGCTCGCGCACATGGAAGCGCACGGCGTCAAAAGCTGGGCGCGCGAGACCATGCCACCAAGGCTCGGCACACGCATGCCGGCGGAAGGCTTCGAGTGGTGGGTTAACTTGATGGGCGCCACCCGCATCGAAACCGCGCGCGCGTACATGCGCTGGGTCAGCACCATCGACGTCGGCGCGACCCTGCACGAAGTGAAATGCCCGGCGCTGGTGCTCACCACCGAATCGCCGCGCAGATCGTACAGCCGTTCCGATATGGATTTGTATCGCGAGAAACTACCACAGGCGGAAATTGTTGCGCTGCCGGTGGATGGGTATCACGTGGGGGCTACCGATCCGGATGAGTGTGCGCGGATTGCGTTGGGGTTTTTGGCGCGGCATTGAGTCCGCGAAGGCTATCCGCTACGCGAGTGTTACTGCTCCAGCTTGATGCCCGCCGATTTAATCACCTTTGCCCATTTGCCGATTTCCGTTTGAAAGTAAGCGCCAAACTCGGTGGGAGACGATCCACCCGGTTCGGCACCCTGGCTTACCAACGCCTGATTGACGTCAGGTGACTTTAACGCGGCGCGGGTTTCTTTCAGTAGTCGATCCATCACCCGTTGTGGCGTCTTCGCCGGAACGAGCAATCCAAACCACGAGCTGGATTCAAAACCCGGAAACGATTCGGCAATCGTCGGCATTTCGGGCAGCGCCGACGCACGCTTGAGGCTGGTGATGGCAAGCCCACGTACCTTGCCACTCTTGACGTGCGGCATGGTCGAGACGGTGCTGCTGAACAGCATCTGTATTTGCCCGCCGATCAGATCGATGAATGCCGGCCCGCTGCCTTTGTATGGCACGTGCGTCATTTGTAGATTTGCTGCGGACTTCAGCAGCTCCGTGGTGAGATGGATGGAGCTGCCTGCGCCGGAAGAACCGTAGTTGAGCGCGCCCGGTTTGCTGCGCGCGAGCGCCACGAGCTCGGACACGGAACTCGCCGCAACCGAGGGATGTATGCCCAGCATGAATGGCGTTGTGGTAATCAGCGTCACCGGTGCGAAATCCCTGATCGGATCGTATGGCAGCTTCGGAAACAGGCTGGGATTCACCGCGTGTGTGGTGGAGATCAGCAGCAGGGTGTGCCCGTCAGGCGGTGATTTCGCCACCAGCTCGGTGCCGATGATGGTGGTTGCGCCGCTGCGATTATCAATCACCACCGGCTGGCCGAGGCTTTCCGTCAATTGCCGGCCGATCATGCGACCGATGGCGTCGCCGGGACCGCCCACGCCGAAAGGTACGACGAAGCGGATGGGCTTGTGCGGATAGGTTTGTGCTGTTGCGATGCAGGGCAGCGTGGCGATCATCAGAAAAGCCGCGGCGCGCATCAGATGACCTTATCTGCCGCGAGTTGATTGATTTCCGTGTCGGTCAAACCAAGGACGCTGCTCAATATCTCGTGCGTATGTTCGCCCAGCGCCGGAGCGGGCCGCTCATATTGCGGCGGCGTCTCCGAGAGGCGCGCGGGGTTGGCCAGCGCGGGCACTGAACCCGCGCGCGGATGCGGAATTTGCACCTGCATGCCGCGCGACTGCACATGCGGATCGTCGAACACCTGCTGGATATTATTCAGCGGGCCGCAAGGCACACCCAGTTGGGTGAGGCTTTGTATCCATTCCCCAGCGGTCTTTTCCGCAAACGCGGCTTCGAGTTGCGGAATCAGCGCATCGCGATGCTGGACACGCAGCGGATTGGTCAGAAAACGCGGGTCTTGCGGCAACTCGGGAAAGCCCAACAGCCCGCAGAGTTTTGCAAACTGCCCATCGTTGCCCACCGCCACCACCATCGGGCCGTCTTTTGCCTGAAACATTTGATACGGCACAATGCTCGGATGGCCGGTGCCCATGCGCTTGGGAATAATGCCGCCGATGAGGTAGTTCATGTTTATGTGCGAGATCGTCGCGATGGTGGTGTCGAGCAGCGACATATCGATATGCTGTCCCGCGCCGGATTTTTCGCGCTCCGCGAGTGCGGTCATTACCGCGAAGCTGGAGTAAATACCGGTGATCACATCGCAAATGGCGAGACCCACTTTGGCGGGGCCGCCGCCCGGCAATTCATCCGGCCCACCGGTAAGGCTCATCAACCCGCTCATCGCCTGAAAAATGTAATCGTAGCCGGGGCGGTTGCGGTAAGGCCCGGTCTGGCCGAACCCTGTAATCGAGCAATACACAATACGCGGGTTCACGGCGCGGATGGCTTCGTAATCCAATCCATAACGCTTCAGATCGCCCACCTTATAATTCTCAATCAGCACGTCGGATTGCGCGGCCAGCTTTTTAATCAACGCCTGGCCGCGTGGCGTGGCAATGTCGATGGTGATCGAGCGCTTGCCGCGATTGATCGACATGAAGTAAGCGGAGTCTTCGGTGTCGTGGCTGGCGGCGTCCTTCACATAGGGCGGAAACGTGCGCGACTCATCGCCGTGGTGAGGCCGCTCGACCTTGATCACATCGGCGCCGAAGTCGGCGAGATTTTGCGCCAGAAAAGGGCCGGCGAGGACGCGGCTCATGTCGAGCACGCGCAGATGATCCAGGGCTTTGCGCGTCATGTCAGCGGCCGGTGAAATTGGGTTTACGTTTTTCCTTGAAGGCGGTGACGGCCTCCTGATGATCCGCGCCGATATTGGTCATCGCTTCATACGCCAGCGAGGCATCCAGCATCGAATGTGCCAGTTGCCGCAGCGGAATATTGATGCTGGCCTTGGTCCACTTGATCGCCTTGGTGGGGCCATTCGCGAGCTTCTCCGCCAGTGCATTGACCTTGGCATCCAGTTGATCGCGCGGCACGGCGTGATTGATAAGGCCGATGCGCTCGGCCTCTTTGGCGTCGAGCACATCGCCGGTCAACAGGTATTCCTTGGCGCGCGCATAGCCGATGAGTTGCGGCCAGATGATCGCGCCGCCGTCGCCTGCCACATAACCCATTTTGACGTGCGGATCGCAAAAGCGCGCGTCGTCCACCGCGATGCTGATGTCGCACAGCAAGGCCAGGGTTGCACCGAGGCCGATGCAGTCACCGTTGATACGCGCGATGACCGGCTTTTCGAGATCGAGCAAGCCGAAAATCATCTGTTTCATTTCCAGATTTTTCTGGTTGAACAGCTCCGGGTCGTCGATGCGTTTTTGCATCATCGGGATGTCGCCGCCGGCGGAAAAAACATCGCCCGCGCCGGTGAAAATGATCACGTCTGAGTCGTGGTCAAGCTGCACCTGATACCACAGCCGCGCGAGTTCGTTGTGCAACTCGTAGTGAATCGGGTTCATCGGCGGACGGTTGAGCGTGATCGTCAGGATTTTGCCCTTCCGTTCGATCTTCATGTGCTTGTATGCGGAATAATCCATCGCTACTCTTTCTCAGTTATTCGTTGCGTATGTTTGCTACTTTTGCCGCTTTGCCCCACTGCGCGCGCTCGGATTTCAGAAACGCGGCGAATTCCTCGGGTGAACTGGCAACGCCTTCGGTGCCGTCCTGCGCAAGACGCGACGCCACGTCCGGTCGCTGAATGGCTTTGACCGCTTCGCGATGCAGCCGATCGACGATGGCGCGCGGCACGCCGCGCGGTGCGAGCAGGCCGTGCCACTGGGTGACCACGTAGCCGGGCACGCCGGCTTCGCTCATGGTCGGCAGGTCGGG
>CANIID010000136.1 GCA_947467315.1 Betaproteobacteria bacterium | reverse complement strand
TGTTACTACTGATATGACATACGCCTCATCACTTTTGTGATGAATAATTCTTGTAACCTCTACTTCGACAGAGTCACCAATATTAAGGGTTTCCAGTTTGGATTGTTTTAATTCGTCATCGCGAATGCTGGGATTTAGAATGGTGCTGAAATATCCATTCTGCAGGCTAATTATTAATGATTCATCTCCAGACTTTTGAACTACTAACCCAGTGTGCTGGCTATATTCTTTAAAGGGGGGGGCGTCGCAATAGTTCCAGCCTGGGACATATGAGGTTGTTTGCTTTCTACCTGAACCGGAACCAACCCTGAATTCCAGGTTGTCATTTAAGTTGGTAAGGATTTCCCCATTCACGAAATCGCTTTCCCTGCTTTCCCAAGCTAGCTCTTCTAAATCAACACCCGGAACATACTCTTTTGACATCCATGTGAATGAACGGATAAATTGCTCTACATAGTGAGTATCAAAAACTAATTTCGGGTTATGCTTTTCAAGTTCTTTAAAATTTTCAAAAAAACTACCCCATTTATTGCTGACTTGCCCTTTCTTAATCCATGTAATTAATATTATGGGGCACGATTGCCTTCCCGGCGCTGCTACAAAAAATCCATTTTGACTAACGATTGGCCAGTACTGAGCTCCGCTTTTTAAGCCTGCGGCGTTCCATGCGCTAGCTACACGCATGCTTGAATATATTTCATTTAATGCTTCGGTATTATTTCTTGAACTTATTCGTTCAAGGAGCCTTTGTAAGGCATGGGTGCTGATTTGTACAATCGCTGATTCAGTTAGTTTATATCTACCCGATCTGCCCATAAGCTCACCAATAAGAAAATGGAACCCAAGCCCATTTTCTATTTTTGTGGGAAAGATAAGTTCAAACTGAATCGTTCTCTGATTCCGTATATTAATGGCCCCTCTTATTTCTTTGTTTTCAAAAAACCGCTCAAGCTTTTTTATGGTTCTATTTATTGCTTTTGCCGGTGATGCGGTTAGTCTTAGGTCTTTGACAATCGAAGCTAAAATGGAATTTAATGTATTCTTGTAATTCGCTCCATTTGCAATCCATTGTTCTATCTGGCGAGCGGTTATATTCCGTGCCGTTTGATCTCTAACACCTGGGGGAAGAGTAAAAGACATCGTTAGGATAGAAGGGGCTTAAGTTGTTTGAACAACAGTGTTGCGGCCGAACGAATATTGACCACCTGTGCCGATTGAATATTGACCAGGGGCTTTTGCTGACCTGACCACGGTCAGCTGTGGATCACTATATCTGTTTTCGGTTTCAGTTACTCCTTTTTATGAATCTGCAAACCGCTTGCAGCGACGGCCGAAGCGGTTTGCAGTGGTCATTGCCTCAGAATGGCCACCAAATTAGAAAAGCCACCCTCGCGGTGGCTTTTTTATTTGCGGCGATAGTGATAATCGCAAATGGCGACCGGCCCATTGCGCTGTGCCGGGCACTTCAATAACATGGCCTTTGGATCGTTGGGCGAAGGCAACTTCAGATTCACGCCTTGCAGAACCGTCCCCGGCGCTTCAGCGCAATCCGGTGCGCTTCTTTCTGCAAGGTGGCACATATGTTTGGACTTCAGCGTGCGTTATGGGCCTGCATCTTTTCAGCAGGGTGCAGCCTGTTCGGCATTGCATATACCGCCGTCGCACAATCGTATCCCAGCAAGCCCATCCGCATCGTCGTGCCGGCGGGCGCGGGCGGTATCACCGACCTGCTCGCGCGCATCGTCGGGCAGAAGCTCGGTGAGAATATCGGTCAGCAAGTGGTGATCGATAACCGGGCGGGGGCAAGCGGCATCGTCGGCTCTGAAATCGTGGCGAAGGCACCGCCGGATGGCTACCTGCTGCTGATGGTGTATCCGTCGCATGCGGCAAATCCGGGCCTGTTCGCGAAGATACCGTACGACACGGTGCATGATTTTGCACCAATTACCATGGTGAGCGGCGTGCATCTGGTGCTGACGGTCACGAATTCGCTGCCGGCAAAATCGGTGAAAGAACTCATCGCGCTGGCGAAAAGCAAACCGGGCACGCTTAACTACGGCTCGACCGGCACCGGCAGTCTCGGCCATCTGGCGGCGGAGTTGTTCCGCTCGATGTCGGGCGCGCAGATCACGCATGTGCCGTACAAGGGTGCTCCACAGGTGATCACGGCGCTGATCTCGGGAGAGGTCGGCATGTTCTTCGATCCGCCGATCACGTCGGTGCCTCAGGTCAAGGCGGGCAAGACGCGCGCTCTCGGCGTGACGACGACGAAGCGCCTTGCTGTTTTGCCGGATGTGCCGACGGTTGCCGAAGCCGGTGTGCCGGGATTCGAGGTGATTGGATGGAACGGCATCCTCGCGCCGGCGGCCACGCCGAAGCCGATTATCGACAAGCTGCACACCGAAATCGTGAAGGTGCTGCGTTCGCCGGATATCGTCGAGCGTTTCACGCAAAACGGCGCCGTAATCATCGGCAACACGCCCGCTGAATTTGCCGCCATCGTCAAAGGCGATGTCGCAAAGTGGCTGAAGGTGATCCAGAGCGCCGGCATCCGCCCCGAATAATTTTCACCTGACATACCACGGAAAACGCCCATGCCCACAGCCCGCATCGCGACCGATCTGGAGATGTATTACCAGGTCGAGAATTACACCGACCCCTGGACCGAACCGGAAACCATCGTGTTGCTGCACGGTAATTCCGAAAACAGCGACGTGTGGTATGGCTGGATTCCGCACCTCGCGCGCCACTATCGCGTGGTGCGACCCGACATGCGCGGCTTCGGCCGCTCGACGCCGATGCCGCGCGACTATGCGTGGTCGCTTGACGGCATCATCGACGATTACGTCGCGTTGCTGTCGAGCCTTGGCGTGAAAACCTTTCACCTCGTCGGCGCCAAGATCGGCGCCACCATCTCGCTGCGCTTTGCGGCGCGTCATCCGCAAATGGTGAAAACGCTGACGGTGCTCGGCGGACTCGCCTCGGGTCAGGATGCGCTCGGCGATCGCGCGCAATCGTGGTTCGAGCACCTTGAACAAAAAGGCGTCGAGAGTTGGGCGCGGTGGACCATGCCGGGTCGTCTTGGCGCAAAGTTTCCAGCAGCGGGTTCTGAGTGGTGGGCGAAGCTGATGGGCAAAACACCGCTGTCGAGCCAGTTGGGTTTTATTCCGATGGTGCCGACCATCGATCTCACCGCGGATTTGTCGCGCATCGCTTGCCCCGCACTGGTGATCGCCTCGGAAGGCAGCGGCCTCGCGTCGGTGGCGGATACACGCTCATGGCAGGCGCGTATACCGCGTTCGGAATTGCTGCCGATAGCCGGCGATTCATATCACGTCGCGGCCACGGAACCGGATCGCTGCGCGCTTGCAACGATTGAGTTCATCCGGCGCGCCAGCGCGTAGGCCCGTGCCAACCAATCATCGCCTGCTGCTCACGGCTCGCCCGGAGGGCATACCGGGGCCGGCGCACTTCACGGCCGATGCTGAACCCGCGCGTGCGCCGGGTGAAGGCGAGGTGTTACTGGAGACGATGTATCTCTCCATCGACCCGGCCATGCGTTCGTGGATGAGCGAAGGCAAAACGTATCAGCAGCATATTGCGCTCGGCGACGTGATGCGCGGCGGCGGCATCGCGCGCGTGCTGGAAAGCCGCGCCGAGGGCTTTGTCGCCGGCGATTGGGTGCAGGCGCGGCTGGGTTGGCAGAGTCACCCGACGATCCACGCGCGGTATTTGCAAAAACTCGATCTCACCGTCGGCACGGTGGAAGACTGGATCGGCCCGCTGGGCTTGAGCGCCGTCACCGCTTATTTCGGCTTGCGCGACATCGGCGGATTGCGGCCGAATGATCGCGTGCTGGTGTCAGCGGCTGCCGGCGGGGTGGGGCAGATAGCCGTGCAGATCGCGCGTTTCGAAGGTTGCCGCGTCGCGGGTATCGCGGGCGGGGCGGCGAAGTGCGCGTTTGTCTCGGATGAACTTGGCGCCGACGCGGTGATCGATTACAAGGCCGAGAAGGATTTGTCCGCCGCCATCGGCCGCGCCTGTCCGGACGGCGTGGATGTTTATTTCGACAACGTGGGCGGCCCCACGCTGGACGCGGCGCTGGAACATCTGCGCCACGGCGCGCGCGTGGTGTTGTGCGGCCGCATTTCGCAGACGCATGCCGCCGAGCCGTATGGCGTGCGCAATCTGGGGCGGCTGTCGGCGGCCCGCGGCCGCATGCAGGGTTTTCTGGTGTTCAACTATCACGACCGATACGACGAAGCCCGCACCTGGCTGTCGGCGCGGCTGCGCGACGGCAGCCTGCGTCAACGCCTGCATGTGCTGGAGGGTTTGGCGCAAGCGCCCGTCGGCCTCGGCATGCTGTTTCGGGGTGAGAATACCGGCAAGCTGGTGGTGCGGCTGCCCGCCACAAGTCCTGCAGCAATTCCCGACGTTATAAAATAGTGTTTTAAAACAAATACTTATGTATTGTTCGCGGGCCGGCTATCGATAACTCGTTCGCGCTTGCGCCACCAGGGCGGGCCAGTCCGGCGGCAATGCGATGGGTACCGTGGTGGGCTCCGCATGCCCGCCTTCGAGTGTCATCAGACGGTTGCGATGGGGGGCGCCGCAGACAACGATATGGATTATCTCGGGGCCTGAAAGCAGTTTCACCCGATCATCAGGCGCTCCAGAATATTCCGGCGGAAAAATACCTGCCGCCGCTTTATCGCGCAAGGAAGATCGCTCCTTCGCAGTGGTATTGCGCGTGATCCATTCAAACTCGCGCAGCGTGATGCGGGTGTTTTCGTAGAGGTAGTGCTTGACCGCTTGCTTTGAATAACCCGCGGCGTGCAGGGATTGCGCCAACGTGGCCGTGAGCAAAACCGTAATCATGGCTTTTTCCGCGTTGGGTCCCTTGCCGGGAAACGTATACGCGCGTTTCTTTTTCAGCAGTTCGCGGCAGATGACATCCAGCGTGACCTGCGCGCCGGAAGTTTCACTCGTGCTGGTGGGAGAGGGCGCGGGCCCCCAGTTGTTGGTAACGCCTAGCGTCACGGTGCTCGTATCAGCGGCGTAGCCGCGTTCGGCCGCGAAGCTTTCCCATGGACTGCCGGCTTCGTCTTCGGCCAGCGTAAACACCAGGGGGTAGCCGAATGTGCCCATGTAATTCTGCCCGCAAACAAATCCGGCGATGTTCTTGAAAATCAAACCTATCGCGCGGCCAATCACCGGGTTCGCGCCGCGCGAGATCAATTGCGCGCCGGATTCAAGCCCTAGTGCCTTGACGATGGGGCCGTTGAGCAACACCAACGGCAACAATGCGGACGTGCTTCCCATGTTGCCGATATTAAATCGTGGATCGGCCAGTGCCTTCACAGCCGCCATGAGAATGGGCATATGAAACGGTTCGCAGCCCGCCATCACGGCATTGACTGCGATGGTCCACGGCGTCGCGCGCCGGTTGCCGGGCCGCAGCACGGCGATTTCTTCGTCTGGCGCGTTGCCGACAAATCGCAGAAAGTGTTCAACACGTGCCGTGGTGGGCGGCACGATGGCAAGCCCGTCGGTCCAATCCTGCGCCGCAAAATAGCGTTGGATTTCCATCAACGAACCGGTGGCGACGATGCGCTTCGGGTTGGCGTGTTCCGTAGTGGATCGCGCAGTGGATATCACTGAGGCCGGCGCCCGGTGTGATATCAGTTGTTCAACGATCTGATCCACGAGCACATCGCTGATTCGTTGCCGTAGCTGATCCGCACTGTCGATGCCGAATGATCCCGGATACTCCGCGATGCGCACGTCGTCGAGGGCATGTCCCTTGGCGGTGATGCGGGCCAACGCTGAAAATCCGGCGTTGGTAACCACCACACTGGGAATCCCCAGCTTTTCTGCCTCGACTGCCGGCCGCACCGCGGCCGGGGTGCAATTGCCTCAGGCCCCGTTGCCGGATATCAGCGCATCGCAGCCGAGTTCGCGCGCGCGCAGCGCGATGTCTTGGGCGATTTTTTTTTGACGAGCCGGATCGTCGGCGCCGTGAAGATAGGGAAGTTCGTTGTAGGGAATGATGCGCAAACGTGGGAATCTTTTTTGCAGCAACGCCCGGATGATCGGAAAGGTCACGTCACCCTTGAAGTCGCCGTTCCAGCTCTCCCCGATGGTGATGCCGTCGAGCTGCGACAGATTCGCTGCGAGCGACGATTGTTGAATCGTCTCGTCCCCGATGGGGCTGTGTACTTCGTACATGGGTACCTCCATCAGGCGCAGAGACGAGTGAGTTCCGCCATATCCGGCAGGGTTTCCAGCTTGTTAACCAGGTCTGAAATGCGCTGTGCGTAGTCGCGACCGACCACGCGCTCTGCATTCGCAAAAAATTTCAATGCCAAGCCTTCATCGCTGAGCGGATTGTCCGCCGTGCCCGAGGCGTGTTCGATGGTTGCTTGATAGGACTTACCCGCGATAACCACGGTGGCTTCGCATTGCTCTTTGCGGAAGGCATCGACGATGGATACCTGCACCTTGTCACGCAGTGCCAGCACGACCGGGTTACGCACGCGCTCGTCCCCGTACTGCACCATGCCGCCGTCGCCGTCCAGCAACGCCACCGCTGCGGTGTGGAACACGCTGAATTTGGACTGCATGCCGGTTTCCGGCGCGCGAACGCCGGCAATGGACATGGCGTAGGGCGACAATCGCAGTGCTATGGTGTCAACGGATGCGGCGGTTATGGGAACACCTGCTGCGTGTGCGGCTAGATGAATGTCACGTAGGGCATCAACAATGGTGTGCAGCACGGCGGCGCTGGCGTAGGGCTTGTAACCGTTGCGGGTAATCTCCCAGCGCACGCCTAACTCGCTTAACAAGGCCTCCGGCGCGGCGGTGTCGCTGTAGATGCGGCTGAAGCCTTGCGGCCCGTCGATAATATCCAGCGCGCTGTCGAAACCCTCCTCCGCCAACAGGCCGGCAAGCAATCCGCCCGAGGCCGCTTTGCCGGCGTGCAGGTACTTGCACATGGTGCCGCGGTTTTGCTGCATGCCCGCCGCTTGCGTGGCCGCGATGCCCAGCGCGTGATTGAGTTGCCGCGCGTCGAGGCGCAGCGCCACGCCGGTGGCGACGCCCGCCGCCAAACAGCCCAGCGTGCCGGTCAAATGCCATCCGCCAGCATGGTGACGCGGCGATGCCTGACCGCAGCGTATGCCGGCTTCGAAGCCACAGATATAACCCGTCAGGAAGTCGCGTCCGCTGAGCGGCTGTGTATCTGCCAGCGCCAGCAGCGCCGCGAGCACCGGTGAACTGGTGTGCAAAATCGTGCCGCCCAGATGCGTGTCGTAAAAGTCGAGCACGTGGCCCATATAACCGTTTGCAGTCGATGCTTCCATCGGGCCCAGCTTTTGTTTATTGCCGAATACCGTAGCGACAGGACGGCCCGACACGCGCGTCAATACCTTGAGCAGCGGTTGCAACGACGGATGATCGCTCCCCGCCAGCGCGCAGCCTATCCAATCCAGAACACCGCGCCGCGCCGCGCGACGCACCTCGGGCGGAAAATCGTCAAAGCGGCGCGCTGCCAGATAGTTGCACAGCGATGCGGACGCGGATTCGTCAGGGGTGGGCATGAGGTTGTGATGACCATGCAGTAATGGGTAGTCTCATTTGACAATAGATACGTCGATGCCGTCAAACGAGCCCCGCCTGCTCGAATCTCGGCACAGCCACACAACACAGGTAAACTTGCACCATGCATTCCAAGCCCATCGAGGAACCGACATGATGACCCACCCGCGCCGCAACCAGCGTTTCTTGTGGGCAGGCTTCACCGCAATCGCCGTGATGGCGAGCACCGGCACTGTCGCGCAATCCTATCCCACGAGGCCGGTGCGCATGGTTCTGGGCTATCCGCCGGGCGGCGGCATTGATGTGTCCGCACGCATCCTCGCGCCCAGGCTGTCGGAACTCTGGGGGCAACAAGTCGTGGTGGACAATCGGCCTGGCGCCAGCGGCAACATTGGTGCGGAAATCGTGGCGCGCGCAGCACCCGACGGCTACACGCTGTTGATGATGACGCTGAGCCATGCAGCGGGTGCGAATCTGAACAAGAGCCTGCCGTTTCATGCCGCCGATTCGTTCTCTGGCGTGTCGCTGACGGGGGCGACCACGCTGGTGTTGTTGGCACATCCGTCGTTGCCGGCGAAGACGCTGAAAGATCTGATTGCCCTGGCAAAAGCGAAGCCAGGCCTATTCAGTTATGGCTCCTCGGGCATCGGCGGCTCACCGCACCTCGCGGCGGAGCTGCTGAAGTTGCAGGCCGGCATGGATATGGTGCATACGCCGTACAAGGGTACAGGGCAGGCATTGACCGATTTGATGGGTGGCCACGTGCCGTTGCTGATGGCGGCGTTGCCGGGCGCGGCGCCGCATATTCGCAGCGGCAGAGTCCGGGCGCTGGGGGTGACCTCATCGCAACGCGCGAAAGCGACGCCGGACATCCCCACGATCGCGGAAGCGGGCGTGCCGGGCTACGACGTCAAGCATTGGTTTGGCGCCTTGGCGCCGACGGGCACTGACCGCAAAGTACTGGATCAGTTATACAACGGGTTCGTCACGGTCATGCGACAGCCGGATGTGATTGCCGCTCTTGAAAAGGCGGGCACGGACAACACCACGCAAAAGCCCGCCGAGTTCGATGCGTATCTGCGCAGTGAAATTGCGCGTTGGGGCAAAGTGATCAAACAGGCCGGGATCACCCAGTAGCGGAAAGCAGCGTCAGGCCGACGAGTGCTCTAGCCACCGCTCCAATCCCAGCAAATCGTTCACGGTAACCGGCGCATCGTTGCCCGCCCAGGCGGCATCGGTACGATTGATCCAGATCACGTGCATGCCTGCCGCACGCGCGCCGCGCACATCCAGTTCGATGTCGTCGCCCACATGCACCACCTCATCGGGCTCGCAGCCCAGTTCGCGGCAGGCCATGTGAAACAGCGCGGCATCCGGTTTGCTGACGCCGTGGGTATGCGCGGAAATGATGGCCTTGAAGTGGTGACCCAGCCCGATGCGCGTCACGTCTGCGTTGCCGTTGGTGAGCGACGCGAGCGCATAGCGGCGTGACAATCGCGTGAGACTATCGCGCACTTCCGGATAGAGATCGACTTCGTTGCGCGCGGTCATGAACACTTCGAGCACGCGCTCGATCAACGCATTGGCCACCGCACCGGTCAGCCCCGCCTGCTCGAACGCCACGTGCATCGCCATGCGCCGGATGCGCAAAAAATCGTGATGCAGCTCGGGATGTTGGTGAAAAATGGCAAAACGCAGCTCGCGCAACTGTTCGAGCGGCCACCTGGCCGCCACAGCGGGCGCATGTTCGGTGAGCCACGCGTAAGCGCGCTGTTCCGCGCGCGTGAGCGTGGGCGCGGACGGCCACAGCGTGTCGTCAAGGTCGAGGGTGATGGCGCGGATATTGGGCAAGGGAGGTTGAGGCTTTTACGGCAGCGACGTGTGCCGGTCGTGCCGAATTGTACGCTTACCTGCGCGTGACGATCTTGACCGCCCTGCATTACCTGCTTACCCTCTGCGCCAACATAAAAAAACCGGCCTCGCCGGAGGAGCAGGATATGCGGTTGGGGGTAAATGCACTAAGAGGAATAACCGTCGCTGTGGGTTGGGCGGTGCTGAGCGGCGCATCAACGGCACACGCACAGGACTATCCGACGCGGCCGGTGCGCCTGATTGCCCCCTTCGCCGCGGGCGGCGGTGCGGATTTGGCGGCACGGCGTCTGGCGGAACGGCTCAATAATCGCTGGAAGCAGCCGGTCATCGTGCACAACATCGCGGGCGGCGCGGGTAACGCCGCCGCGCAGGCGGTAGCCACCAGCGAGCGTGACGGATACACGCTGTTTTTTGCATCGCTGCCGATACTGGTGACCAACCCCCTGCTCTATGCCAAGCTGCCGTTCAATCCGGAGCGCGATTTCGCGCCGGTGATCCTGGTGAGCGACACGCCGCATATCCTGTTGACCAGCGCCGCGTCGCGTGCCGGCAAGTTGTCCGAATTTATTGCTTACGCAAAGTCGCAGCCAGGCAAAATCAATTTCGGATCGGGCGGGCAAGGCACCTCGTTGCATCTGGCTGGCGAGTTGTTCAAGAAAGTCGCGGGAATCGACATGGTTCATGTGGCCTACAAAGGGGCCGCGCCCGCGATCACCGCGATGTTGGGCGACGAAATTCAGATGATGTTCGACAACGGCGCGTCGGCCATGGGCCATATTCGCGGTGGACGGGTGCGCGGCCTCGGTATCGCAGCCAAGGCGCGCGCCACGGCATTGCCCGAGGTGCCGACGTTCGACGAAGGCGGCATCGCCAATTTCTATTCCGGCGTGCCGCACGGCGTGCTGGCCCCTGCCGGCACGCCCGCCCATACCATTGCGCTTATCAATCGCACCATCAACGCCATCTTTCAGGAACCCGATTACCGCAAAGTGGTGACGCAGGCCGGCATCAACCTCGCGGGCGGCGAACCGGCGCAGTTGGTCGACTATCTCGCGGCGGAAAAAAAGAAGTGGCAGCCGCTGATCCAGAGTCAGGGCATCAAGGCGTATTAGCGTCGTGCTGCGCAATCACAGCGGCATTCCCTCCCCTTCAAGGGCAAGGGCACACTTGAAGCGGAGCAGAGGGTTAGGGTGGGGATGGGGTGGCCTTCGATCTCGATGAATACCCCATCCCCCTCCCAACCTCCCCCTTGAAAGGGGAGGGGTTTCTTTGATTTCGCGCACATGTATAAGTGCCGCATAGATTAAAGCACTGCACTAGTGCGACCGCGCCTTGCAGCGCTATTGATCCAGGCGCATTATCGTATTTCAGATCGAAACTCAGGGAGGAAACCGTGGCCACACGCATCGAACTGAACGTTAACGGCAAGGCGCACACCGTCGAGGTAGAACCCGATATGCCCTTGCTCTACGCCCTGCGAGATGATCTGGGCATGAAGGAGCCGCGCTTCGGCTGCGGCCTAGCGCAATGCGGCGCTTGCACGGTGCTGATGAACGGCAATCCGGTGCGCTCGTGCGTGACGCGTGTTGATTCAGTCGGCGCGGCCAAAATCACCACGCTCGCCGGCATCGGCACGGCGGAGAAACCACACAAGGTGCAGGCCGCGTTTATCGAAGAGCAGGTGCCGCAGTGCGGCTACTGTCTTAACGGCTGGGTGATGACCTCGGTGGCGTTGCTCGACAAAAACCCGCGTCCGACCGACACGCAAATTCGTGATGCGCTCTCCGGGCTGAAGTGCCGCTGTGGCACGCATCTTTCCATAATGCGCGCGGTCAAACGTGCGGCGCAGGCGTAAGGAGACGATGATGAACCTCAATATGAATCGTCGTGAGTTTCTTGCCAGCTCCGGCGCGCTGGTGGTTTCAACCTTGTTGCCGGATGTGCCTGCCATTGCAGCAACGCAGGCGTCACGCCACGCATTAAAACCCGATCAACTGTCGAGCTACATCAGCATCAATCAGGACGGCAGCGCAGTGGGCTGGGTGGGTAAGGTCGATATGGGGCAGGGTACCGACATCGGCTGGATACGGATCATTGCCGAAGAACTCGATTTGCATCCCGACCGCGTGAGCATGGTGCAGGGCCACACCGAAGAAACCGTCGATCAGGGCGGCGCGTCGGGCTCCACCGGCGTATGGCGCGCGGGCGCGGCGCTGCGTAACGCAGCGGCGGAAGCGCGGCGCACGCTGTTGGACATGGCCGCGGCGAAACTGGGCGTGGCGGCGGATCAGCTTGCGGTGACTGACGGCGTCGTCAGCGTCAAAGGCACGCCCGGCAAAAAAGTTTCGTATGGCGAATTGATCGGCGGCAAGCACTTCGATGTGCAGATGGAATGGAACAAACACTACGGCAACACGCTGCTGGTTACCGGCAAGGCCAAGCCCAAATCGCCGAGTGAATACAAGCTCATCGGCAAGCCCGGTGCGCGGCGCCGCGACATCGCACCCAAGCTCTTCGGCACGGCTGAGAACATGGTGGATGTCAAAGTGCCCGGCATGCTGCACGGGCGCGTGATCCGTCCGCCCATCGCGGGAGCGGTGCCGGTGGCGGTGGACGAGGCGTCGGTGAAAGACATACCCGGCGTGAAAGTCGTCTGGCAAAAAGGCTTCATCGGATTGGTCGCACCCAGGGAATGGGACGCGGTGCGAGCAGCGCAAAAACTCAAGATCACGTGGTCGGAGGTGAAGCCGCCGTTCCCGAAGCAGAAAGACATCTACGCGCACATACGCCAGGCGAAAGTGATGAAGCGCGACGACGAGCAAAACACCGGCAACGTCGAAGCCGCTTTTGCCGGCGCCGCAAAAATTGTTGAGGCGACGTACGAGTGGCCGTTTCAATCGCATGCGCCGATCGCGCCGGCGTGCGGCGTGGCGGATATACGCGCCGATAGTGCAGCCCTCTGGACCGGCGGGCAAAAGCCGCATCACTGCCGCGAAGGCATCGCGCTGATGTTCAACCTGCACGAAGAAAAAATCAAAGTGATGTCCATGGTTGGCCCCGGCTCCTATGGCCGCAATGATTCGGGCGACACCACCATGGATGCCGCCGTGCTGTCGAAGGCGGTCGGCAAACCCGTGCGCGTGCAGGGCATGCGCCACGACGGCACGCAATGGGACCCCAAGGCCCCGGCGTCGGTGCATACCTCGCGCGCGGCTATCGACAAAGATGGCAAGGTGACGGCGTGGCATTTCGAGACCAAGGGATTTTCGCGGCGTGAATTTTTCCGCGACGAAGGCACCCCGGAGCACACGCTGGCGGGCCAACTCATGGGCTGGCCGCTCAAGCCGACGTGGCTGTGGGGGCCGCCGAGCGAATCGTACGCCTTTGCCTCGCGCAAATTGGCGTCCGAGAGCATCGGACCGCTGCTGGACCGCGCGTCGCCGCTGCGCACCTCTCACTTTCGTGATCCGGGCGGGCCGCAGATACACTTTGCGGTCGAATCGTTCATGGATGAGCTCGCGGTGGCAACCAACACCGATGCGGTTGAATTTCGCCTGAAGTATCTGGCCCACAAGGGCGACCTCGCCGTCGTCAAAACCGTGGCCGAAAAAGCCAACTGGAAGCCGCATGTCGGCGCGCGCAAGCAAACGCGTGGCGAAGTCTTTGTCGGGCAAGGCCTCGCGTATTCGGTGCGCGGCCAAACGCGCGTTGCCGTGATCGCCGAAGTGGAAGTCAACCGCAATACCGGCCGCGTGTGGGCGCGGCGCTTTTACGTCGCGCACGACTGCGGCCAGGTGATCGCGCCTGAGTTGTTGCGGCAAACACTCGAAGCGCAAATCGTGCAGACCGCCAGCCGCGCGCTCTACGAAGAAGTGAAATTCGACAACAAAAACGTTACCAGCGTCGATTGGAACAGTTATCCGATACTCGACATGAAAGACGCGCCGGAATCGATCGACATCACGCTGATCGATCATCCGGAAATGGCGCCCTTTGGCGGCGGCGAAGCCACCTGCCGTCCGATAGCGGCTGCGTTGGCGAATGCGATTTTTGATGCGACGGGTGCGCGGCTACGGCAGGTGCCGTTCGTGCCGGAGAAGGTGAAGGCGGGCTGGGCGTAAGCCAGATAGCTGGGATCGCGCCCCCGTTCACTTCCTACAGGGCGAATGGAAAACGGACGATAAGAGGAAAAAGGGCCGGGCTCGATAGCCGAGTCCGGCCCGTTCATTCCGCGATTGGCGGAACACTACTTGCCATTTCGCCTTTATTTGCGCCTTTGTTTGCGCATTTATTTGATCCGGCCCTGGATCTTGACGAGCGATTCGCGCGCGCAGTCCTCGTCGAGGTTGCCGCCCGGCGCACCGCTCACGCCGATGGAGCCGATAATCTGCTTATCGGCGTTCCGGATCACGATGGCGCCCTGTGCGAACGTTACGTTTGGCAGCGGCGTCTGCGGCACCGTCGTCGGCGCGGCCTTGGCCATGCGGTCGGCCATCTCCTTGGTGCTGTTCTCGTTGCGGCCGAGCGTCAGCGACGCTGCGGTGTAAGCCTTGTAGTAGGCGTTGTCCTGCGAGTGGATCGGCGCCCCGTCGCCGCGCAGCACGGCAATGCGTACGCCGTCGAGATTCACCACAACCGCCCAGACCTTGTGGCCGCGGCTCGCGCAGAGCGCGACCGTTTCGCCCACCAGCTCGTTTGCGAGCGCGGCGGACAGTTGGTGACGCGTATGCACGCCCTGTGCCGACACACTTGCAGAAGCTGCGACCAACAATGAAGCAAACACTGTCTTGGAAAGCATTTTCATTGGACCCTCCCTTTTGGTTGAAAACAGCTTATTCACTATACCAAACAACGTGGAATAGTGGAGACCCATCACTCGCCGCCTTCCCTGCCGGATGACCTCTCATGGCCGGCTGCCACCTGCCATCGAAATAGTTGCATGGCTATTGAGCGACGGCTTTGCAGACCAAGACCCCGATGGGGCACTGTCAGTTAAATCAGATTCCGACGCTTACATTTAATCCTCGCGAATGCCGGTTTCCTTGATGACCTTGCGCAGGCTGTCCATCTCGGCGTTCACCTTCGCGGCCAGCGCCGCCGGTGTGCTGCCGACAACCTCCATGCCGGCGTTGAAGAATTTCTCTTTGACCTCCGCCTTGTTCAAAGCGCGCAC
>CANIID010000135.1 GCA_947467315.1 Betaproteobacteria bacterium | reverse complement strand
GCCGGCCAGGCCGACATTGCTGGTGGATGTGTTAAGGCCGACGGTGCCGAGCAGGCCCGAGAGCATCGTGCCGATGCCGTTGGCCATGGCGCCGCCGCTGATCGAGCTGAAATCCGGGCGTACCCAGTCGGCGTCGTTGGTTTTCTGGCAAATGGTCAGATCGCCAATCGCGCGCAGACTCGCGGCTACCGCCGCCACCACAAACGGCACGATGAGTTCGCTATCGAACGCCCACCCCAGATGATCGACCGAAGGAAAATGCGCAACCGGCGCGACGGCCAGCCGCGCAAGGTCCGTAGCCGGCAGCACGCCCGCCGCTATCGCCAGCACATAGCCCGCGACCATGCCGATCAGGGCACAAAATATTTTGGGCGCACCGGTGGTCCACACGTTCAAGCCCACCATCAACGCCAGCGTGACGGCGGCCACCGCGTACGACGCCACGCCCGGCGGATCGGCCATGCCAATGCCGAATACGTTGCGAAAGCCGAGCAAACCGATGGTCAGACCGATCATCGCCACCACAAACCCCGCGATCTCCGGCGGCAGAAACGGCCGCAGCGGCCGCAGCAAGCGCGACACCACGATCTCCACTACGCCCGAGAACACGGTCATGCCAAACATCAGCGGCAAGCCGCCCGCCTTCAATGCCAGCAAGGACGCCGGCAAGTACGCAGCCGCGAATATCGGCGGGCACAGGTAGCCCGAGCCCAACGGCCCGCGGCGCAATGCATGCAACAGCGGCCCCACCGCCATCACCAGCATCGACAGGCTTAGCACATCGATTATTTTTTCCGCCGGCAAGCCCGCCTGACGACCCGCAATCACCGGCACCAGCAAAAATATCGCCACCAGGCCGACATGCTGCACACCCGACAACAGCAACACGCCGCGCGGCGGCACCTCGTCTACGCCATAGACAATATTACGCGGCTTCTTCACGCCGCTTACACCAGGTTCAAAATGCCTTCGTCGCGATTGGCGTAAATGGCGAAATTTTCAATGAACCCGCCCATGTCGAACAGATCACGCATTTTTTCCGTGAGGCTGCACAACGCAAAAGCCCCGCCACTGCTGGCCGCGTGCCGCCGCCCGATCAGCAAGGTGCGGAAACCTGCACTGGTGATGTAATCGACTTGCTGAAAATCCAGCAACAGCAGCCGCCCCGGTTTGGCATACAGCGCGCGCAACTGATTGCTGAGTTCGATCGCATTACTGCTGTCGATACGGCCCGTGAGCGCGAGCACCGTCGTGCGTCCGGATTCAATTTGCTGAATTTCCATAATGCATCCTCCAGATTTATATTATTTTCTTCTTTAAAAACAATATGTTACGATTATTCTCGCGTTTGTATTGCACATCATCCATCAACTTGCGGACAAAATGCAAACCGAGACCGCCGATAGGACGCAGCGCGAGCGGCAACGTGAGATCCGGTTCCGGCGCGGCAAGTGGATCGAACGCGATGCCGTCATCCTCGATGCGAACCTCGACCATCGCCGCGCTCACCGACAGCGTGACGCCAATCTCGTGCGGCGTGTCGTCGGTATAGCCGTAGTTAATGATATTGCTGAGCAATTCATCGAGCACGACGTTGAGGTCAAACACAATCTCGGCGGGCAGGCCGCAGTCACGCTCAAGTCGCGACACCAGGCCGTTCACCCGCTCAAGTTCGCCGATCTGATTGCGTAGGGATAGTTGTAGCGTAGTCATGGCGTATAACCATAGACTACACCAGCTTGCACACGGCTGCTTAATGTGCGCGCGCAAAGCACTTGCCGGCGCGCCGCCTGCGTCCTCCCGCGAACTCTGCCCCGTTACAGCAGTGGAGGCAGTATCAGCGCTTTTTGCCGAGCAGGGTGCCGCGGCAGCGCCGCGCACCGCACAGGCACGCGTGCTCGCGTTTCAATTTCGCGGTATGGCGCTCTTCGACGATCAGCTCATAGTCATAGCCGAGTTCTTCGCCCGCGTGGATGTTGCGCCGGGTTTCGATGAACACGCGGCCTTCGTCTTCTATCGCTTCGCAATTGGGCGCGCACGAGTGATTGATCCAGCGCGCGGAACTGCCCCATTTCGTGGCGTCGATCACCACTTCGTCGTTGGCCGCGAACAACATGGTATGCGAGCTGCCGTCGTGCAAATCACCGTAGCGGTCATCGGCCACTTTGTGCGACATGCGCTCGCCGAGATATTCAATCAGGCGCGTACGCTTGGGAATATCGACCAGCGCGAACACACCACGGCCATGCACGCCGGATTTACGCACCACAAATCGGCGCGGTGCGGTTTTCTTCTTTTGGGGTTTGGGCATTTCAGATTCAATGTAAAAAAAGGCGACGGGACTCGCGCCCTCCCCTGCGCAGCGGGAGAGGCGCCTGCTTTATTATCGCGGAACGCTGATTGTACTCTCCGGCGCGAGAAAGTCGAAATCGCAGCCGCGATCCGCCTGCGTCACGGTTTCCATGAACAGCTTGCGGTAACCGCGGCCATCCTCTTTGCGCACACGCGGTTTTTTCCACAGCTTGCGGCGTGCCTCGAGTTCTTCGTCCGACACCAGCAGTTCGATCTTGCGCGCCGGCACGTCGAGCTTGATCTTGTCGCCGGTCTTCACCAACGCCAGCGGTCCACCCAGCGCAGCCTCTGGTGTCACGTGCAACACAATCGCGCCGAACGCGGTGCCGCTCATGCGCGCGTCGGAAATACGCACCATGTCTTTGACACCTTTTTGCGCAAGCTTTTTCGGGATCGGCAGGTAACCCGCTTCCGGCATGCCCGGCGCGCCTTTCGGCCCGGCATTCTGCATCACCAGAATATCGTCTTCTTTGACATCGAGCTTGGGATCGTCGATGCGATTGGCCAAATCTTCCAGCGACTCGAACACCACTGCGCGTCCGGTGTGCTGCATCAGCTTCGGCGTGGCCGCGGCTTGTTTAATGATCGCGCCTTCGGGTGCCAGATTGCCGCGCAGCACCGCGATACTGCCGCCTTTGAAGATCGGATCATTGAACGGGCGCACCACGTCCTGCTTCCACGCGGGCGCTGCCGCCTTGATGTTTTCGCCCAGGGTGTCGCCGGTGACGGTCAGCGCATCGAGATTCAATAGCTTTTTAATCTCCCGCAGAATGACCACCAGGCCGCCGGCTTTTTCCAGATCTTCCATGTAGTGCTGACCGGTGGGCTTTAAATCCACCAGCACCGGCGTCACGCGGCCCATTTTGTCGAAAGCGTCCAGGTCGATTTTTATTCCCAAGCGCCCCGCCATTGCGGTGAGATGCACAATCGCATTGGTCGAGCCGCCTACCGCCAGCAGCACCGTGAGCGCGTTCTCGAACGCGTCAGCCGTCATGATTTTGTCGGGCGTCAACTTCTCTTTGGCCATCGCCACCGCGCGCGCGCCGCTGGCTTCGGCGTGACGCAACCGGTCGGCCATCACCGCTGGTGTGCAGGCGCCGCCGGGCAGCATCATGCCCATCGCCTCGGTACACAGCGCCATGGTGCTGGCCGTGCCCATCACCATGCAGGTGCCCGCCGACGGAGCCAGCTTGTTGTTGATTTCGCCGATTTCCTGCTCGGAAATTTCGCCCGCGCGATACTTGCCCCAGAAACGCCGGCAATCGGTGCATGCACCGAGGCGTTCGCCTTTGTGATCACCGGTAATCATCGGCCCGGTTACCAGCATGATCGCCGGTACGTTGGCGCTTGCTGCACCCATCAAGAGCGCGGGTACGGTTTTGTCGCAACCGCCGATCAACACCACCGCATCGACCGGCTGACCTTTGATCATCTCTTCGGTGTCCATCGACATCAGGTTGCGCAGATACATGCTGGTCGGATGCGCGAACGATTCATGCAGCGTTATCACCGGAAACTCCACCGGCAATCCGCCCGCCAGCATCACGCCGCGCTTCACCGCGTCAATCAGTTCCGGCACGTTGCGATGGCAGGCGTTAAAGCCACTGAAGGTATTGGTGATGCCGACAATAGGACGATCCAGCGCCTCGTCGGTGTAGCCCATCGCCTTGACGAAGGCCTTGCGCAAAAACAGGGAGAATTCTTCGTCGCCGTAAGCCGTGAGGCCTTTGCGCATGCCGCGTTTGGGAGTTGCCATTGAAAGTTACCGGTGAAAAATTGAGTCCGCACGATAGCGGATTGCCCGCATTGACGCAATAAGCCTTGCGTCCCTAGAATGGGACTCGATCCCCTCTCTTGACTGGAACCTTTATGCCCAAAACCACCCTCGGCCGCATGCCACGCGAAGCCATCCGCATGCTCGACATCCCGCGCCCGTCCAAAGCCATCATTGAGGCCTTCATGGCACTGGTCGATCTGACCGGCACGCTGTCGGATGCCTGTGATGAACTCGGCATCGTCGCGGTAATCCCCGCGTATCAATTGCCGCCGGTGTATTTCACCAAGCGCATCGTCGGCCCGGCGATGACCTTGCGCAACATTGCACGCGACGTGCAAATCCATAAAGCCGCGCAGGAAAAAATCAACACGCAGGGTGAAACCGAAGCGCACAACCTCGCCGAACCCGGCGACGTGCTGGTGATCCAGGGCGTGATGGGCTGCTCGAACATGGGCGGACAATCGGCGAGCATTGCCAAGCGCCAAGGCTTCATCGGCGCGATTGTTGATGCCACGGTGCGCGACCCCGATGGCTATCGTGAAATGGATTGGCCGGTGTGGTGCCGCGGCTTCACGCCGATCACTGGCAAGTGGCGCATGCAAAGTGTTGAATTGAACGGCACCGTCGAGATTCGCGGCGTGCCGTGCAAACCCGGCGATCTGATTTGCGCCGACGAAGCCGGCATCGCAATTATTCCGCAGGACAAAATCGCCCTCGTGCTGGACCACGCGCAAAAAATTGATGCGGGTGACACCAAGCGCAAAGCGGACATCGACAAGGGCGTTGAGATCTCCGATCTGTGGTCGAAGAAATACAAGTAAGACTCGATGCATACCCAACAGTCATTCCCGCGCCGGCGGGAACGACGTTGTTGTTACACAGCGTCGATCAAACACAAAACCCGCCAACACGATCTTCATCCCCTCCTACGAACACAATAAACACATGCTCGGTTGCTACGGCCATCCGAAAATCCAAACACCGAATCTTGACGCGCTTTACTGCTCTGTATCTTTAGTTGAGTGGCAACAACAATCATTGCAAATCCTCCCCATAAAACCAAATCATCCGAACCGGAAGGCATTTTAGGGGGCGCGTATGGGCATGTCTTGCCTTTTGTCCCCGCAAATGAATGTCGCCTTTCAGACGCAAGAATCTAAGAAATCTACTTCAGTTCCTGGCCAACCGGAACCGCTCGGACAAGCCTGAGAAACACCTTCACCCAATCAGCACCTGCATCGCCAATTACAGCCGGCCAATGCCGCGAATACCAGCACGAACGCCTTACTCCGCCTTAATGCCCGCAGCCCGAATCACCTGCGCCCATTTCACGATATCGGCCTTGATGGTGGCAGCGTATTCCTCCGGCAGAGTGCCGGCGGGTTCTGTGCCCGCCGCAGTGAGCCGCTCGCGGATGTCCGGCAGTTTGAGAATGCGCAGCAGCTCGTTGCTTAATCGAACGACAATTTCCCTCGGCGTATTCGCCGGCAGCGCCAGACCGAAGGCGGAGTTGTAATCGTAGCCGGGAACGCCGGCCTCCTGCATGGTGGGTATATCGGGCACGGTTTGCGAGCGGCGCGCACTGGTAACGGCGAGTCCGCGCACGCGCGGCGGCGCGAGGTAAGGCTTGGCTGACGGCAGGGCGACGAACATCATCGTCACGTGCCCGCCGATGAGGTCCGTCACCGCCGGTGCATTGCCTTTGTACGGCACCTGCACCACGTCAAGCCCGCTGACTTTCAGGCGCAGCAATTCCATCGTGAGATGACCGACGCCGCCCGTGCCCGAGGTAGCGTACGTCAACTGGCCGGGCCGTGCGCGAATCAGGCGTATCAGCTCTTGCACGTTGCGTACCGGCAGCGAGGGATGCACCAGCAGAATGTTCTGCACCGATGCCATGGTGCCCAGCGGAATAAAATCCTTGATCGGATCGTATGGCAGTTTTTGCAGGCTCGCGCTCATGGCGAAGCTGCTGGTGATGAGGCCAAGGGTATGGCCATCCGGCGCGGATTTCGCCAGCATCTCGGTGCCGACGATACCCGCCGCGCCACCGCGGTTTTCAACGATCACCGGTTGCCCCAGCGCCTCGCCGAGTTTTTGCCCGACCGTGCGCGCCACGATGTCCGTGCCGGCACCCGCCGGGAATGGCACGATCAGGCGGATGGGGCGCGATGGGTAAGCGGTTTGCGCATAGGCTGGCGGCGCTGCATGCAGGGTTATTGCGGCAGCGAGCGTGCAGCCCCTTGTGATGCTACGTAAGGTGATATTTATCGCCATTGCCATTATTTGCACTGGATTAGAAAGTAACTCATGCCTCCCTGCGGACGCTCCTTCCCCTTCAAGGGGTAGGGATTATCTTGCAACACAGTGCAATTATGGTTCTTCTCGAAAATTCATGCAGGCGTCGCCACATTCTCAAGCCGTGTTGCGCGCCACGCGCCCGCCATCGACCGTGACGATGGTACCGCTCACATACGAAGCGCGCGACGACGCCAGAAACACCACCATATCGGCAATCTCGTCGGTGCGGCCGAGACGTCCCAGCGGCGGGCTGTTGATAAGCTCCAGCCAGCGCGACGCATCGCCCAGTTCTTTTTTCGCCTGAATCTCCAGCCGTCCGCGCAGGCGGTCGGTCTCGATCTGGCCGGGATTGACGCCGACCACACGTACGTTGTGATCAACACTCGCGCCGCCCAGCGCGCGTGTGAACGCCATCAGCCCGGCATTACCAGTGGTGCCGGCGATGTAATGCGCAAGCGCGCGTTCACCGGCGATGCCGATCACATTGATGATGACACCGGCCTTCCGTTGACACATACGCGCATAAACTTCCCGCGTCAGGTCAATGTAGCCGAATACCTTCAGTTCCCAGCCCTCGCGCCAGCGCGCCCCGGTCACGGCATCGATGTTGCCGGAGGGGATGGCGCCCGCGTTATTCACCAATATATCCACACCTGAGCAACGCTTCGCCAGCTCGACAACGTTGCCGCTGTCGGATAAATCCAGCGCATGGCATACCACCTTGACGTTGCCCGCCGCCAGCACCGCAGCGCGCGCGCTTTCAAGATCAGCCGCCGTGCGCGCGGCCAGATGCAGATGCACGCCCTCGCGCGCGAACTCCTGTGCAATGGCCAGCCCGATGCCGCGCGACGCGCCGGTGACCAATGCCGTCTGCCCGGATAATTTCAGGTCCATCGCTTGCTGCCCTTTAAAAGATTCACATCGTCACCCGGACGCAGGCAAGCACATCTACGGCACAAAATAGAAATCCCCCACCACCTGATCGTAAAGCGCAGGCACTTGATCGTGACCGATGGATTTCGCCACCTGCATCACCTCCGCCCGCACCTGCCGCATGATCCGGTCGATGGTGATGCCCTTCTGCCGGATATGCTTCAGAAATACGCGCGTAAACAAGCCATTGGGCGACCGGTCATTCGGGCCAACATGGTCCAGCGCCTGCTGACCGGCGCCCGCCGAGAACACGATCATTTGGCCCGACGCCACATTGGTGGCTGCCAGCCCTCGCCCGCCAACCGCCCGGCCCGCCACCGCAAAAGGATTGTCGCGACACGCATCGATGACCGCCAAGGTCAGTCGCGCCTTGGATTCAGCCAGGTCGTCCATCACCCGTTGCAGTGAAATCGCTTCATCCCTAACAGCGGTCGCGTCTTCCGCACGTATATCAGTGGGCAACAGGTAATTGGCGCCACCCAACTGCACGCCATGTCCCGCAAAGAAGAAAAAGACTTCATCACCGCCCTCGACCCGGCGTACGAATTCCCGGATCACCCTTTTCATTTCCCGTTCGTTGACATCGTAGTGCGCGGATACCGAATAGCCCGCGGAAAGAAACGCCTGTTCTATGGCGCTGGCGTCGGTGCGTGCGCTTCTCAACTTGGGCACGCTGGCATAGGAGTCGTTGCCGATGACGGGGGCCTTACGCGTGATCCGCGGAACGGCAACGGCCTGTTTGCGTGCTTCTTCGGCCTTGGCTTGCACTTCGCGTTGTCTGCGTTCCTCCTCGGCCTTGGCTTGCACTTCACGTTGCCTGCGGTCTTCTTCGACCTTGGCTTGCACTTCGCGTTGTCGACGTTCGTCTTCGGCTTTCGTAAGCATTTCCCGCTGCCTGCGCGCATCTTCTGCCGCCGCCAACGAGTCTCGCTGTTGGCGATCTTCATCTGTCCTTGCCTGCGCCACACGCTGCTTGCGCTCTTCTTCCAGCCTTGCCTGCACTTCGCGCCGGATACGCTCTTCGTCTACATTCGGCTTTGCTTCCACCGGGCGAACGATGGCCTCTGATTGAGCAACCCTGGCGCTGGGTTCGACTCCATAGGCCTGTACGTGAAATGCTTTGTATTCTGCAACGCTGTCCGCATCGAGATTCGACTTCTTGATGGCCTCTTCACGAGACGAAAGACGAGCGAGCCTAACGATTCCCGGGAAAGCCCCAGGACAAGGCTTTCCATGAGTTACGTTACGTTGAATATCATCTCCAAATACCATGATCCCATTCGTGGATACGGTAACGCCATATCGAAGCACACTTGTATTCCAAGAACCAGTGAACGAGCTATCTGCAACAACATTCAAAATACTTCCGCATCGCGCCATAAGAATGGCTTTGCCATTGGCGATCTCAGAATAAATCGAGGCACCACCATCCTCCCATCCAAAATAGGTGGTGGCGACACTCGGCTTTGAGGGTGTGTTTTGCCCCGCCGACAACGGAACAAATAAAATACAGATGGCCGAAATGGATGCCAGTAGTAACCGTTTCATGCGGCGATTCTAACGATTAACGATGCAATGGTTTCCATACGCGACCGCCTGAGGCATTCCCTTGAGGACAAATGATTTTCAAGTTCGCTTCGGGACTACATCCCAACCGCCGCCTTCTCCATCAGCAACCCCGCCTTCTGCAAACCCACACGTATGGCCTCTTTCCGCGCCGGGGTGACGTTCAACGCAGGCGGGCGCACCCACGACGACGGAATCTCGCCGAGCTGGGCCAGTGCTTCTTTGTTGGCGGCGCAGGTGCTCACCGGCGTTTTCTGCAACTGGTATTCGTAGATCGCATCCATCAGCGGCACGGCGAAGTTGTTGTGGATTTCTTTCGCCTTGCGCGCGTCACCGATGGTCGCTTCGCGGATCAGCTCCACCCAGTGCTGCGTGCCCACTACGCTGATGCCAAGCAGCGCGCCCGGCGCGTTGTGCAGCAGCATGCCCAACAGCGACGGCGCATCGCAGGCTGCGAGCACCGCAAGTTTATCGCCGAGCGCATCATTGATTTCAGCGTACTTGGACGCGGTAACCGTCGCGGCCTTGATGCCCACCACATTCGGCAAGCCGGCAATGCGCTCCAGCGCCGCCAGCGAATAGGCGCAACCGGTGGCCTCGGGGTACTGAAACACAATCATCGGCAAATTCACTTCGCGATCCATGCGCTCGAACACACCGTAGACGGCCTCGGGCTGATGGCACAGATGACGATACGGGCGCACATCAAACAGCGGCAGCACCAGCAGCATTTCCGCGCCCGCCTGTTTGGCGATCTGCCCCTCATGCACCAGCCCCGCCATTGAGCCGCTGGCAATGCCCGCCACCAGTTTCACGCCTTTGGGGATCACTTTTTTCGCGGCGGCGACGATGCCAATGCGCTCTTCGGAGGTCAATGTCAGCACTTCGCCCGCGTGGCCGCTCACCGCGATGCCGTAGATACCCTTGGCCGATGCCACGCGCGCGACGTGTTGCTCGAAGCTTTTGTAGTCGATGCTGCCGTCGGCCTTGAACGGCGTGACGACGGCGGAAATCAGTCCGCGAATTTCTTTGTGATCCATGAATGCTCCTCAGCAAGAGTCGAAACACTATCCCTGTCGTTCCCGCGAAGGCGGGAATCCATAACACAGCCTCATTTGCACATGCGTTATGGGTTCCCGCCTTCGCGGGAACGACGGGTTTGATATATGACGCACCTTGAAACCAGATGGCCCGCAAATTAGAGCATCAATTCCCCGCCCTATCAACCGCGCACGCGAATCACGCATCCTCGCCGTAAAACATGCGCCGGTAAGTGATGTTCACCACATTGCGCGAGATGCGCACGTCCAGCACCATCGGGCCATCGCCTGCCAGAAACTCGTTGATGCCCGCGCTTAACTCGTCCAGCGTGCGCACCACGCGCCCGCGGCAACCAAAGCCACGCGCCACGGCGCCAAAATCCGGCGAACGCACGCCGGCCAGATTGGCATCGAAGCCCGATGCCTTTAACTTGTGATACTCCGCGCCCAGGCCTTCGTCGTTCAAAATAATGAACAGCAGCTTCAACCCGAGACGCGACGCGGTATCGAGTTCCTGAATATTCTGCATCGCGCCGCCGTCGCCCTCGATCAACGCAAACGGTTTGTTGACGCCCTGCGCCACCGCCATGCCGATGGCCGTGGGCAAGGTCTGCCCGATGCTGCCGAAGCCGTTGACGAACGCGTGCGACACGCGCGGCTTTTTCATAATCATCACGGGGAACGCGAACGAATGCCCCACGCCGATGGCGACGCCCACATCGGACGGCAATTGTTCATCGATGATGCGCGAGGCCTCGCGCGGGTCCACCGTGCCGGCTTCGATTTCATACTCGGCCGGATCACGATCTGCGTTGAGCAGAATTTTCTTGATCGCCGGCGTTCTAAAATTATCTTTATAAACAACACCTTGCGATAAGGCCTCGTCGATAGCCTGCACCGTCACTAATGCGTCGCCCTGCACATAGCAATCCGCCACGCGGTCATTGCCCATCACTACCACCGGCTCGCTGTTGATATGCACGACGCGTGCTTTCGGGTACAGCAAGCCGCCTTCAATGGTGTGCGGATTTAAGCTCGCGCCCACTGCAATCACGCAATCGGCTTCTTCAAACAGCGCCATCACCGCGCGCGTGGAGAACATGCCGGAAATGCCGGCGTGAAACTCGTCACTGAGAGCGCCCTTTGCGACCAGCGATGTCGCAGTCAGCGCGCCAATGCGTTGCGCCAACCGTTGCGATGCGTCAATCGCGCCGGAGCGCACCGCGCCGTCGCCCACCACTACCACTGGCTTTTTACTCGCCGCGATGATCTTCACGGCTTGCGCAAGCTGCTCGTCCGCGGGCTTGATGCGCTGCTGGCCCGTGAACAGCGTTGACGAAGGCTGATAATCATCGCCATCGCTGTCGATATTCGCGTCCTGCACGTTCATCGGATACGCCAGCACCACAGGGCGCCGCTGCGTGCACGCCTGATGAAACGCCTGCCGCACCGCATCTTCTGCAAACGCCGGAGACAGCACTTCGATGTAGCCCGCGCCGGTGGCGCTGACCAGCCGCTCCTGATTCAGCGATTGGTTCTGCCACTCATTGTTGAAATGCGTGCGGCTGGTGTAGACCACGATGGGCACACGCGCCTTGCTCGATGCCACCAGCGAAGTGGTCATACGCGTCATGCCGGGCCCGTGGGTGGCGTTGCATACGCCGACCTTGCCAGTGGCGCGCGCCCAACCTTCCGCCATCGACAACGCAGCGCCTTCGTCGCGCACGTCGATCATGCGCACGCCGGGTTTCGCCGACATGGCGGCGGCCCACGACATATTGCCGTCGCCCATCAAACCGAAGATGGTGGTGGCGCCTTCTTTGACGAAGGCATTGGCTACGGATTGGTAGACTTTCATGCGATGAAAATCTCAGTCGAATGAGTTTAGTTGGAGCTTGCTACAAATTTATTCCCCCCCCTTCAAGGGGAGGGCCAGGGTGGGGATGGGGTACACGCATTCAGCGCACACCCCACCCCCATCCCAACCTTCCCCCTGAAGGGGAAGGAGCGGAATTGTAGTGCCGCTCAGAATGGCGCGATCCCCAACAACTTACCCGCCGTCTCACCCAAGATCATGCGTTTTTGCGCATCGTTGAAATGCGGGCAATTGAGCACGTGATTGATCGAATCGGCCTGCCACGGGATAGGATGATCGGTGCCGATCACCAGCTTTTCCACGCCCACTTCGTGCGCCAGATGGCGCAGCGCTTCGTCGGTGAAGATCAGCGTGTCGTAGTACATGTCGCGCATGTACTCGGTGGGTTTCTTTTTGAGTTTGACGCCGGTATCCATCTCGGGCGCAACGCGCAGGCCGTTGTCGGAGCGCGGCGCGTACTGCGGCAGGAATCCGCCGCCGTGTGCCGAGCAGACTTTCAGGCCGGGGAATTTATCCAGCGTGCCCTCGAAGATCAGATGCGACAGCGCGATGGTGGTGTCGAGCGGATTGCCGATCACGTTGGCGAGCCAGCCGTTGCCTTTCAGGCGATGGGCCAGTTCGGGCGTGCCTTGCGGGTGGATAAAAAGTAAAACCCCCAGCTCTTCCGCCTTGCGCCACACCGCGTCGAATTTGGCGTTGGCGAATTCGTCGCCAGCCACGCTGCCGCCGATGGCAGCACCGCGCATGCCCAGTTTTTTGACGGCATGTTCAAGCTGCTGCACCGCGACATCTGGCGCCTGCAGCGTCAGCGCGGCGAAGCCGACGAAACGATCCGGATGCGCCGCGCACAACTCGGCCAGCGTTTCGTTGTTGATTTTGCAGATTTCGACCGCAAGATCGCGTTCGGCTTTGTACCAGTGCGGGTTGATGCTGATGGCCTCGACATCGATGCCCTGCTCGTCCATTTCGCCGATGCGGCGCAAGCCCACGTCACCCAGGCCCGGCCCGCGTTCCTTCATGTGATCCTTGCCTTGCAGTTCCAGCGCCTTGGGGATCACGCAGTGCGCATGCACGTCGATGGTCTTGACGCGCTTGCCCGCGACGATCACCTGCCGTCGCGCGCCGCCGCCCGGCTGTGCAGCGGCTTCGTTGGTGGCGGTGAGTATGTTATTGGCGCAGTCGCAGAATTGCAGGCTACCTTCGTGCGTGTGGGAATGCATGTTGTTCTCCTCGTTTGGCTGGTTAAATTAATAAGGACTCAAGACATTTTTAACTACGGATACACAAAGATGAAATTCAACACTATCCAGCGACTTTATCTATTTATCTGTGTTCATCCGTGGTTAATGGATTTTGAAGTTCGGTGCACGTCGAATTATCGCACGCCTCATTCCGTAATACGCACCTTGGCCTTGCGTATCACCGCTGTCCATTTTTCGGATTCGGCTTTCAGAAATGCGGCGAATTCCTGCGGCGTGCTGGCGACAATTTCGGCGGCTTCATTCGACAGCCGCGCACTCACTTCTTTTGAGCGCAGCGCCTTGACCGTGCCCTCGTGCAGCGCGCGCAGCACAGGCGCGGGGGTGGCCGCGGGCAGCATCATGCCGTACCAGCCGGTGACGGCATAACCGGGCACGCCGGATTCGGCCACCGTCGGCACATCCGGTGCGGCGCTGGAACGTTTGCCGCTGGTCACCGCCAGCGCGCGCAATCGGCCCGCTTTAATCATCTGCGCGCCCGCCAGAAAATTGTTCAGAAAAATCGGCACCTGCCCCGACAGCAAATCGGTCATCGCCTGCCCTGCGCCTTTGTACGGCACATGCACTACGTCGATGCCCGCCATGTTCTTAAACAGCTCCATGCCCAGATGCGGCCCGCTGCCGTTGCCCGACGACGCAAACGTCAACTGACCGGGCCGCGCTTTCGCAAACGCGATCAAGTCCTTGACGTTTTTCACCGGCAGCGACGGATGCACGGTGATCACAAACGGATACTCCGCCAGCACCGTCACCGGCGCGTGGTCGTCGGGGCCGTACGGCAGCTTGGCATACAGCGCCGGGTTAATCACGTGCGTGGCGAGCGTAATCAGCGCGGTGTATCCATCCGGCGCGGCTTTCGCCACCGCATCCGAACCGATGATGCCGTTCGCGCCCGCGCGGTTATCGACGATCACCGGCTGGCCCATCACCTCAGTCATTTTTTGCGCCAGCGTGCGTGCAACCACATCGGTGCCGCCGCCGGGTGGGTACGGCACGATGATGCGGATGGGTTTGGCGGGGTAGGTTTGTGCATGCGCAAATCCCGCAGCGACCACACACAAGAACGCAATCGTTAATCTCATAATTACTCAATTAAAACATATACTTACAATATAACCGTAGGATGGGTGGAGCGCAGCGTAACCCATCACAAACCATTTTCACGCACCACCGTTTGTGATGGGTTGCACCCATCCTACAAAATCGCATGGCGCTTAATGAAACTCAGCAACGCGTGCGCACACACATCCGGATCCGTCGCCGCTGCGTGAAACGAATCCCCCGGCAGCACCACCAATTCGGAGTGCGGCACTTGCTCCTGCCATGCGCGCGTTTGCGCCACTGACGCAAGGCCGCTTTCCTGCGTGGTAATCACCAGCATCGGACACTTGAGGATGGCGACATCGGCGCTGATATCTGAAAAGTTTATCGAGCCGGCAAACCCCGCTTCGGTGGATACCGCCGTGCGGCCCATGTATTTGATCCACCACTCGATGCCTTCTTGCGGAAACTGAGTACCCAGCCGCGAACTCATGCTCCG
>CANIID010000134.1 GCA_947467315.1 Betaproteobacteria bacterium | reverse complement strand
CGCCGGGTTCGCCGACTTCGATATCTTCCCAGCGCATGACCTCCGGCCCGCCGGTTTGGTAAATGCGGAATGCCTTGCTCATGTCAAACTCCCGTGCAGCAGCGATTGCTTGTAAGCCATAGTAAACTGCATTCCATTCCGGGAGAAGATCGATGACAAAATGGATTTGTGGTTTGGCAATGTGTTGTGCGGTGGCAAGCGTATCGGCGCAGACACTGACCACCGTGCGCGTGAACACCTTTCCCAACGCCACCAATCTCGCGCTCTACCTCGGCATCGCCAACGGTGTGTTTGAAAAGCGCGGCATCACGGTCGATCTGCGCTTCACGCAAAACTCCGAAGCGCAGCGCGAGGGGCTGGCCAAGGGGGAATTCGACATCGCTTATTCCGCCGTCGATAACGCGGTGGCGATGGTGGAGACCGCCAACGCCGATGTGGTCATCGTCAGCGGCGGCGATACCAGCATGAATGAATTCATGACGCGGCCCGAGATTCAATCGGTGGCCGACATGCGCGGCAAGACACTGGTGGTGGACCGGCCCGATACCGCCTATGCCTTGCAGGCGAAAAAGATACTCAAGAATGCAGGCTTGATCGAGGGTCGCGATTACGCCATCAAGCCGGTGGGTTTCACGCCCTCGCGCATCGAGGCGATGGAAAAATACACCGACAACTCCGCCGCCGGCATGTTGAACCCGCCGTTCTCGTTCGCGGCGAAGGATAAAGGGCTGAAAAGTTTTGGCCGCGCGATTGATCTGATCGGCCCGTATCAGGGCGGCGGCTTATTCGTGATGCGCGCGTGGGCGGGTGCCAACGGCCCGCTGCTCGAACGGTTTATCGCCGCCTACATTGAAGCGACGCGCATGGCGCTGGCGCCGGCGAATCGCGTGCAGTCGATAGCATTGCTTGCGTCGCGGTTAAAGCAGGAGCCGCAGGTCGCCGCGCGCACCTACGATGAAGCGTTGACGCAAGCGCGTTTTGGCTTGGTGCCCGACATCAAATTCGATCTCGAAGGTTTTAAATCCGTGCTGGCGTTGCGCGCCGAATTTCAGGGCCAGTGGGGCGGCAAGGCGCCCGCGCCGGATCGGTATATTGATCTGGGGTACTACGGTCGTGCGCTCAAGATGGTGGAGGGGAAGTAAGATGCGGATGTTTGAATCGCGCGCAAAACATCCCTCGTCGTTCCCGCGATGGCGGGAACCCATAACACCGTGCCACTTGAGAAATTGTTGCCCCCCTCCTACCTCCCCCCGCAAGCGGAGGGAGGGGATACCCGCCTTCGCGGGAATGACGGTTGTATGTAGCCTCACGCGAAAGCCGGATGAACCGCTGTATAAAGGAAAATCATGCAACGAGAACTAACCACAGGAATCCTGCTGACCCTGCTTGCGGTCAATGTAAGCACAGCGGCAGCGCAGTCCTACCCGCAACGTCCCGTGCGCATGGTAGTGGCCGTCGCTGCCGGCGGTAGCACCGACATCATGGCGCGGCTCGTTGCGGCCAAGCTCGGCGAGCGCATCGGCCAGCAGGTGGTGGTGGACAACCGCCCCGGCGGCAGCAGCATCATCGGCAGCGATATCGTGGCGAAAGCGCAGCCGGATGGCCATACGCTGCTGATGGCATCCGGTTCGTTCGGCACCATCAGCAGTTTGTTTACCAAGCTGCCGTTTGATATCGCAAAAGATTTGGCGCCGGTATGTCTGATCGCCACCTCGCCTTATGTGCTGGTGGTGCAGCCGTCGCTGCCGATTAAGTCGGTAGCGGATTTAATCAACTACGGCAAGGCGAATCCCGGCAAGCTCAACTACGCCGGCTCCACGCCCGGCTCGCTGCAACGGCTGGCGGGCGAATTGCTCAAACGCACGGCGGGCTTTGACATGACCTACGTGCCCTACAAAGGCACCGGCCAGTTGATGCCCGATTTGCTCGGCGGACGCCTGCATGTGGCGTTTGATAACGTGCTGATCTTGACGCCGTATATCCGCAGCAACACACTGCGCGCGATTGGCGTCACCAGCGCGAAGCGCTCGGTGTTGTTTCCCGAACTGCCGACCATCGCCGAAACCGGCGTGCCGGGTTTTCACGCGGTGGGCTGGTTCGGTATTTTTTCCACCGGCAAAACGCCGCAGCCGGTGGTGGATAAATTAAACACCGCACTCGTCGCCATCATGAAAGAGCCAGACATGCGCGACCGCCTGATCGCGCAGGGAGCGGAGCCGCTGGGCGGCTCGGCGGATGATCTGCGCAAATATCTCGCCGGTGAAATCGCCAAGTGGGGTAAGGTGATCCGCGAGGCGGGGATCAAGGCGGATTAGTTGTAACTAATTGTTTTTAAATACTATTTTATGAAGCATTGCTTATGAGCGATTTTGCCAGACTATTCAACCCGCGCGGCGTAGCCATCGTCGGCGCCACTGAAGACACCATCCGCGCCGGCGGTCAGGCGCTGGATGCGATCACGCGCAACGGCTACGGTGGCGGCATTTTTCCAGTCAATCCGAACTACGATAAGTTGATGCAGCGGCGCTGCTATCGCGGCATCGCCGATATCGATCAGCCGTGCGACGTGGCGGTGATCGCCATCCCGGCCAAACACGTGCCCGGCGTCATCGAGCAGTGCGGTACGAAAGGTATACCGTTCGCCATCGTACTCGGCGGCGGGTTTCGTGAAACCGGCGCCGAAGGCATCGCCAACGAAGAACGTATGCTGGCTGCCGCAAAGAAGAGCGGCGTGCGCATCATCGGCCCCAACTGCCTGGGGCTGGTCAACGTGCATCAAAAAGTGTTTGCCGGCTTCGGCAGCATCACCAAGCCGCCGATGTTAAAGCCCGGCCCGGTGTCGGCGGTGATCCAGAGCGGCGGCTTCGGCAACAGTGTGGTGATACAAACCGGCGGCGCGCGCGTGGGTTTTCGTTATGTGGTGGCCAGCGGCAACGAAAGCGACATCCAGGCGCCGGAACTCATCAACGCCTTTGTCGATGACCCCGAAACCAAGGTCATACTGGTGTATCTCGAAGGCGTGGCCGATGGCCGCGCGCTGATGGCGGCGTGCCGTCGCGCCTTGGCGGCGGGCAAGCCGGTCATCGTGTTAAAGGCCGGCAACACGCAACAGGGCCTGCGCGCGGCGGCCTCGCACACCGCTAATCTCACCAGCAGCTACGACGTGTTCCGCGCCGCGTTCAAACAATGCGGCGTGATCGAAGTGGTCGATACGCATGAGGCCGGCGACTACGCACAGTGCTTCGCGTCGGGACGTGTGGCGCGCGGCCGCAACGTGGTGGTGATGGGCGGCTCGGGCGGCTCGGCGGTGGCGTTTTCCGACGCGGCCGATGAAGTGGGCATCAAACTGGTGCCGCTCTCCGACAAAACCATGGCCGTGCTGCGCGAGAACTTGCCCAACGTCGCCTCGCTGGAAAACCCGGTGGATTACGCGGCAGGTTTTATCAGCGACAAAAACGCGCCCAAATACTTGAATGCACTCAATGCGGTGCTGGCCGACCCCGACGTGCATCAGGTCGGCATGCTGCTCGCCACCACCACGGGCCGCACCATGTTCAACGGCGTTGACGGCGTGGTGCAGGCGCTGAAAAACAGCGACAAGCCGGTGATGCTGTTCTGCTCGGTGCCGTATGCGGTGGCGCCGGAAGCCTTTGACATGATCGAGGCCAACAACATCCCGATGCAGCCCTCGCCGCGCCGCGTGGCCTATGCGATGGGAAAACTCGCGGATTACTACGACGCCCTGCAACAGCGAGATCGCCTGTGTAACCCGCCGCAACCCAAGGCGCGTGCATTGCCGCCGCTACCCGCGGGTGCAGCGACGCTGGATGAACACGAAAGCAAAAACGTGCTGCGCGCGTTCGGCATCCCGGTAACGCAGGATGTGCTGGTGAAAGCTGGCGCTGCCGTTCCCGCCGATGTGAAATTTCCGGTGGCGGTGAAAGTGGCGTCGCGCGACATCGCGCACAAATCCGACATTGGCGGCGTGCGGCTTAACGTGCAGAACACCGAGCAATTGCAACAGGCGATGGCCGAGGTGTTAGCCAACGCTCAACGCGCCGCGCCGCAAGCTAACGTGGCGGGTGTGCTGGTGTCCGAGATGATTACCGATGGCCTCGAAACCATCGTTGGCGTGGTCAACGACGCCTGCTTCGGCCCGGTGGTGGCGTTCGGCCTGGGCGGCATCCTCGCCGAAACCATCCGCGATGTGACGTACCGTGTGGCGCCGTTCGACAAGATCGAAGCGCTTTCGATGGTGCGCGAGATACGCGGCGCAAAACTATTCGACGGCGTGCGTGGCCAGCCCGCGCGCGACGTGGATGCACTGGCGGATTTGCTGGTGAAGGTGTCGGAAATGGCGTGGCTCACGCGTGAGCGCGTGGCGGAGATGGACATCAACCCGGTGCTGGTGCGGCCCGTGGGCAAGGGCGTGGTGGCGGCGGATGCGCTGGTGGTGTTGAAGTAGATTGACGCGGCCGCAGCGAAAAGCAGACTGCGCAATCATGCCACTACCGTCATTCCAGCGAAGGCTGGAATCCAGTTCGTAACGCCATCCGCAGGATCCCTATTCAAGATGCTATGCAGGAATGCACGAACTGGATTCTGGCTTTCGCCAGAATGACGGTACGTTCTCGCGCGGATTTCCGAATGACGCACGTTGGTATTTACAGCGAGCGTAGGGCGCAATAACCGAAGGGCATTGCGCCGTATCGGTAGTAAACACGGTAGACATGCGGCGCAATGCGCTGCGCTTATTGGCGCCCTACGGTATGCACACGGTGCGCGGAGCTACACGCCACGCCACCCCTCACTCTACTTTTATCCCCGCCGCCTTAATCACCCGCGCCCACTTCGCGATCTCCACCACCAGGTGTTTCTGAAACACCTCCGGGCTGCCGCCGATCGGCTCCGCACCATCACTCGCGAGTTTTTGCCGCACGTCGGGCAGGGCGATGACTTTGTTGAATTCGCTGTTGATGCGTTGAATCACGCCGGCGCGCGTGCCCGCCGGCGCGAGTACGCCGTACCAACTGGTGGTGGCGTAGTCGCTGGCGATGGCTTCGGCGATGGTGGGCAGTTCGGGCATCGCGGTCGCGCGTTTCGCGCTGGTCACCGCCAGCGCGCGCAGCCGTGACGAGCGCACGAACGGTTGCGACGAAATAATGCTGGCGAAGGTGAGTTGCACTTGTCCGGCGATGGTGTCGGTCATCGCGGGGCTCGCGCCCTTGTGCGGCACGTGTACCATTTTGAGGCCGGTCGCCATTTGCAGCAGCACGCCCGCCAGATGCCCTGAGCTGCCGGTGCCGCCCGAGGCGTAATTGAGCGCATCCGGTTTGGCTTTGCCGAGTGCGACCAGGTCTTTCACCGAACGCACCGGCAGCGACGGATGCACCACCAATAAAAACGGCGCTTCCGCCAGCAGAATAATCGGCGCCAAATCCTTGAGCGGATCAAACGGCAGGTTGGCATACAGGCTGGGGTAAATGCTGTAGCCGCTGGTGACCGACAGCAGGGTGTAGCCGTCCGGCGTGGCTTTAGCGACAAAGCCCGCGCCGATGGCACCCGCGGCGCCGGTGCGGTTATCGACGATCATGGTCTGCCCGATCACTTCGCCGAGTTTGGCGGTCAACGTGCGCGTTACCAAATCCGCCGCGCCGCCGGGCGCTTGCCCGACGACAACGCGCACGGGTTTTACCGGGTACGGCGGATCAATGCTTTGTGCTTGCGCCGCGTTGGTCATTGGCGTGGCGCCCGCGCAGAGTAAAATGATGATGCGCTTGATGTTCATGGTGAGTGGCATTGGCAATTGCGGCGCATGGCCTAGAATAGCATCGAAATCGCGCACTCGATCCCTACCTGTAACACCCCCACCCTTCTGACATGCTGATTGCCCAACCCGCCAAGCTCGGCCCCTACACCCTGAAAAACCGCATCGTGATGGCGCCGATGGGTACCAATTTCAGTTCCACCGACGGCATTTCGACCGACCGCGATCGACGCTATTACGAAGAGCGCGCCATCGGCGGCGTGGCGATGATCATGACCGAAGCCATGCCCACCAGCGAGGGCGTGCGCAATCACCACAACTCGATGAACGTGTATCACGACCGCTACATCCCCGGCCTCGGGCTGCTGGTGGAGTCGGTGCAGAAGCACGATTGCCGCATCTTCGGCCAGTTGAGCCATCGCGGCGGGCTGCTGCGGCGCTCGGTGCTGGGCATGGAGCCGGTAGGGCCATCGCCGTGGGTGAACCCCGGCACAGGCGAGCCGGTGCGCGCGCTCAAGGTCGATGAAATCAAGGATATCCAACTCAAGTTCGCACAGGCGGCGCGGCGGCTGAAGCAGGCCGGTTACGATGGCGTTGAAATCCACGCCGCCAACGGTTATCTGTTTCACGAATTTTTTACCGAGCGTGTGAACAAACGCACGGACGAATACGGCGGCAGCGTGGAAAACCGCATGCGCCTGCTGCTCGAAACCGTGGCGCGCATACAGGATCTGTGCGGTGATTTTCCGGTGCTGGCGCGTATCAGCGTCACCGAATATTGCGAGGGCGGCTACAGCACCGAGGAAGTGATTGCGCTGGCGCAAGCCTTGGAGCGCGCCGGCGTGGCCGCGCTTGATCTATCGGGCGGGAGCAATGAAAGCCCGGAGCTGTCGCGCTTTTGCATCCAGCCGCCGTCGATGCCGCGCAAGTGTCTGGAGCCGTATGCGCGCCCGATCAAGCAGGCGGTGAACATACCGGTGATGGTGGCGGGGCGCATCCTCACGCCGCTGGACGCGGAAAGTATTCTGGAGGCCGGCAGTTCGGATTTCATCAGCCTCGGTCGCGCGCTGTATGCGGATGCACACTGGTGCAAAAAAGCGTTCGGCGAGATCAAAGCGCCGATCCGCGAGTGCATTTCGTGCAACGTGTGTTTCGAGCGCCTCACGCTGGAACAGGACGTGTGTTGCGTGCAGAACCCGGCGGTGGGAACGGAGTTTGAATCCGTTGAGCTTGCGGAACCGCAGTTGTTTAATAAAAAGCTCACAAAACCGAAGCGCGTGCTGGTCATAGGCGCCGGCGTCGCCGGCGCGGAAGCCGCGCGCGTCGCCGCAGGGCTGGGCCATCAGGTTGAAATCTGGGAATCGTCGGATCGTCTCGGCGGACAAATTTATCTCGCGGTGGCCGCGCCCGACAAGGAAGAAGTCTGGCCCGCGTGGACCTATCGCTGGAAAGAACTCGAGACACTGGATGTCGCCATCAAGCGCAACGTGACGGTGACCGAAGAGAATCTGCGCGCCTACGCGCCCGATCTGGTGATCGTGGCGACCGGTTCACGGCCCCGTCCATCGCCGGTAGATTTGTCGGGATTGGATGCCGGGGTGCAGCAATTGCACGCGTGGGATTTGCTGGCGAATCCGGATTTGATTGCGCGTGGCGCGCCGTTCACCATTATCGGCGGCGGCATGGTGGGTATTGAAGTCGCCGACTTGTTTGCCACGCGCGGCAGTGCCGCGACCATCATCGAAATCACCGGCAAGGTCGCGCCGGAAATGGCGCGCAATAACCGCATCGATATTCTGCTGCGCCTGAAACAAGCGGGCGTGCGCACGTTGCTCAATACCAGCGTGCAATCCGCGCGCGGCCGCCTGCTGCAACTGAAAACCGCTGACGGCTTGGCGGAAATCGATGCGGGCGCCGCAGTGGTCACCGCGATAGGCCCGCGTGCCGAGCGCAGCGTGGTGCCGGTGGTGGAGCGCGCCGGATGTGAATACGTGCTGGTAGGCGACTGCAATGCGCCCGGTGATTTCATGTCGGCGATACGCGATGGCTACTTCGCGGCAATGAGCCTACGCACAAGATATCGTTAGAAATAACATTTAAAAACAATTGCTTACAATAACATCGCTCTATACACAAGGAACTCGCCATGTTTACCCGACTTGACCACGTGATGATCTGCGTGCCTGATTTGCTGCAAGGCATCGCGCAGTACACCAAGCTGGGCTTCAATATTTTTGCGGGCGGCGATCATCCGGGCAAAGGCACGCACAACGCCATTGCGCTGAACGAGGGTGATTATTTGGAGCTGCTCGCGGTGCGCGATACTGCGGAGTACGCGGCCTCAGGTAAAGCAGGCAAATCGAATACCGGCCTCACCGATTTCATCGCGGCGGGCGGCGGCATACGTTATGTGATTGTGCAAAGCGACGACTTAACGGCGGACGTCGCCGCCATGCGCGTGCGCGGCGTGGATGTCAGCGATGCCATGGAAGGCAGCCGTCGCACCGCCGGCGGGCAGGAACTGCGCTGGAAATCCGCCACGCTGGGTGCGAAAAATCCGTTGCCGATATTTTTTATTCAGCACATGACGCCAATGGCGGAGCGCCAACAGCAGGTGCCGCTTGCCGGCCATCACCCCAACGGCGTGTATAAACTGGAGCGCGCCTACATCGTCGTCCGCGATGCCGAGACGGAAGCGGCGATCTACGCCAAGGTGCTCGGCATACCCAAGCCCGAGTTGCACAAAGGTACGGTGGTGATGTCCGACATGGCGATATTTGAAATCGGCCCGACCGGCCTCGGTGTCGTGACGCCCTACGCACCCGGCCCGGCGGCGGATCATCTGGCGCGGCGCGGACCGGGGGTGTTTCAGGCGTTATACCGCACCACCAGCATGGGCGCAGCGGCGCGCTGGATGGAGTCCCACGGCATGCCGCCTCCCGCGCGTGGCGTGCGCAGCAACGGCGAGCACGCCATGCTGGCCACGCCCGCCGACACGTGCGGGGCGTACATTGGATTTGTTGGGCTGGAGTAAAGCGTTGTCGATTGCTACGGCAGCCGAAACGCGTTCCTAACGCACCTTGAACACCAGTTTGCCGCGGAAGTGACGCCCTTCGCTGACCTTATGCGCCGCGACGGCTTCCGATAATTGATACAGCGTAATCTCCGGCACGCGCACGACGCCGCTGGCAACCAGCGCGACGATGCGATCGAGATGCTCGCGATCACGCCCGACTTTCGGTCGTAGCGATGTGACATCGCTGCGTGGCGACACCGGCGCGGCTTGGCCGGCAGCGATGGACGCCGCGCGTCCACCCGGTTTCAGCACGGCGAACGAGCGTTTGGTCACGTCACCGCCCACAGTATCGAACACCGCGTCGCAGCCCGACACGACCTGGGTGAAATCCTGCGCGTTGTAATCGATGATCTGGTCCGCGCCGAGCGTGCGCAGGTAATCGTGATTCGCCGCACTCGCGGTGGTGATCACGCGCGCGCCGATATGTTTGGCGATCTGAATCGCGAAGCTCGCCACGCCGCCCGCGCCACCCTGAATCAAAATGGTTTCGCCGGATTTCAGTTGCAGACAATCTTCGATGGAGCACAGCGCGGTAAGGCCGATCAGCGCCAGAGCCGCCGCGTCCGCGTGCGACAGGTTCGCGGGTTTGCGCGCGAGTATCGACGCCTTGCTGGCGACTTTTTCGGCGTAGGCCTGTTCCAGCCCGACATCGCACACGCCAAACACCGCATCGCCCACCGCGAAATCCTGGGTGCCGGCGCCGAGCGCACACACCACGCCCGAAAAATCGCGTCCCGGTATATACGGAAAGTTTTCCAGCGGCGCGTAACTGCCCGCACGCACTTTCCAGTCGGCGCCGTTGACGCTGGCCGCATGCACGTCGATTAACACCTGCCCCGCGCCGACCACCGGATCGGGCACCTCGCCGTATTCCATTACCTCGGGGCCGCCGTGTTTTCTGAAAAAAGCTGCTTTCATTTCTAGTCCTCAAATCGTGTTGTCGTGTTGATGTGCCTGCCATCGTAGCACGTCCGGCGCGGCTGATTGCCATTCGCGCACGCCATGCATTCCCTGTCCGCCTCGCGCATAATTCCGCATGAATCGAATCTTATGAGGGAGGTGTGCCATGAAAATAATTGCCATTGCCGCGGGATGCGTGCTTGTGCTTGCGGCGTTGCAGGCGCAGGCGCAGACGCCGCGCTTCAAGCCGCTGATCGAAAGCGAAATGACCGAGGCGCAGAAAAAGGTTGCCAGCCAGGTTGCCGGCGGCCCGCGCGGACGGTTGAATCCGGATGGTCCGACGGCGTTATTCTTGCGCAGTCCCGAATTGGCGAGCCGCACGCAAGGCGTGGGCGAGTATCTGCGTTACAACAGCTCGCTGCCGTTGCGGTTGAACGAATTCGCCATCATCATCACCGCGCGCCAGTGGAACGCGCAAATTGAATGGTTCATCCATCAGCCGCTGGCGTTGAAGGCGGGGCTTGCCCGCGAGGTGGCGGACGATCTCGCGCGCGGCGTGCGTCCCGCTGCCATGAAAGACGACGAGGCGATCATCTACCAATTCTTAAAAGAGTTGCACGAAGCCAAGAACGTCAGCGACGCCACCTTCAAGGCCATGGCAGATAAATTTGGCGAGCGCGGCGTGATCGATTTGATCGGGCTGACGGGCTACTACACCATGCTGGCGATGGTGCTGAACGTCGCGCAGCAACCGTTGCCCGGTGGCGCGGCGCCGCCATTGGCGATACTGAAGCCATGAACAATCCGCGCTCTTGCCTCCCCCAATCACGTTAATCAACCAGAAAGACGACTATGAACACCACTTCCCAAAGCAGTAACGCGCTCCCCAATGCCGGAACACCGCGGTTCGCTCCGCTGCCCGAAAGCGCAATGACCGAAGCGCAAGTCAAAGCCGCGCGTGAGCTCGCCAGCGGCCCGCGCGGCAAGATGAGCGGCTCCGGTCCCAACATCGTGCTGCTGCGCAGCCCCGAACTGTTGAGCCACACGCAAAAAGTAGGCGCGTATCTGCGTTACAGCAGCGCGTTGCCCGCACGGCTGAATGAATTCGCCATTTGTATCACCGCTCGCCAATGGAACGCCAACGTCGAGTGGATGGCGCATCATCCGCTGGCGCTGAAAGCCGGGCTGAATCCGGCAGTGGCGGAAGACCTCGCGCAAGGCAAGCGTCCCGCCGCCATGAAAGACGACGAAGCCGCCATCTACCAGTTCTGCACGGAATTACATCAGACCAAGGGCGTTAGTGACCCGACGTACAAAGCCGTGTTTGATCTCTTCGGCGAACGCGCCGTGGTGGAGTTGATTGCGTTGACGGGCTACTACACCATGCTGGCGATGGTGCTCAACGTGGCGCAACAGCCGTTGGCGGGCGGGGTGCCGCCGCCGTTGCCGGTGTTGAAGTAAGGTTGGGCTTTCGCGGCATGAGTAGGTTGGCGCTGAGCCTGCGAAGCCCAACACCACTGCATCAGCGATCCGCAACCGTTACTGCATAGCCACGAATGGTTGTGTTGGGCTTCGCAAGCTCAGCGCCAACAACGGCTCGCGAGAGGCTAATCCACCCGTATCGCGGCCGCCTTAATCACCTTGCTCCACTTCGCCGTCTCCACCGCATTACGTTTGACCGCCGCCTCGGCGGTGCCGCCGAGTGGCGTGATGCCCAGTTCGTTCCAGCGCTGTTGCAGATTGGGCGAGCGCACAAAAGTATCCACGTCGGCGGCGAGTTTGCGCACGATGTCGGCGGGCACCTTGCTTGAGGTGGATAGCGTGTAGTACGGCACGGCTTCGTAATCGGGCAAGCCGGATTCCGCGATGGGTGCGATGTCGGGCAGATTCGATGCGCGGCTGCGTCCGGTGACGCCGAGCGCGCGCACCTTGGCACTTTTGACGTAGGGCGTGGCGGAGGCGACGTTTTCGAACATCACCTGGATGTTGCCGCCAATCAAATCAATCATCGCCGGCGCGCTGCCCTTGTACGGGATATGCGCGAGGTTGACGTTGGCGATCCATTTGAAGAGTTCCGTCGCCATGTGGATGGCGGTGCCCGCGCCGGCGGAGCCGTAGTTCAATTCGCCGGGACGCGCCTTGGCGAGTGCGATGAATTCCTGGACGTTCTTTACCGGCACCGAGGGATGCACCACCAGCACACCTTGCGATTCGCCGAGCAGCACGATGGGCTGCAAGTCGCGGCCGGGGTCGTAGGTCAGCTTCGAATACATCGCGTAAGCGGCATTGTGGCCGATGGTGGCTTGGATCAACGTGTAGCCGTCGGGCGCGGCCTTGGCGACGAGATCACCCGCAAGGTGCCCGCCGGAGCCGGGGCGGTTTTCCACGATCACCTGCTGGTTGTATAACGGTGTGAGTTGCTGCGCGGCGATGCGGCTGAGCAAATCGGAAATGCCGCCCGGCGCGGCGGGGCAGATGATGCGGATGGGTTTGGCGGGATAGGTGGCGACTTGGGCTTGCGCGGAGAGGGACGCGACCGTGAAAAGTTCCAGCACGACCCATGTTGTTACGGCATTCTTTTTTAACATCGTTTTCCTCTACTAAAACAGTCACGCAGCACGCTGATCGAGCAAACCCACCCCCGTCGTTCCCGCGCAGGCGGGAACCCATAACGCAGTGCCACTTGTGATACCACTGCCCCCCTCCTACCTCCCCCCTCCCCCCGCTTCGCAAGGGGAGGGGATACCCGCCTGCGCGGGAACGACGGTGTTAGTGTTGCGCTTTCATTGGATTCACTCCGCCTTCAATCCCGCATCCAAAATCACTTTGCGCCACGCCGGCACTTCACGCGCAAGCTGGCGGCGCAGATCATCCGGCGTGCCCGGCAACGGCGTTGCGCCGAGTGCAAGCAGGCGTTCGCGCATATCCGTCGTGCCAAGCAGCGCGAGTATTTCCGTGTTGAGTTTTCTGATGATGGGTTGTGGCGTTTTTGGTGCGGCGTACATGCTGAACCAGCCGCTGGTGTCGAAGCCGGGGAATCCGGATTCGGCGATGGACGGCAAATCGGGCAGCAGGGGCGTGCGCTTGGCGGTGGTGACGGCAAGTCCGGTGAGCGCCCCGGTTTTGATGTGCTGTGTGAGCACGAGTACGTTGTCGAACACCACTTGCAGCCGTCCGCCCAGAATATCCGGCATCATTGGGCCAGTGCCTTTGTACGGAATGAAAACCATGTCGATGCCGGCGAGGCGTTTGAACATTTCGCCGGACAGATGTTGCACCGCGCCGGGCGCCGACGCGCCCCAGGAAATTTTGCCTGGACGCGGCTTGGCGTAGGCGATGAACTCCTGCACGGTTTTTACCCCCAGCGACGGATGCGCCACCATGAGGTAGGGCGAGGTGGCCACCAGCGCCAGCGGTTCGAGATCGCGCTGCACATCGAACGTCACGCCCTTGTAGAGATTGCCGACGATGCTGATCGACGATCCCGACATCAGCAGCGTGTAACCATCGGGCTGCGATTTGGCAACGAGTTCGGCTGCGATGATGCCGCTCGCGCCCGGGCGGTTGTCGATTACCACTTGCTGTCCGAGACGTTCGGCCAGTTTTGCCCCGACGAGACGCCCGACCAGATCCGTGCTGCCACCGGGCGCGAAGCCGACGATCATGCGGATGGGGCGCGAGGGGTAATCGGATTTTTGTGCGATGGCGGGCGATGACGCGAACAACGTCATCGACGCGATCGTCACGGCAAGCAACCCAAGCATCCGCGTCGTTCCCGCGCGGGCGGGTATCCATGCCATGTTGCCCATGGCGCGTGTGCTATGGGTTCCCGCTTGCGCGGGAACGACGGTGGGGGGCGTTTTTCTGGGCATGAGGTATCGCAGAAGAGTAAAATAACATGTTTATAAACAATTACTTACGATGATGGTTGCCATGGCGTTCCATCTTTGCAAAGGATAGGCACGGTCAGATTCTCCGACGCCAGCCGCGTTTGCACCGACAGGCTGTGCGTGCCGGTGCCGCCCATCACCACGATCACGATGTCGTCTGGCTTGTCTGCGATCGGCACGCCCAGCGCGGGGTCGAAGTCGGCGTATTGCTTGAGAATTTTCTTGCTGAAGCTGGTGAGATTGCCGCGCGGAATGCTGCCGAACGGAATGCGCGCGACCTCCCAGATGAAGCGCTTCACTTCCAACTTGCTGTAACCGCCGTTGGCCAGCAGGCGCGCATGTTGCGGGCACAAAATCAACAAGGGCTGGCCTTCGCCGTTGGTGTTGCGGTTGCCCACGTAGGCAATCGACGACGCCAGCGTGCGCAGCAAATCTTTCGCGGTCTGGCTGCCACCGTTGTCGTCGATCATCGCGGCGGGGCAGGCGGGGATCAGCGTTACCGTGCTGGTGGCCGCCGCAAAGCCGCGTTCGACGTGCAGCGGCTGCCACGGATTTTCGGCTTCGTTTTCCGCGATGCAATGTTCGAAACGCGCGATGTGCCCCTGCGTATGAATGTTGATCGAGCCGGGCGTGCCGCCGATGTTGATCAGGCACAACTGCAAGGCGCGGCCGATGGTGCTGGTGGCCTGCCAGCGGCTGCCGGTGAAGTTGTAGCCGCAATTCAGATCGATGGCTTTGCACACCGGGCCGTTGACGATGGGCAACGGCGAGGTGTTGTGCGTTGAAGTCTGCACCGCATCGAGATTGAATTTCGCATCGGCGACGCCTTTGACGCAGGCCATGATTACCGGCATGTACTCGGGCTTGCAACCCGCCATCACCGCGTTGGCAGCGATTTTTTCCACGGTGGCCAAACCGTTTTTGGGCGCGAGCGTGCCGATCACGTCAGCGGATTTGTAGCCCAGCTCGCGTTCGACGTAAGCCGTCATCAATGCCACGCGCGCTTCGGTCGGCGGCACGATGGGCAGGCCATCGGTGAGATCGTTCTTGAGAAACCACGCGT
>CANIID010000133.1 GCA_947467315.1 Betaproteobacteria bacterium | reverse complement strand
TGGGCGTTGAGCTCGACTGGGATGAAATCGACAAGCGCACGGTGTATCGTACGTAGACACAACAATGAACACGACCCTGCTTACCTCACGACTGCTCGCCTGCTGCGCATTCATCATGGCCGCCATGGCTGCATCCGCGCAAAGCGCCTATCCGGTGAGACCGGTGCGCTATGTCGTGCCATATCCGCCGGGCGGCAGCACCGATCCGATTGCACGGCTAATCGGCGTCCATCTCGGCGCGATCTGGGGCCAGCAGGTGGTGGTGGAAAATCGCGCTGGCGGTGACACCATCATCGGCACCGGTATCGTGGCGAAAGCCCCGCCGGACGGCTACACCATCCTGCACGCGGCCAGCACGCATGTGATTATTCCGCTGCTGCACAAAATTCTGCCGTTCGATTCGATGCGCGATTTCGCGCCAGTGGCGACCATTGCGCGTAATGAAAAACTGTTGGTGGTCCACCCTGCGGTGCCCGCCAATACCTTGCCGGAACTGATTGCGCACGCCAAGGCCAATCCCGGCAAGCTCAACTTTGCGATGACCGCCAACGGCAGCGCCAATCATCTGGCGAATGAAATGCTCAACATCATGGCCGGCATCCGCACGCTGCAGGTGCCGTATAAGGGTGCGGGTCCGGCGCTCACGGATTTAATGGGCGGCCACGTGCACATGTTGTTTGCGTTGCCGATCGCGGTGATTCAGCACATCAAGGCCAACTCATTGCGCGGCCTTGCGCTGTCCGGTGACGCGCGCTTGCCGGCAATGCCGCGCATTCCCACGTTTACCGAAGCGGGGCTGCCCAAGTTCGAGGTCAGCACATGGCAAGGCATCCTCGCACCGGCGCGCGTGCCGCCCGCTCTCATCGGAAAGCTATCGCGTGAAGTCGCGCAGATACTCGCTACGCGCGATGTGCAGGACAAACTCACCGGCCAGGGCGCGGCGCCGTTTGTGTCCGCGCCCGATCAGTTTGCGGCGCTAATGAAGGCCGAGTCGGCGCGCTACGCCAAGGTGATCGAGGCGGCGAACATTCGGCTGGATTGACGTAACTATTTGTTTTTAAACAATATTTTCAGATCGCCAGAAAGCCCGCTCATGACCATCCGTTCGCTGCAACACATCGCGCTCACCGTGCCGGATGCGGTCGCCGGCAAACAGTTCTACACCGATTTCGGCATGCAGGCGAAAGACGACAGCGCCGGAAAACAAGTCGTCATGCGCTGCCACGGCCGCGATCAGGATCAGATCATCCTGATCGAGGGCGCGAAAAAACGCCTGCACCACATTTGTTTGGGCGCGCGCGCCGATGCCATCAAGGAGATCACGCAGCGGCTGGAAAAAAACGGCCACAAGCTGGTGGATGCCCCGCGCGAATCGCCGGCAGAGGGCATCTGGTTTCACGATCCCGATGGCGTGCTGGTGAACGTGCGCGATGCCGCGCCCGCGCCGTGGCTGCCCGCGCCCGAGTGGAAAATCAATAATCCCGGTCATCTCAATCGCGCGGGTGCGGTGGGCCACCCGCCGCGCGGCATGCCGGTGCAGCCGCGCCGCCTCGGCCATACATTGCGCTTCACCACGGACCTCGATAAACAAACGGATTTTTACACCCGCATCGTCGGCATGAAACTATCCGACCGCGCCGCAGACATTGTGTCATTCATGCGCAGCGGCGAAGGCGGCAGCGATCATCACGTGCTGGGCTTCATCAAGAACGACCGGCCCGGCTTTCACCATGCCAGTTTTGAGGTGGCTAACCTCGACGAGCTCGGCGTGGGCGCCTGCCGCATGCTCGATAAGGGCTATCGTAACGGCTGGGGCATGGGGCGGCATGTGATCGGCTCGAATTTCTTTCATTACATCCGCGATCCCTGGGGCAGCCTGGTTGAATACTTCTGCGATGTTGACTACATCCCCGCCGACTACAACTGGATACCCAAGGATTACCCGCCCGCCGACGCGCTGTATGCGTGGGGGCCGAACGTGCCCGATGATTTCGGCGTGAATTTCGAGTAGGCGGAAACTGCGGGACTATTTATCGAACAGTACGGTCACAACACCTTGGACAGTTTCGCATCCAGTTCCCCCAGCGTAATCACCCACCCCAGCCGCCGCTCGATATTCGATAGCGCAAAGCGGTGCAGATCCTCGCCGTAAGCCGAGGCCACGCAATCCGACACAATCACCGGACTGAAGCCGCGGTTGTAGGCGCCAAACGTAGTCGCCAGTACGCAGGTGTTGGTGTTGCAGCCGGCGATCAGCAGGGTGTCTTTTTTCATGAAGCGCAATAACAATTCCAGCGGCGTGCCGAGAAACGCGTCGAAAGTGCGCTTGCTGTCGACGATCAAGTCGGACAGCTGCACGTCGAGCGCCGCGATGATCTGCCCCTCGAGGGAACCAGGACTTTTATGGCGGGCGAAATCACTCTTGCCGCCCGGCGTAAACGATTCCTTGAGTTCCAGCATCGCGCGCTCGTACGGGTGTTTGCCGAGCAATGGCGCTTCATACACCGTGGTGACATGAATAATGGCGATGCCCTTGCGGCGCGCCGTGGCAAGCAACCGGTTCGTGCCGTCGATCACGCGCTTGCACTCGGCGGCGGGCACCGGCAACGACGCGATCTCTGGCTCCAAATTTCCCCGTTGGCAGTCGATGGTGATCACCGCAGTTTGGGTGGGATCAATTTTGAGCGCCTGCTTCATACGCTCGACCATGCTGGAACGGTCTATCAATTCAGTCATCGTGGCTCCCGTAGTGACGCCTTCAGCGGGCCGCATGATCCACACGGCGCGCATGCCCGGCCTTGAACTTGCCCGCCAACGCATCGCTCATCCAGTCCACCACGTGCAAATAAAAATCCGGCAGCCGATTGCCAAACGTATGCGTTTCGTTTTCGTACACCCATAACTCTTTCGGGCATTTGAGGCTATCGAAAAACGCCTCCGCATCTTCCAGCGGGCACAGCTCGTCGAATTCACCCATCGCCAGCAGCGTCGGGCATTTAATCTTGTCCACCAGCGGCGTGAGCGTCATCTGCGCAATCATGTTGTCGAACGCGGCTTCGTCGTGGATGTTCGACATATACATGTAGTTGGCGCGATAGGCGGGCTTGCTGTGCTTGAAGATAGTGTCTTTTTGCCCATAAACGCCCATCGCGCCGACGACGGCCTTCACGCGCGCGTCGTGCGCGGCGATGCGCGGCACCCAATAGCTGCCCATGCTCCAGCCATAGGCGCCGATGCGGTTTGCGTCCACCTCGGGCAGCTTTTCGAGAAAATCAATCGCGGCCGATCCGGCGCGCTCGAAGTTATCCAGCGTCACCCAGGTCTCGCGCACATTGCTTTCGCCCTGGCCGGGGCCGTCGATGGTGAGCGTCGCCATGCCGCGCCGGCGAAAGTGATTGTGATAGGGGCTCGGCATGTATTCCTTGATGGTGTCCATGCCCGGCACCACCAGCACGCACGGTGCGTTCTTGACACCCGGCACGGTTTGCAGAATGCCCGGTATGGTTTTGCCGTTCTCGAATGGAATCTCCACGCGCTTGACGGGCGCTTCGTCAAACAGCGAGATGAATTTTTCATAGCAGCGGATCAGGTGCCCGTACAACTCGATTTTGCGCGGCGAGTTCACGTGCAGCACGCCACAGGCGGGGCCATAGTACAACGCCGCGCGATAATAAAACTCCGCCGCGCTTGCACGATGCCCGGCGGCTTCGGCTTCCAGCGCCAGCGCTTCTTCCTGCCTGGCGGTGCGCACCCATTCCTTGACCACCGCGCCGGGCACCTTGATGCGCTCGGTGGTGCGCTTGACATCCGCCGGGCGAAAACCCCACTCCACGAACATAACCGCGCGAAAGCCGAACACGTCGAGCACCTTGTAGAACTCTTCGTTGACCCACTTTTGGCCTTTGCGGGCATGGTCAAGCATCGTGTACTCCCGATAAATTCGCTGTGAAATGTGCGCTATGGAATTTAGTGTAGCATGGGAAAAACGGTCGGCGCACATACCCAATTGAAGCTCACGGCAAGGAGATGAATTTGAACCCTCGCACGCATCGATTTCAATTTTGCATACTGCTCGCAACATTCGCGGCAAGCATGGGCGCCCCCGTGGCGCAGACTTTCCCCACCAAAGCGGTGCGCATTATTGTGCCATTCGCACCCGGCGGATCGACCGACATCGTGGCGCGCATGCTCGCGCCCAAACTGTCGGAGCACCTCGGGCAAACGGTCATTGTCGATAACCGCGGCGGCGGCGCCACCATGATCGGCATGGACATGGTCGCGAAGGCACCGCCCGACGGCCACACGCTGGGTGTCGCCACGCTGACCTTCGCGTTGAATCCCACTTTGTTCAGCAAATTACCCTACAACCCTGAGCGCGATTTCGCGCCAGTAAGCCTGGTCTCGACCGTGCCATTCGTGACGGCGATCCACCCGTCCGTGCCCGCGCGCTCCGTCAAGCAATTAGTCGCGTTGGCAAAAGCCAAACCCGGCAGCCTGAATTTTTCGTCGTCCGGCAACGGCAGCGCATCGCAAATGGCGGTGGAACTCATGAAGCACATGAGCGGCACGGACATGGTGCATGTCGCCTATACCGGCGGCGGCCCCGCGCTGCTGGCGCTGCTCTCGGGACAGGTATCGATGTTCACCATGAGCATCCCCGCTGGATTGCAATACTTCAAATCGGGCAAGCTGATCGCGTTGGGCGTCACCAGCGCGAAACGCGATCCGATACTGCCGGATGTGCCGTCCATCGCTGAATCCGGACTGCCCGGCTATGAACTCATCGAATACCAGGGCATCGTCGCGCCCGCTGCAACGCCGCGCGCGACCATTAACCGGCTGCGCGACGACATTGTAAAAACGCTGAACGTGCCGGAGGTGAAAGAGCGCTTCACCTCGTCCGGCACTTACATCGCCGGCAGCACGCCCGAAGAGTTGGCGGATTACATCAAGAAACAGATTGCCGCATGGGGGAAGGTGATCAAGGCGGCGGGTATCCGCCTTGATTGATCTTGCCTGAGTAATACACTACCCGCGCTTCAACTCCTGAATCGACTTCACCAGCTCACCATCCGCGCGCTTTAAAGCCCGCGTTGCCGAGCGTGTGTTGCCGAAGGTCGGCACCCATTGTGAGTGTTTGCCCGCGCCGCCGGTGACGATGATGATGAGGTCTTCGGGCTTCGCCCACATGTGTATCGGCGTATCGAGCGGGGCATTGGCATACTGATCCGCCAGCTTGCGGCGGAAACGCCGCTCGATGCTTTCTTTCGAGAACTTTGACATCGGCAGCGTCGCGCGCTCCCACAGCCATTCTTTGACCTGCGCCTTGGTCATGCCGCCGCTGGCGACGGTAGCTGCGTGTTCCGGGCCGAAGGCCATCACTGGTTGCCCTTCGTAATAGGCGTTGTTGGCGCCGGTGCCGGGCATGGTGCCCGCGACCATTGTCAATATGCCTTCCGGCGTGATGCTTTCGTGATCGTTGACGTTGTGCGGGCCTTCGGCAGCCACCACCGTGACGGTGTTGGTGTCTTTGGCAAAACCCCGCTCCACATGCAGCGGCTCCCACGGGCTGGCATCTTCGTTCTCCGCCACGCAAAAGGTGAACTTGCACGGCGTGCCGGCGGTAGCCATGTCGCCGGTGCCGGGAATCGCAGCACCAATATTCACCAGCGCCAGCCGCACCGCGCGGCCGATTGCCGCGTTGGCGCGGAAATAATTGCCCATCACGTTGTGGCCAGAATTCAGGCCCACTTCTTTCACCACCGGGCCGTTGAATATCAGCATCGGCGTACACGGATGCGTGGTGGCCTGCGTGCCATAGAGGTTGTATTGCTCTTCGGACATGGCTTCGAGTGCGAGCAGCACTAACGGGAAATACTCCGGCTTGCAGCCCGCCATCACTGCGTTGGCGGCCACGCGGATCGGCGTTGCGGCGCCAAAACGCGGCGGCACTTTGATAATCGGCTTGTCAAAATCGCGATCACAGTAGGCCAGCATGCGCTCGACACGCTCCGGCGTCGGCGGTATCACCGGCAGGCCGTCGCTCCAGCCTTTGGCGCACAAAAACTCGTAGACCGCTTCGGGATCATCGTCGCACTCGACCATCGCGCCGGGCGTTTTCAGCATTGCGCTGAGGGATTGGGAACTCACGTGCGTTTCTCCTTCACAACCTTGAGCAATTGCGGCAAGGCCACGCCGGCTCGTTCAATCACTTTATCCATGTTCAATCCACCCAGCGGATGCTGGATTTTCAAGAGTGGCAAATCCGGCACACCAAATACCTTGGCCTGCGCCGAGCCGAGTTTCATGAACGTATCCGAACACACTACGGCGGCGATCAAACCGCGCTTGGTCAACTGCGCCATGTCGTGGACACTCCACGACGTGCATGAGCCTCAATCGGCCATGGCGCTGATGACGAGATCAGCCTCCTTCGCCAGTTCGTCGAGCACTTGGTCCGTCGCCGGACGGCTCGAGGTCGGTTTGCGTTTAATCACCACGGAATCGACCTGGTATTCTTTTTTCACGCCTTCGACGATGAGCTTCAACAAGTGATCGGCGTTGGCTTTGCTGTTGTCCAGTATGCCGAGGCGTATGCCGGCACTGCCCAACGTACGGTTGGATTTCAATTGCGCGACTTCTTCTATCGGCGCGTCGGGTACTACGAGAAAGATTTTTCCCATACAAGCTCCTGTTAAAAATTTACTTTAAAAACAAACACTTAGTCTAATTTAATGCCGGTCTGCTGCTGCACCTTTTTCCACTTCGCCAGATCGGCGGTCATGCGTTTGGTCAGCTCCTCCGGCGTGCTCTTGATCACATCCGCACCGAGCCGCGTAAACGCATCGCGCGTGGATTGTTGATCCAGCACTTTCAATAACGCCGTGTACACGCGATTCACAATATCCTTCGGTGTGGCCGATGGCAAAAAAATGCCGGTGTAAGTTGCGGCTTCAAATCCGCGCACACCGGATTCATCCATCGTCGGCACGCTGGCAAGCAACGGTGAACGTTTTGCCGACGCCACCGCGATGGCGCGCAGCTTGCCCGCATTTACATACGGCGTCGAGGTCGATACCTGATCGAAGATGCAATGCGTTTGCCCGCCCATCAAATCTACCAGCGCGGGGCCGCTGCCTTTATACGGCACATGCGTGAGTTTCACGCCGGTGATCACCTGAAACAACTCGCCGGTGAGATGCGTGTTGCTGCCGGTGCCAGCGGACGCCATCATCACCGTACCCGGCTTGGCTTTCGCCAGCGCGATAAATTCTTTGGCGTTGGTTACCGGCAGCGACGGATGCGTCACCATCACCAGCGGCACGATGGACACCAGCGAGGTCGGTGCAAAATCCTTGATCGGATCGTAGCTCGGTACCGCCGCAAACGCCGGATTCACCGTGAGCGAGCCGCTGGAACCCAACAACATCGTGTAGCCGTCGGGCGCGGCTTTCGCCACCACCTCGGTACCGATACGTCCACCCGCACCGCCGCGATTTTCCACCACGACGGTCTGCCCCAATTGTTCCGTTAAACCCGGCGCCACCGTGCGCGCGGTGATATCGATATTGCCCCCGGGCGCAAACGGCGCGATCAGGCGGATGGGGCGGTCGGGATAAGCGGCAGATGCGACATTGGCGGCGCTCGACAACATCAGCGCGAACGCCGCACACAGCAAACGGAACAGCATATGAACTCCATGGACAAAACAGCAGGTCAGCGCGGGCGATGTTAGCAGCAGCGCGGCACCGCTACAAATGCGCCGCAAACCGGTGTTGTGCGGCAAAACCGGGCGGCCAGCGGCACAGATCAGTCAATCGCTCGCCGCGGATGCGGCCCGCGCACCGCCGGTTTCGCATGACGCAGCCAGCGCCGCGCGTGCGGCCGTTGCGCGTACACGTCGTCGAAAATCGCCTCAAGCCTGGCATGCGTGCCGCGAAAATTGTCGATCACGGCTTTCGCCCAGTCAAAATATTCAATTTGCCGCTTGAGCGGCCAGCGGGTGGGCGGATTCACCGCCACGTCACGCAAATTGCAAATCTTGTCAGCCAGCTTCACCAGCCGCGCGCGGCGCGTGAGATGCGGGCCGTGCTTGATTTGCAGCTCCTTACGCTTGCGTTTCTTCAACGTTTTGTTGTCGGTCACTTCGAGCACCAGGTCGCGTATCTCGCCGCCGAACTCACGCGCCAGCTCGTCGGGCGTGGTCTCGGTATCTTCCAGCGTGTCGTGCAAAATCGCCGCGATCAGCACCGTGGTGTCGCGCACACGGCCTTCGCGCACCAGCACATTGGCCAAATCGATCGGGTGGTTGATATAGGGAGACGCTTCCGGGTCCTTACGGCGCTGATGGCGATGCTTTTCCGCTGCGAAGGCGATCGCTTTCAACAACAAGGCGTGGCGCAATTGCATAAACAGCCCCTAAAACCGTAAGTACATGTTTTTATTGAATAATAATACCATTATCACGCCAACACCGCACGCACACGTTAGAATGCGTGCCCTTCTTCCTGAACGCCTGACGCGAGACGCACGATGACCCACGCAACCGGCAACCCCGATGCATTGACGCACCTGCGCGAACAACTGGCCGCCTTCGCCGATGCGCGCGACTGGGATCAATTTCATAACCCGAAAAACCTCGCTATGGCGCTGACCGGCGAAGTCGGCGAATTAGTGGCGCATTTCCAGTGGCTCACGCCGGACGAAGCCGCCAATCTGCCGCCCGCGACGCGCGACGCGGTCGCCCTGGAGTGCGCCGACGTACTGCTGTTTCTGCTGCGGCTCACTGACAAACTCGGCATCGACCTCGCCGCCGCCGCTGAAAAGAAGCTCAAACTCAACGCGCTAAAATATCCGGTCGAAAAATCCCGTGGCAAAGCCACGAAGTATGACAAACTGTGACATCGTGAGGCGTTAGGCGTGAGGGGTGAGGCGTAACCCCGCCTCGGCTCCTGCATCACTATCGACGAATAACCGACGCATTCACGAATCCCCCCCCTCACGCCTCACGCAAAAGAAAAATGCTCTCCTACCGCCATCTCTTCCACGCCGGCAGCTTCGCTGATGTGTTCAAGCATGTACTGCTCACGCAGTTGCTGCTGTCGCTGAACGAAAAAGACAAGCCATACTTTTATCTCGACACGCACGCGGGCATCGGTTTGTACGACTTGTCGCATCCGTGGGCGCAAAAAGGCCGCGAGTTCGAAAGCGGTATCAAAAAACTGTGGGGCCGCACCGACATTCCGGCGGCAATGAAGCCGTATATGGATATCGTGCGCGCGGAAAACGCCGACGGTCACTTGCGCTATTACCCCGGCTCGCCGCGCATCGCGCGCAAGCTGATCCGCCCCATCGACCGTATCGCGCTCACGGAACTCAACAAAACCGATTGCGCCGTGCTGCACGAACTGTTCGCACGCGACAAGCGCGTGAATGTGCAATTGATGGACGGGTTGCAATCCCTAAAAGCCAATCTGCCGCCGAAAGAACGGCGCGGCATGGTGCTGATTGATTCGGCGTTTGACGTGTCACGCGAGTTCGCCCGCCTCGCCGCCGCGCTGGCGGAAGCGCACACGCGCTGGGCCACCGGCACCTACGCCATCTGGTATCCGCTGATGGGCGCGGGCGTCATTCGCGGCTTCGAAAAACAAATCGAGGCCGCCGGCATCAAAAAAGTGTTGCAGTTTGAGCTATCGGTTTTGTCGGAAGACGCCTCGACCATGCCCGGCAGCGGCATGATCATCGTTAATCCGCCGTGGAAGTTCGATACCGAAATGCGCACGCTGCTGCGTTGGCTGTGGTCGGCGCTTACCGTCGATGGCGCGGGGGGCGTTAAGGTGAATTGGCTGGTGCGGGAATAAGACTTACCATCGCGCTTCACTTCAGCGCGTTCCAGAACTTTTCCAGCCGCTTGTACGAAATCGGATAGGGCGTTTTCAGCTCCTGTGCGTACAGTGAGACACGCAACTCCTCGATGTGCCAGCGCACCTCGTGCAGACGCGCATCCACCGCACCGGCTTGGGTCTGTCGTTCAAGCAATTCTTCATACTGCTTCCACCAGCCGCTGATACTGGCCGCGTGTTTGCCGTCGCGTTCCCTGTCACGCGGGTATTTTTCCAGCCGCCGTTGCATGGCTTGCAGGTAACGCGGCAGGTGCGACAGTTGCTCCCACGGCGTGGCGCGGAAAAAGCCCTTGAAGATCAGCCGCGACAATTGCGCCTTGATATCCGCCGCCGGTCGTGACAATTCACCCTTTGTAGCATTGCCGGCGCCCAGCGCCAACGACACCTGGTGGTATTCCCCCCCCACCGCCGCGAGCAACCGGCACGCGCCCTCGCTCACCGCCGGCAGGCGCGTGCGCGCGCGCTTAAGTTGTGCTTCGTAATCTTTCTGGCTGCGCGGCAGCGGGTCTTCGCCGATGAAGGCGCGGTCGGTGATGGCGGCGATCACGTCTTCGCGCAGATCATCCACGCCTGCCACGCCACGCAACTGCATCGCCGCCTGATCGAAGCCGCGCAGATTTTTTTCCAGTTGCTTCATCTGCTCTTTGAGCGCAAGGCGCATCAGGCGCGTGACGCCCAAACGCATCGCCGCATCCGCCGCCTGCTTCACGTCAAACAGGCGGATCGCCACGCTGTCGCGCTCATCCACCAGCGCCGGGTAGCCGACCAGCTTGCGGCCGTTGCGCGTGAATGAAATCTGCTCCGGCAGATCACCGCAATCCCACACCTTGATATTCTCGCGCTCGATGCCCGTTTCCGCTTTACCCATCGTGCCGAAAGTGAGTTGCGCCGCCTGCCCCAGTTGCACTTTCAGCGCAGCCAGATCGCGCTCGTTCGCCAGTTCGCGCCCTGCGTCGTCGATCACGCGGAAATTCATTTTCAGATGCGCGGGGATGTCCGCACCATCCCACACGTCCGTGCCCACCGGCTGGCCGGCGCGGCCACGCACAAAATACGCCAGCGCCTCCAGGAACGGTTTGCGCCGGTCGCACTCGGTGAGAAACGCCGTCACCTGTTCCGGCAAAGGGAATAAATTTCGCCGCAGCGTTTTCGGCAGCGCCTTCAAGTACGCCGCCACCTTGTCGCGAATCATGCCCGGCGCAAGCCAGTCAAACGGCGTTTCTTCCAGCGTGTTGAGCAAGTGCAGCGGCACGGTGACCGTCACGCCATCGAGCGGATGCGCCGGCTCGAAACGATAACGCAGCTTGAAATCCACATTCCCCACTTGCAACGTTTCAGGAAACTGTTCCTCGGTGATATCCATCGCCGAATGCCGCATCAGGTAGTCGCGTGTCAGATACAACAGTTGCGGATTTTGCTTTTCCGCTTCGACACGCCACGCCTCGAATGCCGCGCCGTTGTGGATGTCCGGCGGAATCAATTCATCAAAAAAGGCGAACAGGGTGTGCTCATCCACCAGCACGTCGCGTTTGCGTGCCTTGTGTTCGAGCGCTTGCACCTCTTTTATAACTATTTGATTTTTAACGAAAAATTTAGCACTTGTTTGATAGTCACCTTCGACCAAGGCTCGCCGGATAAAAATCTCGCGCGCTTCGCGCGGGTTGATCGGCCCGTAATGCACGCTGCGCTTGGGCACGATCGTCAGCCCATACAAGGTGACGCGCTCATACGCCGTCACCATTGCGCGATCTTTTTCCCAATGCGGATCGAAGTGATGGCGCTTCACCATGTCACCGGCGATGCGTTCGATCCAGTCCGGATCAATCTTCGCCACGCAACGCGCGTAGAGGCGCTGGGTTTCCACCAGCTCCGCCGCCATCACCCATTTCGGTTGCGCCTTGCGCAACACCGAGCCGGGAAAAATCGTGAACTTGATGCCACGCGCGCCGAGGTATTCGCCTTCGTCGTTTTTGAAGCCGAGATTGCCCAGCAGCCCCGCCAGCAACGCACGATGAATTTGCTCAAACGTGGCGGGAATTTCGTTTTCGCGCAAATTCATTTCGCCCGTGACGGCAGCAAGCTGGCCGTGGATATCGCGCCATTCACGCATGCGCCGGTGCGACAGGAAATGCGCCTGACACTGCTCCATCAGCTTGCGGTTGGATTTTTTGTGTTTGATCGCTTCGTCAAAAAACGCCCAGATTTTTAAATACGCCATGAAATCCGAACGCTCGTCCTGAAACGGCTGATGCGCGCGATCAGCAGCGTCGGCACGGTCAAACGGCCGGTCGCGCGGATCCTGCACCGAAAGCGCCGAGGCGATAATCAGCACCTCGCGCAGGCAGTTCTCCTGCTTGGCGGCAATAATCATGCGCGAGATGCGCGGATCAATCGGAAACTTCGCCAGTTGCCAACCGATTTTGGTGAGCTGATTCTCGTCATCCACCGCGCCCAGCTCGGCCAGCAGTTGATAGCCGTCAGCGATCATGCGCGGCGGCGGCGGCTCCAGAAACGGAAAGTCCTCCACGTCGCCGATCTTGAGCGACTTCATGCGGAGTATCACCGCCGCCAGCGACGTTCGCAGAATTTCCGGATCGGTAAATTCGTCGCGCGCGGCGAAATCGTCTTCGTCATACAGGCGTATGCACACACCCGCCGCCACGCGCCCGCAGCGCCCGGATCGCTGATTGGCCGAGGCGCGCGAAATTTTTTCGATTTGCAGCAGCTCAACCTTGTTGCGATAGCTGTAGCGGTTCACCCGCGCCACGCCCGGATCAATCACATAGCGTATGCCGGGCACCGTGAGTGAAGTTTCGGCAACGTTGGTCGCCAGCACAATACGCTGCCCGCCATGCGACTTGAACACCCGATCCTGATCTTCATGCGACAACCGCGCGAACAACGGCAAAATTTCCGCGCCGGCGGGATGGTGCTTGCGCAGCGCCTCCGCGGTCTCGCGGATTTCACGCTCGCCTGGGAGGAACACCAGGATGTCGCCGCCGGTGCGGTCGCGTGCAAGATCATCTACCGCGTCTAGGATGGCGGCTTCGATGTCCTCGTCTTCCTGCAGCGCGCTTTTGTCACCGGCCTTGCTCTTGTCTTTGGTTTTCAGCGGCCGATACCGCACCTCGACCGGAAACATCCGCCCCGACACCTCAATCACCGGCGCACCGTTAAAGTGAGTGGAAAACCGTTCCGCATCAATCGTCGCGGAAGTCACGATCACCTTCAAGTCGCGCCGCTTGGGCAACAGCCGCTTGAGATAGCCCAGCAGAAAATCAATGTTCAAACTGCGCTCATGCGCCTCGTCGATGATGATCGTATCGTAGCGCCTCAACAGCGGATCGCCCTGCGTCTCCGCCAGCAAAATGCCATCGGTCATCAGCTTGATATAGGTGTTGGGCGACACCTTGTCGGAGAAACGCACCTTGTAACCCACCGCTTGTCCCAATGGCGATTTCAGTTCCTGCGCGATGCGCGTGGCCACCGTGCGCGCGGCAATGCGCCGCGGCTGCGTGTGGCCGATCAGTCCTTTGACGCCGCGCTGCAACTCCAGACAGATTTTCGGCAACTGCGTGGTTTTGCCCGAACCCGTTTCACCGCAAATGATGACCACTTGATTTTCACTGATCGCGCGCGCGATGTCCGCGCGCCGCGCCACCACGGGCAGATCGTCGGGATAGGTGGGCTGCGGCAGATTCGAAAGTCGAGCCTCAAGCGTTGCCGCGGACTGTTGCATCAGAGTGGCCATAAGAGGCGCGCATTCTACAGCACACGCCGCAGCCCGCCCCGGCAGTGGCAAGGCCCTGCTCGAACCACCCTCGTCAGGGTTTTACCGCAGGATTCAAGCCATAAAGCCCAGTAATTTTCGCCGCAGCCAGTACATGCCCTTTGATCGCCGCACGCACATCGCCACCCGTGAATTTGGCGCTGACAGCGCACGTCGCCACATCCAGCGCGTACAGCGTGAACACGTAGTGATGCACGATGCTGTCGTTCCACGGCGGGCACGGGCCGTCGTAGCCGTAGTAGTCGCCGGACATGTCTCTGTCTCCCGAAAACCACATGGTGTAGTCGTTAATGCCCTGCCGCGTGCCGCGCGGCGCGCCCGGACCCGCCTTGCCCCGCGTGGTGATACCGCTGGAAAACTCGCCCGCCTTGATTTCGGTGGATTTCGGATCGATGTCCACCAGCACCCAATGGAAGAAATCGATGCGCGGCAGCGATGCAGGGATGGTGCGGCCTTCCTTGTTCACATCGTCGGGTTTGCTCGGCACGTCGGTATCGTGGCAGATCAATACCAGTGATTTCGCACCCGCAGGCACGTCGCCCCACGTGAGTTGCGGGTTGCGGTTGGCGCCGAAGGTGCAATGCGTTTTGGCATCCGGCGCGCAGAAGGCGAATTCGGCTGGCAGGGCTGTGTTGTCGGCGAAACTGGTGCTGGTGATTTTCATGGTTTTCTCCTCTGGCAAGTTTAGCCGCGCACCGCGCTGAATTACTACAATATCGAAAATTATAGCGCGCCTGCCGCCGATGTCTCAGGCACGGCCGACACATAACGCGCCAACGCCGCATCGCGCGCCGCCTTATCCAACTGCGCCAGCGCTTTTACCGCCGCGAAAAACTTGGGCAAGTCACCGCCCTGTTCGCGCAGCAGTGCCTCGAATGCCGGCACGCGTTGCGTATAGATCGCGACCGACGCCAACAACGCGTTATTCGGCTTTTGCGCGAACCAGCGGTCATAGCCCGCGAAGCCGCCCCACGATGCCTTGAGCTTGTCATAGTCGCGCCGCATCTCGTCGAAATG
>CANIID010000132.1 GCA_947467315.1 Betaproteobacteria bacterium | reverse complement strand
TCTCATCAAACTCGACCGATCCGACAAGCCACGGATCAGCAATTCCCAGAGCAGCTTCAAACAGCTTGGCGGTCATCAATTCAACCTTCAAAGGTGATAAATATGGCCACAGTTTACCCACTCAGAATTCAAGAGAGGCATAATATTCTTCATTGCCGTCCCTCTGGGAATTGAAGTCGCCGAAAGCGTTTCAACGAGTATACTCGCAGAAAAACAATTCAATAGGGGAGCAGCATTGTCAGGGTCACTTAAGGGCAAAACTGCATTGGTCACCGGCTCCACCGGCGGCATCGGCGAAGCCTTCGCGCGCGCCTTCGCTGCCGAGGGCTGCAACGTGATGATGAACGGGCTGGGCGAACCCGCCGCGATTGAAAAGCTGCGGGCCGCCATTGCCGCGGAACACGGCGTCAAAGTCGCGTACCACGGCGCCGATGTGGGCAAGCCCAGCGACATCGAGGCCATGGTAATGGCAACTGAAAAACAACTCGGTCCCGTCGATATCCTGGTGAACAACGCCGTGGTGCGGCACTACCACAAGGTTGAAGATTTTCCGGTCGAAGAATGGGATCGCGCGATTGCCGTCGATCTGTCGGCAGCATTTCACACCATCCGCCTGACAATGCGTGGCATGAAGCAACGCGGCTGGGGACGCATCATCAATATGTCGTCAATTCATGGCCGCATGGCGGTGCCCAACCGCGTCGATTACGTTACCGCCAAGCATGCGCTGATCGGCATGACACGCGGCATCGCGCTCGAATGCGCAGAATCCGGAGTGACCATCAACGCGCTAATGCCGGGCTGGGTGCTCACACCGCACGCCGAAGGACAAATCGCGCGCCAGATGGCCGCGTCCGGCGACAGCCGCGAAAAAGCGCTGCACACGCTGATGAGTGTGCGCCAACCCAGTCAGCGGCCTATCATGCCTTCCGACATTGCCGCGTTCGGCGTGTTTTTGTGCAGCGGCCCCAGCGCGCATATCAATGGCGCGTCGCTGCCGATAGACGGCGCATGGCAGACCGGATTCATGGTGACGGCGGGGAATTCCAAGTGAGTCCCACTGAGAACACGGGCGTTGCGCACGACGACGCATCAGGAATACGATAATTATCGTTTTAAAACATATACTTACAAATAACCCGACTATTGGGATTTCACCCGGCGGCAGCCTGCCGCCGCCCCACTGCTCCACTGCCCGCCGCAATAGCGCAGGCCAAAACATGCCGTGCCGTACGCGCACATGACACAATCCATCACCATGAGTTCAGCCAGCGCCACAAAGACTGTGCCGACACCCGCGGAAGGAGACAAGCCCTTTCGTCTGCTACGCCACTTTTCAGTAGCCGGCTTCCTTTGCATCGCCATCGCCATCGCGTTGTTAATGCAGTGGGACGAGCGCACGCGCACACGCGAGCTGTATGCGCTGGGCAACCACAACAATGAAACGCTGACCCAAGCCCTGCTGCATGCCTTATGGCCGGACCTGCACGAACTGATGCGCATGGCTCCGTCGCGTAGCGACGAGGAACTGCGCGCGCACCCGCACATCACCAAGCTCAACGCATCGGCACAAGCACTGGTACGCGGGGGCACCACCGCAAAAATCAAGTTTTACAATCTTGAAGGCCGCACCTTGTACTCGAGCGAACTCTCGCAGATCGGCCAATCCCAAGCCGAGAACTCGAGCTTCAAGGCTGCCGTCATGGGGGCTACGTCCACCGCGCTTAACCATCGCGATACTTTCGAGGTGTTCGGCAAAACCGTCACGCAGCGCGACTTGCTGTCCACCTACCTGCCTGTCCGCAGTAACGGCAACGCAGTGGTCGCCGTGCTCGAAATCTACGATGACGTGACGCCGTTCGTCACGCGCCTGCGCGGCACTGGATGGCGCTTCCTGATCGGCGCCACAGTCATTTTGCTGATGCTTTACGGCGTTTTGTTTTTAGTCGTGCGGCGCGCGGACCGCATCCTGCGGCAACAACGGACGCAGCGTATCGAAGACAAACATACCTTGGCCAAAACGCAATCCGATCTCGCGCAGTTGCATGAGGATTCCCTCAGCAGCGAAACCCGCATCCGCCTGCTGAACGACGCGCTGCCGATCATGCTGGCGTATATCGATCGCGACGAGCGCTATTGCTATGTCAACAACCGCTTCTGCATTTGGACCAAGCGCAAGCCTGATGACATTATCGGGCGCACCTCGTTGGAGGTGCATGGCGAGCGCGTCCATGCGCTGTTTCGCGAAGACACGGCGAAAGTGCTGTCGGGCGAGCGCGTGTCATCCATACGTTCGCATGTTGCGCGGTCGGGCGCCATATACGACACCGCATACACCTTTATCCCGCAGTACGAAAGCGATGGCTCGGTCGCCGGTTTTCATGCGCTGCTGCAGGACATCACCGACCAGAAAAATACCGAGCGCGCACTGGTTGCGGCCAAAGGCGTCGCCGAAGCCGCGACGCGGGCGAAATCGCAGTTTCTCGCCACCATGAGCCATGAAATACGCACACCGATGAACGGCGTGCTGGGCATGGCGGAAATGTTGCAGACCTGCAACCTGGATCCGCAAGCGCGCGAATACGCCCGGATCATCCGCAGCTCCGGCGAATCCCTGTTGCACATCATCGACGACATTCTCGACTTCTCGAAAATCGAGGCCGGCAAGCTCGAATTGGAAATCATCGATTTCGGCCTGCCTGGTTCCATCCACGAAACCCTGTCGATCCTGTCCGCGCGCGCCAGCGGTAAAGGCATACAACTCAATTACCATATCGCATCCACCGCACCCGAGACGATCGCTGGCGATCCGACGCGGCTGCGCCAGATACTGCTCAACCTGCTCGGCAACGCGATCAAATTCACCGAGAAAGGCAGCGTGACGCTGGACGTGCGGCGCGAGGACGAGAGCACCGGGACGACAGCGTCGGCGGCAGCGTCCGATTGTGTGCTGCGTTTCGAAGTCACCGACACCGGCGTGGGCATGGCCCCGGCGGCACTCGACAATATGTTCAAACCCTTTTCACAGGGCGACGAATCCACCACGCGCCGCTACGGCGGCACTGGACTGGGTCTCGCCATCTCCAAACAGTTGGTCGAGATCATGGGTGGCCGCGTCGGGGTACGCAGCGAATTGGGCAAAGGCAGCACATTCTGGTTCACTATTCCCGTGCGCATCGCATCCCATCCGGCGAGCTTGTCGAAGCCGCAAAAAGTGGCCGTCGCCGCAACGCGTACCGGGCCTGCCTGCCGCGTGCTGCTGGCCGAAGACAACATCGTCAATCAGGCGGTGGCCAAAGCCATGCTCGATACGCTGGGCTGCGTCACTACGTTCTGCGCGAACGGCGCACAGGCGGTGGAGACCGCGACGGCAACCCACGACAGCTACGACATCATCCTGATGGATTGCAATATGCCGGAGCTTGACGGCTGGGAAGCCACGCGGCAAATACGCACCTGGGAAACAGGGCACCACCCGCAACGCAGGATTCCCATCGTCGCGCTTACCGCCAACGCATTGCAAGGCGACCGCGAGTTATGCCTCGCCGCAGGCATGGATGACTTTCTATCCAAGCCCTTTAAGCGCGAAGAATTGCGTGCCGCGCTGGCGCGCTGGACTGGCGTGACGCGACCATAGCACTTGCCGAAGTCACGCTTCAGATAACACACTATAAATTGTTTTAACCGAATTTTTGAAATAAACGCCAGAACGGCGAACGGACCCTGAAAGCATGATCGCGAGCATCAACACGAATATTCCCCTGCTCCACGCCCATGGCGTCGCGATACCCAAACTCGGCTTCGGCACGGGGCGCATCGGCGACAAGACGAGCCTTGACGACTATAGCGAACGTGTCGCACACGCGCTGACGCTCGGCTATCGCCACATCGACACCGCGTGGAAATACAAAACCGAAAAAGCCGTGGGCGAAGGCATCCGCGCGAGCGGCGTGCCGCGTGATGAAATCTTTTTGACCACCAAGGTGTCGCACGAATATCTGCGCGCCGATGACTTCGCGCGCATGGTGGATGAAAGCCTCGCCAATCTCAAACTCGATTACGTGGATCTGCTGATGCTCCACTGGCCCAGCCCGGACCAGGCGCCGTTCGACGAAACCATGCGCGCGCTCGGCCGCGCCAAACGCGAAGGCAAAACCCGACACGTGGGCGTCGCCAACTGCAACATCGCGCTGATCGAAGACGCCATCCGCCTGTGCCCGGAACCCATCTGCAACGTGCAAGTGGAGTATCACCCCTATCTCGACCAGACCAAGCTGCTGGCGGCGGTGCATCGGCTGGGACTGACGCTGACCGCTTATTGTCCGCTCGGTCGCGGCAAATTGATCGGCGATCCGGTGATCGCCGAAATCGCACGCGCCAAGGGCAAAACCGCGGCGCAGGTGGTGCTGCGCTGGCATATGCAGCAACCGGATGTGATTCCGATACCGCGCTCAACCCATGCTGGACGGCAGGCGGAGAACCTCGACATTTTTGACTTCACGCTGAATGATGACGAGATGAAACGCATCCACGCACTGGCGCGCCCCGATGGACGCATTGCCAATCCGGTGGGGCGCGCGCCCGACTGGGATTAGCGGCACGAGCATCCCGATGAACATCCCGACGCGCACCTCAGCGAACGGCAGCGCCATCTCCGTAAACAGTATCGTCTACCTGTACCCCGGCACGCGCGCGCTCGACAACGTGTCATTCGACATCCCGCGCGGCAGCGTCACCGCGCTGGTCGGGCCCAACGGCGCGGGCAAAACCACGCTGCTGCGCTGTCTGGCGGGGCTAGACCGCCCGCTCACCGGCAGCATCACGGTCGCCGGCATCGACGTGCTAGAGGAACCGCGTCTGGCGCATGCCACCGTGGGCTATCTGTCGGATTTTTTCGGGCTGTACGACACGCTGACCGTCCGGCAAAGTCTGGCGCACGCCGCCAGCGCCAACGGCGTGGCGGATGCTACCGTGGCCGCCACGGTCGAACGCACCGCGGCACGCCTCGATCTCACCGACCGACTCGATCAACGTTGTGCGGCACTGTCGCGCGGCTTGCGCCAGCGTGTGGCCATCGGACAGGCGATTGTGCATGCGCCCGCCGTACTGCTGCTCGATGAGCCCGCCTCCGGCCTTGACCCGGAGGCACGCCACTCGCTGGCCGCGCTGTTTACGCGGCTGCGCGACGAAGGCATGACGCTGGTGGTGTCGTCGCACATCCTCGCCGAGCTCGACGAATACTCCACGCACATGCTGGTGCTGCGCGCGGGCAAAGTGATCGAACATCGCCTGCTGGGCAACACCAGCGCATCGGTGAACGAACGCCACGTGCGCGTCACCCTCGCCGCACCCCAAGCGAACTGGCGCTCGACCCTGGATGCCATCGCCCACGTGCGTGTGATCGAAGCTGGCGAACGCGATGCGCTGCTGTCGATTGATGGCGACGCGCACGAGCAGGCGCGCGTGCTGCGCGAGTTGATTGCCGCTGGCGCGCCGGTGGCGGGCTTCGCCGAAGAAACCGAAAATCTGCATCAATCCTATCTGCGCACCATGCAGCCGGAGGCACGCGCATGAACACGGTCAATCCCGAACTGCGCCGCAACCTGTGGCTGGAGTTTTCATGGCATCGCGTGATCGCCGTGCCGGTGGTCATCACGTTGCTCGTCCTGCTGATCGTGGCCAGTGACGACAAAAACACATTCGACAGTCTTACGACAGCGGCGGCCTACGGCTATGCCGCGATAGTTTTGCTGTGGGGCACGAAGCTTGCCGGCGCCAGCGTCATCGACGAGGCGCGCGAGCGCACGTGGGACGCGCAACGCATGTCGTCCATCACCCCGTGGCGAATGACATGGGGAAAACTACTCGGCGCGCCGTCGTTTGCGTGGTATTGCGGCGCCATTCTGCTGGTGATATTCATGGTCTGCGGCAGTCAGGGAAAGCTGCCCGTGGCGCGCTACGCCGCGTTGATGGCGTGCGGCGCGCTGATGCTGCATGCGATGGCACTGAACGGCGGCGTGCTCGCCGCGCGCAACGGCGTGGCGAATCGCAGCTCGGGCATTCTGATCATTCTCGTGCTGCTGTTCCTGATGATGGTGACGCGTGTGCTGATACCCGACAACCTGGAAAAGCCGGTCACGTGGTGGGGTCTGTCGTTGTCGTACATCAACCTGTTGCTCTACTCCGTTGTCGCTTTCGGCGCGTGGTCGGTGCTCGGCGCGTATCGCGCGATGTGCAACGAGCTCGAAATCCGCACCACGCCGTGGGCATTGCCGTCGTTCATTGTGTTCACCGCAGCGTACTGCGCTGGCTTCGCCATCGGCGGCCACGCCAATGATCCCAGCGCATTCTTCGGCATCATGGCCTGCGCCGTGGTCACCGCCATGGTGCTGGTGTACGGCCTGCTGCTCGCCGAGAATCACGGCGCAAGCGCATGGCAGCGCCTGCGCGTGCGCATGCAGGCGCGGCAATGGCAACGCGCCTTGCAGGAACTGCCGTTGTGGCTGGTCGCGCTGGCCGTGGGACTGTTCGCCGCGCTCGCCACCAGCATTACCGCCATGGGCAGCACCACCATGGAAACATTGGATGGCCGCCTGGTAAACAAGATTGGGCTGGCGCCCATTGCGTTGATCCTGTTCGCGGCGCGCGACGCGGCGATCTTTCAGTTCTTCGCGTTGGCGCGCCAGCCGCGCCGTGTGATCGCGGCCACGCTGTTCTATCTGCTGCTGCTTTATGGATTGGTACCGGGCCTGCTCAACGTCAGTGGCGCCCATGCGCTCGCGGGATTGGTATTGCCGCCTCTGGTTTACGAGTCCGGATTCACCACCCTGATCATGGCGGTACAGGCGGCGATCGCCATCGCGCTGGCCTATGCACGCTGGCGCAAGCTTCACGCGCTGGACGCGGATTTTCGTAAGTAGTTGTTTTCATTTATTATTTTTACACTCGGTTATTTTTACACCCTTATGCCTGCTCTCCTGATCTCCAGCAAAGTCATCGCCGAATTCGGCCCGCGTCTGAACGACATACTCGCCGGCGCGCCAAAGCCGCTCGACCTGCTGCCCTTCACGCCCGGCCTGCAACTCACGTCCTCGCAGATCGATAACATCGAAGCCGCCTACTACTCGCGCGATATCTGGGAAGGCACGGAAAAAAGCGCACTAAGTCCCGCCGCGCAGGCGTTCTGGAACATCATCGAGCGCACGCGCAACGTGAAGTGGATCGCGGTGTATTCGGCGGGCACCGATCAAAAACGCTATCAGGATTGCATGCGGCGCGGCATGCGCCTCACCACCGGCGCAGGCGCACAAGCCGATGCCGTGGGCCTGGCCTGTGTGGCGGGCGTGCTGGCGCTCGCGCGTGGCGTGCCGTATTGGCTGGGCGCGCAACAGCGGCGCGAGTGGTCGCCGCTGCGCGGCAAAGACTTGCCTGCGGACATTCCCGGCCAGACCGCGGTGATCGTCGGCATGGGTTACATCGGCACCGTCATCGCTCGCGTGCTGCACGCAACAGGGATGAAAACCATCGGCATCCGCCGCAGCGCCGTGTCTAACAAAGCCGCCGAACATTTCGATCAAGTGTTGCCGCCGTCCGCACTCGATGGTTTATTGCCCACCTGCGACTGGCTGGTGATCGCGTGCCCCTTAGTGCCGGAAACACGCAACCTGATCGACGCGCGCCGCCTCGCGTTGATGAAACCCAGCGCCGGCATCGCCAACATCGCGCGCGGTGAAATCATCGACGAAGCCGCGCTCGCGGACGCGCTCAAAGCCGGGCGTTTGCGCCATGCCTATCTCGATGTGTTTCACACCGAGCCGCTGCCCACGGCATCGCCGCTGTGGGATTTACCCAATGTGTTGATTTCGCCGCACAACGCGGGGGCATCGACCGGCACGTATGCGCGCGGGGTGGAGATATTTTTGCGGAATCTGGTGAACTATTTGCGCGAGCTGGCGCTGGAGAATGAGGCAGCGGTCATCGAGTAACGCGTGAGGCGCGGCCCTTAATCCGTCATCGGAATTTTCGCTCGCGTCACCACGTCCTTCCACATCGCCAGATCCGCCAGATACTGCTTGGTAAAGCCTTCGACCGTGGTGCTGGCGGGCTCCAAACCGGTGGCGAGAAATCCCTTGGTAACTTCGGGCGTGGCGACCACGCGGTTGATGTCGGCATTCAGTTTGCGCACCACCGCCATCGGCGCGCCGCCCGTGGTAAACACGCCAAATTGCGCGCCCGCCGCAAAGTCGGGCAGGCCCGCCTCTTGCGTAGTGGGCACGTTGGGCATAATCGCAATACGCTTCGGCCCCACCACCGCCAATGCGCGCACGCGTTTGGACGCAATCAGCGGCAGCCACGCAGAGGCATCCATGATGCCAAAGTCCGCTTCGCCGGTGGCGACCGCGAGCACAGCCTGTCCGGTGCCTTTGTACGGAATGATTTCCATGCGCGTGCCGGTTTTGATGCGGAACAAGGCGATGGTCATCTCGGAGGAATTGCCACCGGCGGAGCCGTTAAGCTTGCCGGGATTTGTTTTCGCCAGTTGAATGAATTCCGTGACACTGCGCGCCGGCACGTTGGTGTTAACGCCGATGAGGTAGGGGATCGCGCCCAGCGCGGCCACCGGTTGAATTTGCCGCACCGGATCCCACGCCACGTTTTTACGCAACGCCGGAATCAGCGCCACCGCGCCGGCGCTGAACAGTATCGTGTAGCCATCCGGTGCGGCCTTGGCCACGGCCTCGATGCCGATGCGGCCATCGGCGCCGGGCCGGTTTTCGATGATGATTTGCTGGCCGAGCACTTTCGCCAGATGCGGCGTGACGCGGCGCGCCACCGTATCGTTGGATGAACCGGCGGCGAACGGCACCACGGCGGTAAGTTGGCGCTCGGGGTATTCCGCCGCCGCGCCACCGCGCGATAGCAACAGGGTTAGCAGTGTTACCGGTGTTACGATTGCCGCCAGCGATGCGATGGATATTTTCATTTGTCGCGACAAGTATAAATGGTTGGTGACTATTTAGGTTCAGGCGACAGACTTGGTGGAAATACCTACGACTCAGTTCCTTCCCCTTCAGGGGGAAGGAGTTTCTTTGAATTGCTACTTTTCATTGGAACCTGGATAGTTACATCGTTGAATCACAATCAGGGAATGATATGCAACGTCATAAAGCAACATGGCAATGGGCGCGGATAGCAATTGCCATCGCCACCACCGCCGCGCTAGGCACCACAAACCCGGCGCACGCCGAATACCCCGAGCGCCTGATCCGCGCCATCGTGCCGTTCGCCACCGGCGGCACTACCGACATCACCGCGCGCATGATCTCGCAGCATTTGAGCAAGGCGTTCAACCAGCAGGTGGTGATCGAAAACCGGCCCGGCGCGGCGGGCAACATCGGCATCGAAGCCGCGGCGAAATCCACGCCCGACGGTTATACCTTACTCTTCAATGCAACCGCTGCCACGCAAAACCCCGCGCTGTTTCGCAATCTGCGCTTCGATCCGCTCACCGACATACAGCCGGTGGCGCCCATCGCGGAGTATCCCTACGCCGTGGTGGTCAACGCGCATCTGCCGGTGAAAAATGTGCGCGAACTGGTGGCGCTGGCACAAAAAAATCCCGCCAAGCTCAATGCCTCTGCCGGCGGCATCGGCACGCGCCTGTCGGTGGAGTTGTTCGGCATGCGCAACAACGTGCGCATCGAGATCATCACCTACAACGGCACCGGCGTCGCGTCGCTGGCGGTTGCCACCGGCGAAACGCAGGTCGCCATTTCGGATACCACGCCGTTTCTGCCGTATCTCGCTTCGGGCCGGGTGCGGGTGCTGGCCTTTGCCAGCGACCGGCGGTTGCCGACGTTTCCCGACGTGCCGACGGTCGCCGAAGCCGGCCTGCCCGCGCTGAAAGTCGGCGCCACCGTCGGCGTTTATATCGCGGGCAAAACCCCCGCCGCCATCGTGCAAACGCTCAACGCCGCAGTGAACAAGATCATTGCCCACCCCGAGGTGAAGGAACAGCTACGCAAGCAAGGCGGCAATTCCGAACCCACCAGCGTGGCGGACTTCACCCAGTGGTACCGGCGCGACATTCAGACGTGGAAGGACATCGTGGCGCGCGCGAAGATTGCGTCGGTGGATTGAGCGGTAGAATTGCCGACGCCACCTCGTTTCCCTACTCCAGCCTATTCCAGCATACGGAGCACCCGCCATGACCGATCTCTCCACCCACCGCCTCGCCCACAACGTCACGCGCCTGTCGCACACCGAAATCACCGGCGCAGGCCAGGTTTATGTCGAGGGCGGCTACGCCTACCTCGGCCATCTGACCAACAAGAATAAACTCGGCACCTCGATACTCGATATCGCCGATCCGCGCAAACCACGCATCGTGTCGCAGATTTTTCTGGAAGACCCGAACTCGCACAGCCACAAAGCGCGCGTGATTGGCGACATCATGGTGGTCAACAGCGAGCAGAACGGCAGCCCGCTGGGGCGCAAAAGCGAGCAGCTCGCCTCGGGACGCGTCGCGCTGCAAAAATCGCTGGGGCGCGACCCGACGCACGCCGAACTGGCGGCGATGTTCTCGTTGAAAGAGTCGGATATCCCCGCGCTGGAAGAAGCCGAGCGCAACCCGTACGATCAGGGCGGCTTTCGCATTTACGACATCAAGGACAAGACTAAGCCGAAGCTGCTGTCGTTCACCAAAACCGGCGGCAAGGGCGTACATCGCTTTGATATGGATGCGAACTACGTTTATATCTCGACGGAAATGCCCGGCTTTCTCGGCGCGATGTTGATGATTTACGACATCCGCAATCCGGTGAAACCCGAGGAAGTGTCGCGCTGGTGGATGCCGGGCCAGCACACCGCCGGCGGCGAAAAGGCCACCTGGCCGGGGCGGCGCAACCGCCTGCACCACGCGCTGCGCGTGGGTAATCTGATGTGGGCGGGCTGCTGGATGGCCGGCGCGTACGTGATTGACGTGTCCGATATCCGCCATCCGAAAACCGTGGGTTCATACAACTACCATCCGCCGTTTGCCGAACCGACGCACACCTTTCGCGAAATGCCGGAGCTGATCGGCGGCAAACGCATCGCGGTGGCCATCGACGAAGAAGACCACGTACACGGCGCCGAAGAAAACGCCAAGCGCCGCGGCCGTCCGCATGCCTGCCTGTGGGTGTTCGACGCCACCGACCTCGCCAACATCAAGCCGCTGTCGATTTATACCGCCAGCGAACTCGATTCGCCGTGGTCACGCGCGACACCTGGCCGCTTCGGCGCGCATCAATATTTCGAGCGTATGAAAAACGGCACGCTGGTGTATTGCACCTGGTTCGCCGGGGGCTTGCGCATTGTTGATCTGGCCGATCCGTCGGCACCGGAAGAAGTGGGTTACTACATCCCCGAGCCCGCGCGCGGCAATGCGGGGCCGATGACCAATGACGTGGATGTGGATGATCGCGGCTTGATTTACCTGGTGGATCGCGGGCCGCAGTTTGATATTCTGGAATTCAAGCGCGGATGAGATTTTCAATATGGGTGCGTGTCGTCAAGGCAGTCTGCGCCGCGTGGATGAACGTTGGCGCGCAGGCCGCCGACTGGCAGCCGAACAAGCCCGTAGAAATCATCGTCGGCACGCCGCCCGGCGGGCCGCTCGACGAAACCGCGCGCCTGATTCAGACCTTGCATGAAAAACGCCAATCCGGCGTGCCGATGGCCGTGGTCAACAAACCCGGCGGCGGGCACGCGATTGCGATGACGTATCTGAATCAGCGCGGGGATGGCCACGCGATTTCGATGGCGCTCACCAATCTGCTAACCAACCGCATCATCGGCAGCCACCCGCTGACCTTCAGCGATGTCACGCCGCTGGCGCGCATGAGCAGCGAATATATCGGCATGTCGGTCAAAGCCGATTCCCCGATCAAGGACGGCAAGGCGCTGATCGCGCAATTGCGCGCGAATCCGGAATCGCTGACGTTCGCGATTACCAATCGCGCCAGTGGCAACCATGTGGCGGCGGCGACGGTATTGAAGGCCGCCGGCGTTGATCTGAAACGCGTGAAGTTCGTATCGTTTAAAGGCGCCGCCGAAACCACGCTGTCGGTGCTCGGCGGGCACGTGGATGTGGCGATGGCGACACCCACCTCGGCATGGAAACACGTGCAGGCCGGCAAGCTGCGTATGGTTGCGATCTCTGCGCCGGCGCGCGTCGGCGGCGAGGTGTCCAGCGTGCCGACATGGAAGGAGCTGGGTGTGAATGCGGTATCCGCCAATTGGCGTGCCGTGGTCGGCCCCAATGCGATGACGCCGCCGCAAATCGCTTACTGGGATCAGGCGCTCGGCGCGATGGTGAAAACAGCGGAGTGGCGCGAAGCGGCGCGCAAGAACCAGTGGTCCGATGATTATCTCAATGCCGCCGGCACGCTCAAATTTTTTCAGGAGGAATACAAACACCTGGACGCCCTGCTGACCGAGCTGGGTGACGCAAAGAAAACGCCATGAACAAAGTTAAAGAAAAACTCCGCAACGGCGGCACGGTGATGGTGTTCAATCCAAACTTTTCGTCGGCGGCGCTGGTGGAGCACGCGGGTGCGCTGGGCTTTGATGTCGCGTTTATCGACTGCGAACACGGCTCGGCGAGTTTTGAACGCGCGGAAGAACTCGCACGGGCGGCGCGCGCGGCGGGCATCACCTCGTTGCTTCGGCCGTGGACCAGCGAGCGAGCGATCATCACGCGCTTTCTCGATTGCGGCGTCGGCGGCATCCAGTTTCCGGGTGTCGAAACCGCTGCCGCCGCGCGCGAGGCGGTGGAGACCGTGCGCACGGCGCGCGGCAAACGCTTTGAGGACACGCTGGTGGTGGCGATGATTGAATCCACGGTCGCGATTGAAAATCTGCACGAGATTATTGCCGTTGACGGATTGGACGCTGTGGTGATCGGACTCAGCGATCTGGCGCGCGATCTCGGCCACGCTGGTGAGAATCAGCATCCCATTGTGCGGCGTGCGGTGGATCAAATCATCAGCATCGCGAACAAGACAACGAACCCGCACGCGGTCGTCGGTTTCAATCTGCACCTGTGGGAAGAAGGCCGTGAACTCAAAGCACAAGGCGTGCGCTGGTTCACCATCCACGCCAAAACCATGCTGGCGCGGGGCGCGCGCGAACTTAAGGCAATGCTCGTTTAAAATGGTATTCTACCCACGCGACATCTACGTAAGTATTTGTTTATACACAATATTTTAATTATCCGTATCATCACAGGAATTCTCAGCATGTCGCATGCCACTCGCCGCCCTACCTGGATCAAGCCGCTCATCGGCATAGCCGTCTGCGCAAGCTTCAACGCCGCCGCACAACAATTCCCCGCGCGCAACGTGCAGATGATTGTGCCCTATGCCGCAGGCGGCTCGATCGACATCATGTCGCGCACGGTCGCGGCCAAGCTCACCGAAATCTGGCAACGCAACGTGGTGGTCGATAACCGCCCTGGCGCGTCGGGCATGATCGGCACCGAGCAAGTGACCAAGGCCGACCCGGATGGCCATGTGCTGCTCGGCCACACCTCGTCGTACACCGGCACGGCAGCGGTGCGTGCGAAGCTGCCGTTTGATCCGGCGCGCGCGATCATTCCTGTCGGCGGCATCGGCAAATCCGCGCTGATCCTGGTGGTGCATCCGTCGCTGCCGGTGAAAACCGTGCGCGAATTTGTTGATCTGGCGAAAAAGAATCCCGGCAAATTGAACTACGGTTCTTCCGGCATCGGCGGCAATAACCATTTTTCCGGCGCGCTGTTTGATATGGCTGCGGGCACGAAGATGATTCACATCCCCTACAAAGGCATCTCGCTCGCGATGACCGCCGCCGCGTCGGGCGAAGTCGAAGTGGTGATCGCCAGCGCCGCGGCGGTCAATCCGCAATTACGCGCGGGCCGCGTGCGCGCGCTGGGCATGAGCGGCGCCAAGGCGTCGCCCCTGATGCCCGGCATCCCGTCGATCGCGGAATCCGGCGTGCCGGGCTACAGCTATGAATTGTGGTGGGGCATCTTCGCGCCGGCGGGCATGCCTGCCGAGCGGCTAAACTTCATCAACGCGTCGATCAACAAGGCGCTGATCAGCCCCGAACTGAAAAAATTTCTCGACAACGAAAGCGCGGAAGCCTGGATCGCCACGCCTGCGCAACTTGCCGATCTGCTGCCGAGAGAAATCGAGCGCTATCGCAAGGTTGCGGTGGCTGCCGGAATACCGCCACAATAAACCAGCGACACGGGAGACTCACCATGGACCTGCCTGCAAACGCACTGCCGCCGGGTGTTGAACTCAAACACATCTCCGAGTGGCGGTGGGAGCCGAATAAATCCGGCCGCCATAATGCTTATCTGTTCGGCCACCCCAACAAACCGGGGCCCTATATCTACGCCACCAAATGGCCGCCGCACAGCAAAGCGCTCGCGCACAAACACCCCGACGCGCGCTACGCCATGGTGCTCGAAGGCGTGCATTACATCGGCTACGGCGACAAATACGACGAATCCAAACTTCATCGCCACACGGCGGGCACCTGGTTCACCGAACCCGCGAATCAAGGCCACTTCGGGTTGACCAAGGAAGAAGGCACGGTGCTGTATTTTTACGGCATGGGGCCGAGTGCGTTTGATCCGCTGGAATAGTTTTTCGTAGGGCGGAAAAGCGCAGCGCCTTCCGCCGGCGGTTACGTGCATACACCAAAGGCGGAAG
>CANIID010000131.1 GCA_947467315.1 Betaproteobacteria bacterium | reverse complement strand
CCGGCGGCGGCAGTGGCGTAAATCAGCACGCGCCCCGGATCCACGCGATCCAGTAACCGTCCGCACAACGACAGCGAGATCACGCTGGAAACGCTCAACCCCATCGCCACCGCGCCCACCCAGAAGGCATTGGAGGCCAGTGCCGCGTCCGCGCCGCCCGGCAATTGCAGCACGTAAATGCTGAGTATGGTGATGTTGCCTGAGCTTAATACCGCGAACACAAAGCCCAGCAAATAAAGCGCGCCGATGCGCGGTACCGCCAGCAGCGCGCGCAGACTGCCTATCCACTGCGGCCGCCACGGCCCTGGTGCAAGTTGCTTGATCTCGCGCACGAATACGATCACCAGCATGCCGCCAGTCAACAGCATGCCGCCGCTGATCCAGAACAACCAGTGCGGCTTGTCCACCACGGCCACCAGGGTGGTCGCCAGGGCCGGCCCGCCGGTCTGGCCGACAAGCATCGCGGATTGCAGTCGCGACAGTGCGCCGCTGATGCGGGCGGGCGGGGTATTCGCCACTAACAAGGCTTGGGCTGACATCGAACTGCCGTTGAAAAATCCCACCAGCGAAAACAGGCAGGCGAACCAAAGCGGCGTGGGCGCAAAGGGAATCAGCGACATGAAAATCCCCATGCCCAGCATGGCGCGCAACACCATGATCTTGCGCCCGTAATGATCGGCGAGTCCGCCCCAGATCGGGCCGCACAGGAAGCTGATGATGTAAAACACCAGCATCATGTTGCCGATCCAGGTTTCCAAGTGATCCTGCACACCCAGGCTGCGCACCATCAGCGGCAGAAAGGGAAAGGACAGCGCAAAGCCCATGGAGGTGAGCAAGTTCGCCAGCGGCAGCGTCTGCAGATTGCGGCGCCAGTACGGAAAGCGGCGTGATTCCTCCGTCTCGTCGAGAGATGTGCTGGCGGCTTCGGTGGGTGATTTGTCGGTCATGAAGGCATTGCGCAATCCGCGACGTGGAACGGGCATGCGTTTCCCGCATGCTCTTTTCGACTTCGGGCAGAAGGTTGATGTAAAGTGCATTCTAGCCTGCCGCTGTAGCCCTAGATGCACGCGTTTGTATCGCGCGCAGCGGGGCATGGTTTGAAACCGACGAAAGGAAAATAAATGCCGCACCTGACCAGACCGGGTAAGCCGACACTGCATTACGTCATCGACGATTACACCGACCCGTGGAAAAACGCGCCATACCTGGTGTTGCAACACGGTTTTTCGCGCTCACATCGCGTGTGGTTTAGCTGGGTGCCGTATCTCAGCCGCTTTTTCAAGGTGGTGCGGCCGGATTTGCGCGGGCTGGGTTTGTCGTCGCGTGATTTTGATTTGCAGCGGGATGTGAATCTCGATGTCTACGTCGATGATTTCAGCGCGATCGTGGATGCGCTCGGCGGCGCACCGGTGCATTACTGCGGTGAATCGCTGGGCGGCATTCTCGGCATGATGTTCGCGGCGCAGCGGCCGGAACTGTTTCGTTCGCTGACCATTGTGTCGTCGCCGATGCATCTGCACGGCAAGGATGAAAAGGCCTCGGCCTACGGTCACGGCAGCCGCGCGGAAGCCTTGCGCAAGATGGGCGCGCGCAGCTGGGCGGAAGCGTCGAACTCGGGGCGCCGTTTTCGGCCCGATGCCGATCCCGGCATGATGAAGTGGTTTGTCGACGAGATGGGGCAGGCCGACGTTGAAGTGTTGATTGCGATGTATGCTTTTGCCTCGTCGGTGAATACCGTGCCGCATCTGTCGCGCATCAAGGCGCCGATGCTCGGTATTTTTCCGACGGCAGGGCCGATAGCCGGCGACGAACAAATCGAATTGCTCAAGGCGAATGTGCCGCACGCACAGGTGATACGCCTGCCGACCAGTTATCACGCGATCAACACCAGCGATCCTGCCGCGTGCGCGACGGCGTTGCTGCACTTCGCCGCGCAACAAGATGGCACCGCCTGCCACGAGTAAGCGGTGAACCTGCGCGCGTGTGTGGTGGCGTGGGTGTGCGCGGCGCTTTGCGTCGGCGGGGCCGCCGCACAGCTCATCTACCCGAGCAAACCCATCCGCATGATTGCGTCCGGCGTGGGCGGGGCGGGCGATTTCACCGCGCGCATGGTGGCGAGCGGCCTGACTGCGCGCATGGGGCAACAGGTCGTCATCGATAACCGGCCGGGCGGACTGATCCCCGGCGAAATCGTGGCCAAGGCGCAGCCGGATGGTCATACGCTGATGTTGGTGGGCATCGTGATCTGGCTCTCGCCTTTCATGCGCGACACCATGCCGTTTGATCCGCTGCGGGATTTCGCGCCGGTGACGCTCGCGGCCACCGTGCCGAATGTGCTGGTGGTGCATCCGGCGCTGCCGATTAAATCGGTGCAGGAGTTGATGGCGTTGGCGAAAGAAAAACCCGGCGTGCTGAACTATGCAACCTCCGGCTCCGGTAATTCCAATCACATCGCGGGTGAACTGTTCAAGGCGATGGCCGGCGTTAACCTGGTGCAGGTGAACTATCGCGGCGCGTCGCTGGCGCTGAATGATGTGGTGAGCGGACGCGTGCAGGTGATGTTCGCAACCGCCACGGCGGCGGCGCCGTTCGTGAGCGCGGGGCGGCTGCGTGCGCTGGCAGTGACATCAGCGCGGCCTTCGGTGCTTACGCCGGGGTTGCCGACGGTGGCGGCGTCAGGCTTGCCCGGCTCCGCGTCGGAATCAACGCTGGGATTGTTCGCGCCGGCGGCAACCCCGCCCGCGATCATCACGCGGCTGAACGCCGAGACGGTGGCGTTTCTGCGAATGAGCGACACGCGTGAACGGTTGCTCAAATCCGGCATTGAAGCCGTGACCAGCACGCCCGAAGAATTCGCTGCGTTGATCAAAGCCGACATGGCGCGCACCGGCAAAATTATCCGTGCCGCCGGCATCCGCATGGAGTGAGGTTATTTATTTGCGTGCCGCCGTGCGTGCAATCTCGCCGGCATCACGCAGCGATGCAACCGACCAGCACAGCGCGATCAATTCGCTGGTTTGTGTCGCGCCGAGAACGTCTTCGGTTAATCCCCGAAACTTGGTTTCAAGATCGGCATCGCGCATCGGGCGCCCCAGCGTGCCGAGCGCATGTTCGATGTGACGGCTGACGCTACGGCCATCCTTGAGCCGGATGGTGACGGTGGCCTGCGTTCTTTCCAGTTTGTCATCGGGCGTGGCGGTCACGCGCGCACGCAACGCGATCACGCGCGGGTCCAACACGCAGGCGTCACTGAATTGGGATTCACTGATGATGCCGAAAACAATCGCCGCCGCCGCGACATGGTAAACACTGAATTTTCCTTCGAGGCCGGTGCTCGGCGTTTTATTCCCGGTGAGTTGCAGGGTGCGCGGGCACACGGTGAGTGCTATCGCGTCGATGTCCTCCGGCTTCAAGTGGTGTTCCTGCTGAAGTTGCAGGCAGCCATCGATTGCCGCGTGTACCACCAGCCCGCAGGCGTACGGCTTGTACATGTTCAGTGATAACTCGTAATGTTCGCCGAGTTCATGCGTGACCACCGTTGGGTCAAATTTTGTGGACAGCACATGACCGAAACCGCGCGGCGCCTCGATGGCGCGCTCCGAACTGGTGAAGCCCTGCTTGGCCAGCAACGCCGCCGACATGCCGTTTTGCGCGGCGCGGCCGGGGTGCAGGCTTTTCGACATGGAGCCGAACACTTCCTGCAGGCCCGAGGCCTGCGTGGCGGCGATGCCCAGCGCCCACGTCATTTGCTGTTCGGTTAGCCCGATCAATTTGCCGATGGCAGCGGCGGCGCCGAAGGTGCCCGCAGTACCGGTGATGTGCCAGCCGATGTCGTGATGTTCTGGATAAACCGACAGGCCGACACGGCATTCGGCCTCGACACCCAGAATAAACGCATGCAGCAAGTCCGCGCCGGAAATGCCTTTCCACTCCGCATAGGCTAGCAACGCGGGCAACACCGGTGCGCTGGGATGGATGGCGCGCGCGTGGGTATCGTCAAAGTCGAGCAGGTGAGAACTGATGCCGTTAAGCAGCGCGGTGTGCAGGATGTCGAGCCGCTCGCTGCGGCCCAGCACACTCGCCTGTGCCGCGCCCGCGAAGGGCGTCAGCGCGGCCAGCGTGCGATCGATGGTTTCGTGGCCTGAGCCGCCTATCGCGCAGCCCACCCAGTTGAGCAGTGCGCGCGCGGCCTCGTGGCGCACCGGTTGCGGAATATCCTCGTAGCGGGAATTGACGAGAAAGCGGGCGAGTGTTTGCGTTTCGTTCATGATTTATCCAGCGTCACGGTGTGCCGCGACGCAGTTGTATTGTGTGAGAATCCGTTAGACTTGAGAAAAACAGATGCTTGTCTGGAGTGACACCGCATGACTGATGATAAATTAAATGACGTGCCGGCGGCGCTGCTGCGCCGATTACTCAATCGCCCCGGCTTGCTGACGATGCCTTGCTGTTATGACGCGCTGACGTCGCGCCTAATCCATGAGGCGGGCTTTACCTTGACGCTGATGAGCGGCTTTGCGGTGTCGGCGGCGCGGCTGGCGCAGCCCGATACTGGCTTGATTTCGTTCGCCGAAATGCTCGATCAATTGCGCAGTATTTGCACCGCCGCGCCGGCGTTGTGCGTAATCGGCGATGGCGATACGGGATACGGCAATGCCATCAACGTGCGCCGCACGGTGCGCGAATATGCACAGGCGGGCGCCGCCGGCATCATGATCGAGGATCAGGTGAGCCCCAAGCGTTGCGGCCACACGCGCGGCAAACAGGTGGTGTCGCGCGGCGAGGCGAAAATGCGCATCCGCGCGGCGGTGGATGAGCGCGCCGATCACGATATTTTGATCATGGCACGCACTGATGCACGGGGCGTGCTGGGTTTTGACGAGGCGCTCGACCGTTGCCGCATGTTTGTCGATGAAGGCGCGGATATTATATTTTTGGAAGCACCCGAAACACGCGAAGAAATGGAAGGGTTTTGCCGCGCGATACCGCGCCCGTGTATGGCCAATATGGTCAGCGGCGGCACAACCCCCGTGCTGCCGCCGCGTGAACTCGAAGCGCTGGGTTACAAGATAGCGGCGTACCCGCTGGTGCTGATTTCGACCGCGGTACGCGCGATGCAGCAGGCGCTGGGTGCATTGGCGAAAGGCGAGAAGTCAGACGAGGTGAGTTTTGACGAGCTCAAACGTCTGGTCGGGTTTCCGCAGTATTACGAGCTCGAGCAGCGCTATCGGTCTGAAGATTAGATCGATGCGCGCACGCACCTTATTCGACAAGCTGTGGGACAGCCACGTCATCGCTGATCTCGGTGACGGGCGTTCGTTGATCCATATCGACCGCCACGTGCTGCATGATCTCACCAGCCCGCAGGCGTTTGATGGCCTGCGGCTGGCGGGGCGCAAGGTGCGCAACCCTGAGCTTACCTTCGCGACGCAGGATCATCTGGTGGCAACCACGCGTGGCCGCACTGATGACACCGTGCCGGGCGGCGCTGAATTGATACGAGCCCTGCGCGACAACACCCGGCAATCGGGCATCCCGTTGTTTGACCTTGGCGATCCGCGGCAAGGCATTGTGCATGTGGTCGCGCCGGAACTGGCGATAGCGTTGCCGGGGATGACGCTGGTGTGCGGCGACAGCCATACGTGTACGGTGGGGGCGCTCGGCGTCTACGCGTGGGGCATCGGCACCAGCGAGGTCGAGCATGTGCTGGCGACGCAAACGCTGGTGCAGCGTAAGCCGCACGGCATGCGCGTGCGTTTCGACGGCAGCCTGCGAGCGGGGGTGACGGCAAAAGACATGGTGCTCTATCTGATTGGCCGCATTGGCATCGGCGGCGCCACCGGGCATGCGCTCGAATACGGGGGCTCGGCGGTGCAGGCGCTGGAGATGGAATCGCGCATGACCCTGTGCAACATGGCTATTGAGTGCGGCGCACGCACGGCACTGATCGCGCCGGATGACATCACCTTTACCTATCTGCATGGGCGCGCGTACGCGCCTCGTGGCGTCGATTGGGAGCACGCGCTGGCCTATTGGCGTACTCTGGCGAGCGATGATGCAGCGACTTACGACTGCGAAAGGGTGTTTCAGGCCGGCGATATTGCGCCGCAAATCACCTGGGGCACCACGCCGCAGGAAGTAGTGAGTGTCGATGGCCGCGTGCCGGATCCGGCGAGTCTTTCCAGCGGCGGCGAACGGACGGTCATGCAGCGGGCGCTCGACTACATGGGGCTGACGCCGGGTATGCTCATCGAAGGGCTCCCCGTGGATCGCGTGTTCATCGGTTCATGCACCAATGGCCGCTTGTCGGATTTGCGCGAAGCTGCGCGTGTGTTGCGCGGGCGGCGGGTGGCGAAAGGCATGCAGGCCATGGTGGTGCCGGGATCGATGACGGTCAAACGCGAGGCCGAAGCCGAAGGGCTGGATCGTATCTTCACCGACGCCGGTTTTGACTGGCGCGAGCCCGGCTGCTCGATGTGCGCGGGGCTGAATGCCGACAAGGTAGGCGCGCGCGAGCGCTGCGTTGCCACCTCGAATCGTAACTTTGAAGGACGGCAGGGCGTACTGGCGCGCACGCATCTGGCGAGTCCCGCGATGGCGGCCGCAGCGGCGGTAAGCGGCAAAATCACCGACGTGCGGCGATTGATGAACTGACGCCATGGAATCTTTTACAAAGATCACCGGCATCGCCGCGCCGCTGCTGCGCGCCGACATCAACACCGATGCGATTATCCCGATGCGTTGGCTGGTGACGGCAACCCGCACGGGCTTGGGCAAGGGTTTGTTCAGCGAGTGGCGCTATCAACCGGACGGCAGTGAAGACCCGGCGTTCGTGTTGAATCAAGCGCCGTATCGAAATGCACGCATACTCATCACCGGGTCGAATTTCGGTTGCGGCAGCTCACGGGAGCACGCGCCGTGGGCGCTGCTCGACTTCGGTATCCGCTGCATTATCGCGCCGGGCTTTGCGAGTATTTTTTACGAGAACTGTTTAAAGAACGGCATACTGCCGGTGGTGTTGCCGCTGGATGAAGTGCAGAAACTCGCGGCGCGAAAAGAAACCGTGCTGACGGTTGATCTTTCCGGCAACAGCATCAGCGATGCCGGCGGACACATTGCGACATTCGAGTTGGAAGCGTCACGCCGCACGGCGCTGTTGGACGGGCGCGACGAGATAGACGAAACCTTGCAACACGCGGCGGCGATAGCGGCGTTTCAGGAACGGGATCGTGTGGAACACCGTTGGGTATGGAATGTGTAGGTTAATGGGCTGAGCTTGCGACGCCCAACACAAACACACGTGGCCATGCAGCGACGATGGGGGACGAATAATTTGTAAGCCCTGCGAGTCGTACATGGCGTCTTCGACCGCTTCGTCGGGCATCCCCTACCATTGCTGAACAAAATACATGCGCAGCATCCGCTCCAAGCCTCTCGGCGGACGCCCGTGCCCGCCGCTCTTCGGGTCGCGCGGCTCGATCACTTTCACCAGCCGAGCCCACGGCACCACTTCCGCCATCTTTTCCAGAAACACTTCGCGCCGCGTGCGCTTTTTCTTCTGGGCGTATTCCGCTTGTGCAAAACTGACTTGAATCGGCTGCGGCGGTTTCATTTTCGCTCTTCGTGTTGGGCTGTCCTTGCCGAACGCTTATCGCTCTCACGGCGTTGGCAGAATTTCTGATTAAATCCGCGTTTCCCTAAAGCATTTGTCGGCTCGCGTAACCCTGCGCGCCTTATTTTTGGCGGCGAGTCTTCTCCCAGGCTGTGAATTTTTTGTAAACGCTGGGTAGCGGCGTGGCGTAGGTCACTGCGCTCGTTGGCAGCGCGGCATAATCTGGGGCCTGCCAAACGCGCTGATTGCCCCACGCCGATCACGGTTGTTTCAGCGCTGTGAGGGTAGCAGACGCGAATTGGCGTAATATATATGCCGCGTTAATATGCGGCGTTACGCTCGGCAGTGGAAACAGTGGCAAATCTGAAAAAAATCAGATACTTGGATGGGCCAACGTGTGGGAGGAAGAGCGGAATGAGGCAGAGCAAGCCGGCAGCACCCAGTTTCACGGAATCCAGGCAATCGGCGGCTGCATCAGAGCCGGAGCCGCAAAAGCGATGGAACCGCTATTTTGGGTTGCCACTGATGTTGGGCGCTTTAGCATTTTTGCTGCTGGTAGTGTTGGCCCGGGCCAGTGTTGCCAGTGTGGTGTGCGGCGTGGTGTTGCTGGCCACCGCCGTTTGGGTTGGGCGTCTGCTGGCGCGCGCGCATGCCGCGGCGGTGGATGCCGCGACGCAAGCCGCTGCTGCGCCCGTTGGCAATATGCGGGATTTGTGCGCACAGACGCTGCCGGTGTGGCAGCGTCAAGTGGATACGTCGCGTGGTACGGCGGACGCGGCGGTCGCTGAAATCACGCGCACCTTCGCCGGCATCACCGAAAAGCTCGAAAAAGTACTCGAATCCAGTAATTTGATGGATGCGGGTATGACCGACGGACGCGATGGTGTATTGGGCACCATCGCGCGCAGCGGTGCCGATCTCGACGGGCTGGTTGATGCGTTGCGTCAGCTTCAAGACAGCAAGGACAATATGGTGCGCGACATCGGCGTGCAGGCGGCCAGCCTCCGGGAAAACGCAGCCGAAGTGCGCGGCATTGTGATGCAAACGCGCATCCTCACCTTGAATGCCGCGATTGAAGCCGCGCGCGCGGGCGAGGCCGGCGCGCCGTTTGCGGTGATCGTGGGCGACATGCGCCAGCTTGCGGCGCGCACGGCGGAGACCAGCGAGCAAATCTCCAAACAAACCGAAGTGCTGAATGCTGCCGTGGAGACGGCTTTTAGGGAAAGTAAGGACAAGGACGGCGCGGACGGCACGTCTATTGCCCGCGCGCAGGAGGTCATCCGCGGGGTGGTGGCAAGTTTTCAATCGATGACCGATTGCCTGGCCGAGGCCATCGAGTCGATGGAGCAGGAGCGCGGCGACGTGCGCGGTGAAATCTCCAACGCGCTGATGGCGTTGCAATTCCAGGATCGCGTTAGCCAGATACTCTCGCATGTGTCGCACGGCATGGGCCTGCTGACCGCGCGTCTTTCGGCCGAGATGAGCGCGGCGTACACCACCAACGAAGAATTCGGCAATCTGCAAGCCGCGCCGGGCGGCGAAATATCCGTCGGCAAAGCGATCACGTATTTTTAAGGGAGGCGCAGGCATGACAAAAAAACTCATCATGGTTATCGACGATTCCGCGTCGCTGCGGCAGGTAGTCAGCATCGCACTGAAAACCGCCGGCTTTGACGTGCTGGAGGCGGCGGACGGCAAAGACGCGCTGGGCAAGCTCGACGGCCGCAAAATCCATTTAATGATCTGCGACGTGAACATGCCGGTGATGGACGGCATCACCTTTGTCACCGAGGCTAAAAAGCTCCCCGGTTACCGTTTCGTGCCCATCATCATGCTTACCACGGAATCGCGCGAAAGCCGCAAGCAGGAAGGCCAGGATGCCGGCGCCAAGGCGTGGGTGGTCAAGCCGTTCCGGCCCGAGCAAATGTTGCAAGCGGTGACCAAGTTGATATTGCCCTAAGAGGCTCAGCCTGCGCGCAGCGTAGCCGAAGCGACCGATAAATGAGGATCATCCCATGACCATCACGCTCACCGAAGCAGGCAAAGACGCCAGCAAACTGGCGGTAAACGGCGCGCTGACCATCTACGAAGCCGCATCAGCCAAGGCCGCGCTGCTGGAAGCGCTGACCAAAACCCGCGAACTGGAGATAGACCTTTCCGGCGTGGACGAGATCGATAGCGCCGGCGTGCAACTGTTGATTTTGCTCAAGCGCGAAGCCGTGAAAGCGGGCAAACACATGCGTCTGGCGCAACACAGCGCCGCCTCGCTCGAAGTACTCGACCGCTACCAGCTCGCCTCCTACTTCGGCGACCCGGTGGTGCTGTCGCCAGACGCATAAGAATACCCAGGAGCCGCCCATGAGCATGGAAGCCGCGCAACAGACCTTTATCGCCGAAAGCCGCGAACTGCTGGTCAACATGGAAGCTGCGTTACTGACGCTGGAAAAAACCCCGCACGACACCGACGCCGTCAACGCCGTATTTCGCGCCGCGCACACCATCAAAGGCTCCGGCGGCGTCTTCGGCTTTGACGCCCTGGTTGAATTCACCCACGTGATGGAAAACGTCCTCGACGACATCCGCGCCGGGCGCGTCAAAGTGGATGCCGACCTGATCGCCCTGTTGCTGGCCTGCGGCGACCACGTATCGCTGCTGCTCGACTGTCTGAGCGTCAAAGATTCCGCCGCCGCCTTTGCTGCCGCGCAACCCGAAAGCCACGAACTGCAAGCGCAGTTGAACTGCTATCTTGAGAACGAAGCCGCCGGGCTGCCCCAGGTGCATGACGACCTCGCGCACGACGCCGATGTGCAACGTATCGGTGGCGGTGACACCGTGGAGAGCGACGCCTGGCACATCTCCGTGCGTTTCGGGCACAACGTACTGCGGCATGGCATGGACCCGCTGTCCTTCATCCGCTACCTGGCGACGCTGGGCGAAATTCAATCGATCTTCACCCTGTTTGACGGCATGCCCGACGCCGCCGCAATGGACCCGGAAAGCTGCTACCTCGGCATCGAAATCGACTTCGTCGGCGCGGTGGACAAAGCCACCATCGAAGGCGCGTTCGAGTATGTGCGCGACGACAGCGCCATCCGCATCCTGCCGCCGCATAGCAAGGTTGCTGATTATGTTAATTTAATCAATGACTTACCAGAAGACAAAACGATGCTCGGCGATCTATTGATGGCCAGCGGCGTACTAACCCGCAACGAACTGGACGAAGTGCTGCGCCTGCAACAAAGGCTCGATGAAGAAACGAATGCCGATAACCCTGATCCGCTCGCACACACGCAAAGGATCGGCGACATCCTGATCAACCAAGGCATGGTGCAAAGCGAGCTGGTCAACGCCGCCATCGGCAAGCAGGATCAGATCAAACAGCACAAAGTGCTCGAAGCCAGCAATATTCGCGTGCATGCGGGCAAGCTCGATGAACTGATCAACCTGGTGGGCGAACTGGTGATCGTTAGTGCCAGCGTGGGCTTGTCCGCGAAGCGTGCGGGCAATATCGATTTGCTGGAAGCCGCCTCCACGCTGAGGCGGCTGGTGGAAGAAGTGCGCGACAGCGCCCTGAACCTGCGCATGGTGCCGATCGGCGAGACCTTTAACCGCTTCCAGCGCGTAGTGCGTGATCTCGGGCGCGAGCTGGGCAAAGACGTCGAACTGGTGCTCAGCGGCATCGAGACCGAACTCGACAAAACCATGGTCGAGAAAATCAACGACCCGCTGATGCACCTGGTACGCAACGCGCTCGATCACGGCATCGAGTCGCCGCAACAACGCGCACAAAGCGGCAAATCCCCGCGCGGCCAACTGCGCCTGAACGCGTATCACGAGACCGGCAGCATCGTGATCGAAGTCGCCGACGACGGCGGCGGGCTCCATCGCGACAAAATTCTTGCCCGCGCCATCGAACGCGGACTGGCCACGGCCGATCAGCCCCTCAGCGACCAGGACGTCTATCAATTCATCCTCGAAGCCGGCTTCTCCACCGCGCAAACCATCACCAACGTCTCCGGGCGCGGCATCGGCATGGATGTCGTCAAGCGCAACATCGAAGCACTGCGCGGCACGATCAACATCGAAAGCGAGGCGGGAATCGGCACCACCATCGTGCTGCGCCTGCCGTTGACCCTCGCCATCATCGACGGCTTCCTGGTGGGCGTGGGCAAATCCGCTTACGTGGTGCCGCTGGAAATGGTGTTCGAGTGCATTGAGCTTTCGCAGCAAGACCGATTGCGCGTGCGCGAAAGCGGCTACATCAACCTGCGCGGCGAAGTACTGCCGCTGCTGCGGTTGCGCGACGTTTTTGAAACCAAAGGTGAGCCGAGTAAGCGCGAGAACATCGTGGTGGTGCAATACGCGGGCATGCAGGCGGGATTCGTGGTCGATGCGCTGATGGGCGAGTATCAGACCGTAATCAAGCCGCTCGGCAAACTGTTCGAAAAACTTTCCGGCATCAGCGGGTCAACCATCCTCGGCACCGGCGAAGTGGCGCTGATTTTGGACGTGCCGGCGCTGGTGCAAAAGGCGGTGGGCAGCGAGACATCCAAGGACAGGCCCGCCCTCGAGCACAGAATGCTGGAAAGGCGGTAGTGGCGGAGCGCCTGTGACCGCAGCAGACGGGGCACGATCGAGGAAATGACAATTTGCAGGCACGCGACGCGCGACAAAGCGACAACGCGGTTTGACGTCCAATCAGGCGGCTGCCACTCCGTCAAATAGGGTTCATTTGTTAACTATATGATTTTATTGTGTTTTTTTATATAAAATAAATGCTACTAACTGAAGCGGCGGCGACGATGAGATTTATTTCCGATATGCAAGTAGGCGCCAAATTGGGATTTGCTTTTGCCTTGCGCATGTCACTCATGGCAGGACTCGGCGGATTTGGCCTGTAACAGGCATCGTCCATTGTGCGAGCACGGAAGATTTGGCGACCAACTGGCTGCCCAGTATTAAATCGCTTGCCGTCATTCGAAAATCCAACCACCACTTGAAAGGATTCCCTTCATAATGAAAAATGAAAATTTAAAGATCAGCTATCGTCTGGCGCTTGCTTTCGGCGGTATCTTGCTCATGCTTGCGATGTTGGTGGCATTGGGTATTCCGCGCGACTATCTGCGCGCGCATTGCCTGAAGGGCGTCGGCGCGCAGGACGGTACGTTCCTGGTGGCGCCGCATATCCGCAGCCGCGTGCGCTTCAGTCAGGTCAATCTGAATCAGGCGCTGCCGGCGCTCGGCGAGTTCGATGTGATTTTTTTGCGTAACGTGATGATTTATTTCGATATTCCCACCAAGCAGCAGGTGGTGTCGCGGGTGCTGTCGTGTTTGCGGCCTGGCGGCTATCTGCTGATCGGGCATTCCGAAAGCCTCAACGGCGTGGTGGGGACCGTAAAAGCGCTGGCCCCTTCAATCTACCGGAAGCCTGCGTAGATGGATGCGCCACTAGACATCCTGGAGATTTTTTTGCAGCCTGGCGAGTTTTACTTCGGTGAGGAGAAAACCCGCATCCGCACGTTGCTGGGTTCGTGCGTGGCGATCACGCTGTGGCATCCCAAGCGGCGTATCGGCGGCATGTGCCACTACATGCTGCCGCATCGTCCGCAGCGGCGTCCCGATGAGCGGCTGGACGGGCGCTATGCGGAAGAGGTGATCCTGATGTTCATGAACGAGTTGCAGACGACTAAATCGCGACCGGGCGAATATCAGGTCAAACTGTTTGGCGGCGGGCAAATGTTTCACCAGATTCACTCCAGCGATAAACCACGCCGTCACATCGACATTTCCGCGCGCAACATCGAGGTGGGCCGCGAGCTGGTGCAGCGCCATGGCTTCAGATTGCAGGCGGAAGACCTCGGCGGACAAGGACATCGCAACGTGATATTGGATCTGTGGAGCGGCGACGTGTGGCTGAAGAAGGCAGCGCTGCAGCCGCCGGTTGGCAAGCGTTGAGGGTAAAAGGCCATGGCTAAAATCAATGTACTGGTCGTCGATGACTCCGCCGTGGTGCGGCAGGTGATTACCGCCGTGCTGTCGAAAGACCCGATGATCCATGTGATCGCCGCGGTCGCCGATCCGATCTTTGCGATGCAGCGCATGCAGATGCAGTGGCCGGACGTGATCGTGCTGGATATTGAAATGCCGCGCATGGATGGCATTACCTTTTTGCGGAAGGTGATGGCCAAGCGGCCGACGGCGGTGGTGGTGTGTTCCACGCTGACCGCGCGCGGCGCCGATACCACCCTGCAAGCGCTGGCGGCTGGGGCGATCACCGTGGTGGAAAAACCCAAGATAGGTGCGCGCGAATTTCTGCTCGAGACCTCGGAGAGTCTGGTGGAGATGGTGAAGGCCGCAGCACGGGCGAATGTGCGCGCACTGAAATCCACACCGGAGCCGTTGTCCGTCACCGGGCCCATCCAGCGTATGCCCGCAGCGCCTGCGGCACCCACGGCGATGCGCGAAACCACCGAAACCGTGGTGGCCATAGGCACCTCCACCGGTGGCACGCAGGCGCTGGAGGCGATTTTGTCGGCGCTGCCGCGCGTGACGCCCGGCATTGTGGTGGTGCAGCACATGCCGGAAAAATTTACCGCCGCGTTCTCGCAACGCCTTAACGACATCTGCCAGATTGAAGTTAGAGAGGCGCGCGACAATGACCGCGTGTTGCCGGGGCTGGCGTTGATCGCGCCCGGCGGCAAGCAAATGAGCGTGAAGCGCAGCGGCGCGCTGTATTACGTGGATGTCAAACCGGGGCCGCCGGTCAACCGCCATTGCCCGTCGGTGGACGTGTTGTTCCGCTCGGTGGCGAAAACGGCGGGCAAAAATGCCTTGGGCGTCATCATGACAGGCTGGGTAACGACGGCGCGCACGGCCTCAAACAGATGCGCGACGCAGGCGCGCGCACGCTGGCGCAGGACGAAGAAACCTGCGTGGTGTTCGGCATGCCAAAAGAAGCGATCAAACTGGATGCGGCCGACCGTGTGCTGCCGCTGCACGCGATTCCAAAGAAAATTCGTCTCTATTCAGCGTGAGGGAAATGATTGTACTTTAGGGGAGCGTACCGTATGCTGTGAGCCATGGACAAATTGCCGGATCAACTGCCGAATCTGTCGAGCTTCAGCCACGCGCAGAAGGACGAACTGATCCGCATGTTGTTTCCGTT